>NZ_JBVJYM010000049.1:0-30982 GCF_055600495.1 Streptomyces sp. NPDC038213
CGAGCCGGGGGAGATCCGACGGACCGGCAGGGTGGAGGAGACCACCAGCGAAACAGCCGCGAGGCTCCGGGATCCTCGCCCCCGCGCTGCGGTACGGACCTCCGGCGCCCTGCCGGAGAAACGAAGGCCGGCCTCCGGGGTCGCCCCCGGGGCAGTACCCGGATCAGCCCTGCGGCTGCTTGCGGGACTTGTCGCCGACCATCACGAGGCCCGCGATCACCAGGAACAGCACGATCGGCGCGGCAACGAACAGCCCGAGCGTCTCGGCCACACTCAGGCGGGGGGCCGGATCGTCGCCGTCGTCGCGGGTCAGCGCGAGGGCGGGAGACGTCATCAGCATCATCATCAGCGTCGTTCCGGCCGTGACGGCGCCGGCGCGCAGAGCGTTCTTCTTGTCCACGGTGCAAACGTAGCGAACACCTAATCGGCCCGCGCGCCCGGGGGTGCCGTACGGGGTGCGCCGCCCGGATCGCCACCCGTCCGCAGGGCCGCCATCAGGGCGTTCAGCCGCTCGGAGGCGGCGAGCTGCGCCAGGGTGACCGGACGGCCGGCGGCATCGGACACCGGAAGCCGCCAGTTGGGGTACTGGTCCCAGGTGCCGGGGAGGTTCTGCGGGCGGCGGTCGCCCACGGCGTCCGGCAGCCAGACCCCCACCAGCCGGGCCGGGGTGCGCAGCAGGAACCCGTACAGGGACCGTACGGCCGCCTCCTCGTCCGCCACGTCGAAGCCGAGGCCCTCCAGGGTGCCGAGCCATTCGGCGGTCTCGGCGGCGTCGGCGGCCCGCTCCTCCGCGAGCGGGCGGGCCAGCAGCCCGAGGCGCCCGCGCAGTTCGATGTGCTCGCCGGTCAGGCGGGCGGCCGTGGGCGGCAGGTCGTGGGTGGTGACCGTGGCCAGGCAGTCGGCCCGCCACTCGGCGGGGGCCAGCGGCCGCCCGCCGCCCTCCCAGTCCCGCTCGAACCACAGCACGGAGGTGCCGAGCACCCCGCGCCGGGCCAGGGTCTCGCGGACCCCCGCCTCGACCGTGCCCAGGTCCTCTCCGATGACCACCGTCCCCGCCCGGTGCGCCTCCAGGACCAGGATCGCGAGCATGGCCTCGGCGTCGTAGGAGACGTACGCGCCCTCCGTGGGCGGGGCGCCCGGCGGGATCCACCAGAGCCGGAACAGACCCATCACGTGGTCGATGCGCAGGGCGCCCGCGTGCCGCAGCAGCCCGCGCAGCAGCTCGCGGTAGGGCGCGTAACCGGAGGCGGCCAGGGCGTCGGGCCGCCAGGGCGGCAGGCCCCAGTCCTGCCCGCGGGCGTTGAAGGCGTCGGGCGGGGCGCCGACGGACATGCCCGCGGCGTAGTTCCCGGGGTGCACGCGGACGTCGGCGCCCTCCGGGTGGACCCCGACGGCGAGGTCGTGGACGAGGCCGACGGCCATGCCGGCGGTGCGGGCGGCGGCCTGGGCGGCGGCGAGCTGGGTGTCCGTCAGCCAGACCAGCCAGCGGTGGAAGTCGGTGCTCCCGGGGGCGCCCGCGGCCTCGGCGCACCAGGCGGCGTACGCGTCGAGGGCCGGGCCCTGCCCGTCCCGGAAGGCCCGGTAGGCGGCCTCGCGGCCGGGGCTGCGCGGGACGGCGTACAGCAGCTCCAGTGCGGCCCGCTTGAGCTCCCAGACGGCGTCCCGGTCGATCAGGGCGCCGTCCTCCAGCACGGCCCGGCGCAGGCCGGCCCCGCGGGCGGCGAGGTCCGCCAGGGCGCGGCGGCGGCCCGGGTCGCCCGCGGCGGTCTGCTCCGCGTACTCCGGCAGGTCCTCGATGCACAGGTGGACGGGGTCCGGGAAGCGCCGGGAGGAGGGGCGGTACGGGGAGGGGTCGGTCGGGGTGCCGGGCACGGCCGCGTGCAGCGGGTTGATCTGGACGAACCCGGCGCCGTGGGCGGCGGCGGCCCAGGCGGCGAACTCGCCGAGGTCCCCGAGGTCGCCCATGCCCCAGGAGCGGTCCGTGAGCAGGGAGTAGAGCTGGACGAGGAAGCCGTGCGCCCGGCCGGCGGGGGCGGGGGCGCGGGGCGGGGCGACGACCAGCGTGGCGGCGGCGCGGCGGCCGTCGGGGGCCAGGGCCTCGATCCGGTGCACCCCGTGCGGCAGACCCGGGCCCCAGTCCGCCTCTCCCCCGCCCTCCAGGCGGACCGGCAGGCGGGTGCCATCGGGGAGCCGGGCGAGGGCGGCGGGCGGAGCGTCGCCGGACCACTGCACGACCGTGGCGGGCAGCAGGCGGTCCGCCGCCGCGCAGTCGAGCGCGGACCGCAGCCGCTCCGGGGTCGAGGCGTCGACCCCCAGGGCGGCGAGCACCGCGAGGACGGTCCGGTCGGACACCTGGACGGTGACGTCCTGCGAGGGCGAGTACGAGGTGGCCACCCCGTGCATCGCCGCGAGCCGGGCAAGGCTCATCGGCACCTCTGTGCTTCGTGGTTGCGGGTGCACGGGCGCGGCGCGGCCGGGCCGTGCGAAACGGGAACACCTGGGACAACACAGCCCTACCCATCCCGTCGCACGGCATTCACCGCCAACATGATCAAAAACTCCGGGCATAGCGGGCACAACGGCCGCGCTCATTGACACTTACGCCGTACGGGTGGTGGGCTCTGGTCGGTTCGGACGAGCGGGGGACGACTCAATCCAGGAGGCTTCGTGCACTTCAGGGGCAGGAAGCGGACCACGGCCGCGGCGGCCGCCGTCATCGGCGGACTGCTCGCCGGCGGGCTCTCCGGCGCCGCCGGCGTGCTGGCCGCGCCCGCCCCGGGGCCGACGGCGGGTCAGACCCCGCCCGCGGCCGGGGAGTCCGGGCCGGGGGCGGCGGGAGCCGGTGCCCGGGCCGACGCGGAGAGCGCGGCGCAGGCCGCAGCAGGCGCAGGGGGCACGGCGGGTACGGCCGCGGCGGCCGCCGCCTCCGGGACCGCCGCCCGCGCCGGGGGCGTCCCGCCCGTCTGGCCCCGGCCGCAGTCCCTGACCCCCGCGGGCAGGCCCGTGCCCCTGGGCGCCGAGGCGGTGCTCGTCGCCCCCGCCGACGCCGACCCGCACGCGCTGGCCGCGCTGCGCGCGGTGCTGCGCTCCGCCGGGGTCCGCACCCTGCACGAGCGCTCCCCGCTGGCCCCGCTGCCCGCGCGCGGCACCGTGGTGCGCGTCCAGGCCCCCGCCGAGGAGGCGCTGCGGGCGCTCGGCGCGGCCGAGGCCGGGGACCTGCCCGCGGGCGGCTACCGGCTGGCGGCCGGACGGCACGCGGGCCGGGACACCGTCGCCCTGTCCGGCACCGGCCTGGACGGCCTCTTCCACGCCGTCCAGACCCTCCGTCAGCTCGCCGCGGGCGGCAGCGTCCCGGGCGTGCGCGTGCGCGACTGGCCCGCCGCCGCGGTCCGCGGCACCACCGAGGGCTTCTACGGGCACCCCTGGACCCGCGAACAGCGGCTCGCACACCTGGGCTTCATGGCGGCGACCAAGCAGAACCGCTACCTGTACGCCCCCGGTGACGACCCGTACCGCACCGCGCGCTGGCGCGAGGAGTACCCGGCCGCGCAGCAGGAGGACTTCCGGGCGCTGGCGCAGGCGGCCCGGGCCGGGCACGTGGTGCTCGGCTGGGCGGTGGCCCCCGGGCAGACCATGTGCCTGTCCTCCGCCGAGGACCGCGAGGCCCTGCTGCGCAAGGTCGACGCGATGGCGGACCTGGGCTTCCGGGCCTTCCAGCTGCAGTTCCAGGACGTCAGCTACAGCGAGTGGGGCTGCCGGGCGGACCGGCGGAAGTACGGCCGCGGCCCCGGGGCCGCAGCGCGCGCCCATGCGGAGCTGGCGGATGTGCTCGCCGCGCACCTGGCCCGCCGCCACCCGGGGGCGGAGCCGCTGTCGGTGGTGCCGACGGAGTACTACCAGGAGGGTGCCACCCCGTACCGCACCGAGCTGGCGCGGGCCCTCGACGCGCGCGTGCAGGTGGCGTGGACGGGTGTGGGCGTGGTGCCGCGGACCATCACCGGGCCGGAGCTGGCGGACGCGCGGGAGGTGTTCGGGCACCCGCTGGTGACCATGGACAACTACCCGGTCAACGACTACGCGCAGGACCGGCTGTTCCTCGGCCCGTACACGGGCCGCGCGCCGGCCGTGGCCAACGGCTCGGCCGCCCTGCTGGCCAATGCCATGCCCCAGGCCACCGCCTCCCGCATCCCCCTGTTCACGGCCGCCGACTTCGCCTGGAACCCGCGCTCCTACCGCGCCGGCGAGTCCTGGCGGGCCGCCCTGGACGCCCTGGCCGACGGGGACGCGAAGGCCGGCGCGGCCCTCGGCGCGCTGGCCGGGAACACCTCCTCCTCGGTGCTGGACTCCGGCGAGTCCGCGTACCTGCGGCCCCTGCTGGCCGCGTTCTGGCAGACCCGCGGCGGTACGGACCGGGCCGCCCGGGACCGGGCGGCGGACCGGCTGCGCGCCGCCTTCACCGGCCTGCGCCGGGCCCGTGCGGACCTCGCCGGGACCGCAGGGGGCGCACTCGCCGCCGAGGCCGGGCCCTGGCTGGAGCGGCTCGACCGCTACGGGCGGGCCGGGGAACTGGCCGTGGACCTGCTGCGGGCCCAGTCCGCCGGGGACGGCGCCGCCGCCTGGCGGGCCGCGCTGGACCTGCGCGCCGCCCGTACGGCCCTGGAGTCCGGGGCCGGGGCGGCCACCGTCGGCAAGGGGGTGCTCGACCCCTTCCTCTCCCGGGCCGTACGGGAGGCCGACGCCTGGACGGGGGCGAGCCGCGCCGTCCCCGGCGCGGTGGCCCGCGACTCCGGCACGTACACCGTGCAGCTGGAACGGCCGCGTCCGGTGGAGGCCGTGACCGTGATGACGGATCCGGCCGGCCGGGCTTCCGGGCAGGTCACGGGCGATGCCGGGGCCCGGGCCGCCGTCGAGGCGCACGTACCCGGCGAGGGCTGGCGCACGATCGGCGAGGCCTCGCCCACCGGCTGGACCCAGACCGCCGCGGGCGGCGTGCGCGCGGATGCGCTGCGGCTGCGCTGGACCGGCGGCAGCGGCGCCCCGCCCGCCGTGCACCGGCTGGTGCCCTGGTTCGCGGACGAGCCCGCCGCGGGCTTCGAGCTGGGCGGCGGCGGGCGCGCGGACGCGGAGATCGGCGGGGGCGCTCAGCGGGTGGCGGCCGAGCTGTCGGGGCTGCGGCCCGGCCAGGTCGAGGGCGCGCTGTCGGCGAAGGCCCCGCACGGCATCGAGGTGAAACTGCCGCCGCGGGCCACCGTCCCGCGGGGCGCCCGGGTGTCCGTACCCGTGGAGGTGACCGTTCCGGAGGGCACGCCGGCGGGGGTGTACGAGGTGCCGGTGAGCTTCGGGGGCGAGTCCCGCACCCTGACCGTACGGGCCTTCCCGCGCACCGGCGGCCCCGACCTGGCCCGCGGCGCCCGGACCGCCTCCTCGGGGGACGAAACCCCGGACTTCCCGGCGGCGGCCGCCGCGGACGGGGACCCGGCGACCCGGTGGTCCTCCCCGGCGCAGGACGGGGCCTGGTGGCAGCTGGAGCTGGCGGCCCCGGCGCGGCTGGGGCAGGTCGTGCTGACCTGGCAGGACGCGTACGCCTCCGCGTACCGCATCGAGACCTCGGCCGACGGGCTGCACTGGAGGACGGCCGCGGTGGTCGCGGACTCCCGCGGCGGGCGCGAGTCGGTCCGGATGGACGAGCCCGGGGTGCGCTTCGTGCGGGTGGCCGCGGACCGGCGGGGCACGCGGTTCGGCGTGAGCCTGTGGTCGGTGGAGGCGTACGCGGTCGCCCCGTAGCCGCGCCCGGACGGGGCTGCGCGCACACGGGCGTACCCGGGCCCGCCGGGCGGCGGGGCCGGGTACGAGAAGGGCCCGGTCTCAGGCTGATACGCCGTCGATCCGGGCCACCGCGTCCTCCGCTCCGAACGGTTGGAGGTACGGCATCCAGCGCGGGTCGCGGTGGCCCGTGCCGATGATCCGCCAGGCCAGTCCCGAGGGCGGGGCCGGCGGGTGGCGCAGCCGCCAGCCGAGGTCGACCAGGTGCCGGTCGGCCTTGACGTGGTTGCAGCGGCGGCAGGCCGCGACCACGTTGTCCCAGACGTGCTGGCCCCCGCGGCTGCGCGGGATCACGTGGTCGACGCTGGTCGCCACGGCTCCGCAGTACATGCAGCGCCCGCCATCGCGCGCGAAGAGCGCGCGGCGGGTGAGAGGAACGGGCCCCCGGTAGGGGACCCGCACGAACCGCTTGAGCCGAACCACGCTGGGCGCGGGGAGGGCTCTGGTGGCGCTGTGCAGGTAGGCGCCGCTCTCCTCGAGGGAGACCGCCTTGTTCTCCAGGACGAGGACGAGCGCGCGGCGGAGCGGTACGACGCCGAGCGGCTCGTACGACGCGTTGAGGACCAGGACGTGTGGCACGGGTGCCTCCTTGTACGCCGGCGGCGCGTGGCTCGCGCCGGGACGATCTGTTCTCAGTCTCCCCTCACCGCTGGTCGAAGCGCCACCACGGGTCCGTAACGGGCCGGGGGTGTTTTCGCCCACAGGCGGGCGGGCGCCGGGTGAGCCTGGTCTCTCCCCCCATCGGGGGAGCCGGGACGAGGGGGCGGCCCGGTTAGTGTGGTTGGCCTGCCCGCACACCCCTTCCGGCGGGCAGACATTGCACCTGGAGGTTCCCGTCGTGTCCTGGCCCGCCCCCCTGCCGGCCCTGGCTGCCCTCACGCCCGAGGCTCCGAACACGCTCCAAGAGGCCCACGAGAGCGCCACGAACGCCGCGAGCTTCGTGGAGGAGAACTGGGCCAGCTGGCTGAACGTCGGCCTGAAGATCCTGCTGATCATGGTGATCGCCGGCGTGCTGCGCTCGGTGGTCCGCAAGGCCATCACCAAGCTCATAAGCCGGATGAACCGCAGTGCGGAGGCCGTGGAGGGCACCGCACTCGGCGGTCTCCTGGTCAACGCCGAGCGGCGGCGCCAGCGCTCCGAGGCCATCGGCTCGGTACTGCGCTCGGTGGCCTCCTTCGTGATCCTCGGCACCGCCGGGCTGATGGTGCTGGGCGCCCTCCAGATCAACCTGGGCCCGCTGCTGGCGAGCGCCGGTGTGGCCGGTGTGGCCATCGGTTTCGGCGCCCGCAACCTGGTCACGGACTTCCTCTCGGGCGTCTTCATGATCCTGGAGGACCAGTACGGAGTGGGCGACAAGGTCGACGCCGGGGTCGCCTCCGGCGAGGTCGTCGAGGTCGGCCTGCGGGTCACCAAGCTGCGCGGGGACAACGGCGAGATCTGGTACGTCCGCAACGGCGAGGTGAAGCGGATCGGGAACCTCAGCCAGGGCTGGGCCACCGCGGACGTGGACGTGCAGGTCAGGCCGAGCGAGGACCTCGGGAAGGTCCGCGCGGTCATCGAGGAGGTGGCCGAGACCATGGCCAAGGAGTCCCCCTGGGACGAGCGGCTGTGGGGTCCGGTGGAGGTGCTGGGCCTGGACGAGGTGCTGCTGGCCTCGATGACCGTGAAGGTGTCCGCGAAGACGATGCCCGGTCAGCAGTTCTCAGTGGCGCGCGAGCTGCGCTGGCGGATCAAGCAGGCCTTCGACGAGGCGGGCATCCGGATCGTCGGCGGCGTGGGCGCCGCGGACGACGACGCCCCGGCCGCGGACCCCTCCGCGGCGGTGGCCCCGCCCTCGGCGCTGGCCAACCCGGCCTCGCCGCAGTCCCTGGCCACCACCCCGATCCCGCCGCCCGTCTCCGGCGGCGGCACCCGGCTGTCGAAGTAGCGCCCGCAGGCGCTGCGGCCCCGCGCCCCCGTCCGGACCCCCAGCGGTCCGGGCGGGGGCGCGGCCGTTTCCGTTTCCGTGTCGGTTTCCGTTTCCGTGTCGGTTTCCGTTTCCGTTTCCGTACGGGGCCGGGGCTCAGGCCCTCCGAAGGGTGTGTGGTCTCTTCGGGTGAACCGGGCGGCGGCTGGGCAGGTAGGGAACCGTGGGAGGGGCCCCGTGCGTATAGACGGGGAAGGACCGGCGGGGCGGACGGCTGCGGGAGCGGCCGTGGCGGCCCCGGAGGGTCCGCAAGGGGTTCGGGAGGGGTTCGGGGAGGGGCCGGGAGGGCCCGGGCAGGCGTCCGGGGTCGGGGAGGAGCCGGGTAGGGCGGATCGGCAGGGGACGATCCGGCACGATCGAGACAGCGATGCTGTGCATGTCGGCCACGGCGGCCATACTGCTGGCCGGGCCTGCGGCTTGAGCGCCGCAGGCCGGTGCGGCGCCGCGGCAGCGCGGCACCGGGCAGGCGTCCGCCGTCCGCGACCCAGGGGGAGGTCAGGTGACATACGTGTCGAGCGCGCCTTCGGTCGCGCCCGGGAGCGGGGGGCATCCGCCGCCACCGCCGCCGAAGCGGCGCAGCGCGTGGGCGGAGGGCACGGAGCGGCTGCGGGCCGCGGCGACCACCGAGCCCGGCCGGCTGCGCATCATCGGGGCCGTACTGGCCGCGCTGGTGGTGCTGTTCGGCTCGGTGACGGCCTGGCAGGTCGCGGACCGCTCGGCCGCCGCGGACGACGTGGTCAACCGCAGCCAGCCGCTGAGCGCGGACGCGGCCAGCATCTACCGCTCGCTGGCGGACGCGGACACGGCCTCCTCCAGCGGGTTCCTGTCCGGCGGCCGGGAGTCCAGCGCCCTGCGCGAGCGGTACCTGAAGGACATCGGCAACGCCTCCCGGCTGCTGGTGAAGGCCGCGGCCAACACCCAGGGGTCGGAGCAGTCCCGCCGGGAGATAGCCCTGCTGGGCGAGGAGCTGCCGCGCTACACGGGCCTGATCGAACAGGCGCGGGCCAACAACCGCCAGGGCCTCCCGCTGGGCGGCGCGTACCTGCGCTACGCGAACACGCAGATGAGCACGAAGCTGCTGCCCGCGGCGCAGCGGCTGTACGAGGCCGAGACCGGCCGGCTGTACCGGGACTACGCGCAGGCGGACCGCTGGCCGGCCGCCGCCCTGGCCGCCGGGCTGCTGGCGATAGGGGTGCTGGCCTGGGCCCAGCGGCGCAACTACCGCCGGACGAACCGCGTGTTCAACCACGGCCTGCTGGCGGCCACGGCGGCGTCCGTGGTGGTGCTGCTCTGGCTGGCGGTGGGGCACGGTCTGGCCCGGTCGGGCCTGGGCGAGTCCCGTACGGCCGGGCAGGCCTCGCTGAAGGTGCTCAACGACGCCCGGATCAGCTCGCTCCAGGCCCGGGCGAACGAGAACCTCACCCTGGTGTCGCGGGGCGCGGTGCTCGCGGCGGACAAGAAGTCCGACAAGTACGACGTGGACTACCTGAGCGCCATGACCGAGCTCGACGGCGGGCTGGAGCGGGCGAGCCGGCTGGCGGACGACCCGGAGGGCTCCGCCCCGGTGGCGCGGGCCATGACGGCCGTACGGGAGTGGCAGGCGCGGCACCAGGCGGCGCGGGCCACGGACGTGTCGGGCGACTACGAGGGCGCGCTGGTGCAGGTGATCGGCGGCAAGGACAGCACGGGGGCCTCCTTCGACAAGGTGGACGCGGCCCTGGAAGAGGCACTGGCCCACGAGCAGGCGGAGTTCGCGCGCGCGGCCCGTGACGGCGTGGGCGCTTTCGGCGGCCTGGTGGCGGGGGCCGCCGCCCTGGCCGTACTGGGCGCGGTCGCCGCGCTGCTCGGCATCGGACGCCGGCTTTCGGAGTACAGGTGAGATGCGGATGAGGGCGGGGCGGGACGGGGCGGACCGGGAGTCCGGGGCCGGGCGGCGGCTGCGCGGCTGGGGCGGGGTGACGGGCATGGCCCTGGCCTGCGTGCTGACGGCCGGGGCGGTGCTGGTGCCGCTCCAGCGGGAGACCGCCGGACCGGCCGGGGAGGCGGCCGCCTCCCCGGGGACCTCGGTGGTGGTCAGGGCGCCCGGGGAGGCGGCCGAGGGCGAGGACACCTGCGAGGACCCGGAGGCGAGCCTGCCCCCGTCGGCGGCCGGCGGCCCGGCCATCGACCGGATCAAGGCGGCCGGAAAGCTGATCGCAGGCATCGACCAGAACAGCTACCGCTGGGGCTACCGCAATCCGGCCACGGGCCGGCTGGAGGGCTTCGACATCGACCTGGTGAAGGCCATCGCGAAGGACATCCTGGGCGACGAGAACGCCGTCATCTACCGGGCCATCCCGACCAGCCAGCGGATCCCCGCCCTGAAGGAGGGCCGGGTGGACGTGGTGGTGCGGACGATGACCATCAACTGCAAGCGCCTGGAGGACGTGGCCTTCTCGACGGCGTACTTCGAGACGGGCCCGCAGGTGCTCGTCCCCAAGGGCTCCCCGATCACGGGGTACGACTCCTCCCTGAAGGGCCGCAGGATCTGCTCGGCGAGCGGTTCGACGGCGGAGACGGCGCTGAAGGCCAACTCCTTCGGCGCGGACATCTCGACGACCGTGCCCAACCAGCTGGACTGCCTGGTGCGGCTCCAGCTCGGCGAGGTGGACGGCATGGTGACAGACAACGCCCTCGCGGCGGGCCTGGCCGCGCAGGACCCGGGGGTGCGCGTGGTGGGCCGCCCGTTCGCCAGGGAGTTCTACGGCGTGGCCATGAAGAAGGAGTCCCCGGACCTGGTGCGCCGGGTCAACAAGGTCCTGGACGGGTACCGGCAGGGCGGGGACGGCAGCCCCTGGATGACGGCCTACCGTAAGTGGCTGGCCGCAGACCTCCCGGGCATCAGCGGGCCCCCGGCCCCGAAGTACCGCTCGTAGCGGGGCGGGTGCGGATGTTGGAACCAACGGCAGAGAGGCTACCGATGGCCGGTACGGGACCTATTCCCGCCTCCGCGGACGGCTCCGCGGTCCCCGTGATGGACCGGGACGGGGTCGACCGTGCGCTGGCCCGGCTGGCGGCCGAGCACGAGGCCGTCGAGACCTCCCTGCTCGCGCTCCAGGACCACGCCGGGCGCCGCCTCCTGGAGGGCGCCGAGCTGACCGGGACCACCCGCGAGCGCTGGGCGGTCACGGAGGCGGCCGTGACCCGGCTGTGGACGTACTTCGACGCGTACAGCGACGCCCTGAAGGAGGCCCGGGAGATCCGCGAGCGGCGGCGCTGGCTCGCCCGGGAGGACCTGGTCGAGCTGACCGAGCGGCTGCGCGGGGCGGGCGTGACCGTCGCGGGCGGCGGGGCGGAGGGCTCGGCGCTGGCCGAGCGGTTCACCCTGGCCGGGCTGGTCGCGCGGATGAACGACCTGTACGCGAGCTCCCTGGACATGGTGGTGGCGGCGGACTCGGTGTGGTCGGCGCTGCCCGCCCGCATCGACCTGCTCTCCGCCGAGCTGCACCGCACCCGCTCGCTCGCGCACTCGGTCGGGGTGCGCCCCGGCGAGCACCCCTCGGGGGACGACCTGGAGTCGATCACCCGTGAGCTGACCGCGCTGCGGGCCGAGGTGATCGCGGACCCGCTGGCCTTCTGGCAGCCCGCGGCCGGCAGCGCCGCCCCGGGCGGGGGCCGTCCCGACACCGCCCGGTACGACCGGGCCGCCCGCGCGCTGGAGGAGGTGCGCCGGGAGATCGGGGCCGTGCTCGCCGTCCGCCAGGACGCCGAGGCGCGGCTCGTGGGCCTGCGGGACGTGCTCTCGCGGGCGGACCGGACCCTGGCGGAGGCGCGGACCGCCCGCGGCGAGGTGCTGGCGAAGATCGCCGCCTCGGAGGTGCCGGCGGTCAGCGGTCCGCCCACGGCCCTCCAGGAGCAGCTGTCCGCGGCGGCGGAGTACCGCCGGACCGCCCAGTGGCACCGGCTCTCCCCGCTGCTGGAGTCGCTGGAGCAGCGGGCGGAGGAGGAGCTCCTGCGGGCCCGCGAGTCCCTGACGGCGGTTACCGCCCCGCTGGCCGTCCGCGCCGAACTGCGCGGCCGGCTCGACGCCTACCGCGCGAAGGTGGCCCGGCACGGGCTGGCGGAGGACCTGTTCCTGACGGAGCGGTACGACACCGCGCGCCGGATGCTGTGGAGCGCCCCGTGCGACCTGCGGGCGGCGGAGCAGGCCGTGCTGCGCTACCAGCAGGCGGCCGTCGAGATGCTGGTCCCGGGGCAGTACGCGCCGCAGGACCGGCCGAGCGGACCGGAGGAGGGCGCATGAGCGCGATGCCGGCGGCCGGCGCGGGGACCGCGTGCCGGCGCCCGGAGTGCCCGGGCAGCTACGAGGACATGGGCGGCGGGGAGCTGTACTGCGGGACCTGCGGGCTGGCCCCGGCCGGCGGGGCGGGCGGGGCGGACGACCTCGTCTCACCGCCGACGGGCATGACCTCGGCGGCCCGCGGAGCCCGCGGCTCGCAGGAGTCACAGGGCTCGCGGGGCTCGCAGAGATCTCAGGGCTCGCAGGGGTCCCAGGCCTCGCAGGGCTCTCAGGGGTCGGCGCGCGGATCGGCCTCGGCGCGGTCCTCCCGCTCCTCCCGGTCGTCGAGTTCCCACCGCTCGGTGTCCGGCCGCCTCTCCCGCTCCCTGACCGGCGCCTCCTCCACCCGCTCGGTGTCCGTGCGCAGTTCGCGGACGACGGCGCAGCTGTCGGGGCGGGCCCGGCTCGGCGCGGGCCTGGTGTCCGTGCCCGAGGTGCCGCGCCCGGACCCCTCGGCGGCGGTGCTGGAGAACCCGGAGGTCCCGGAGCGCAAGCGGTTCTGCTCGCGCGCCGACTGCGGGGCGCCCGTGGGCCGTTCGCGCGGGGACCGGTCCGGGCGCACCGAGGGCTTCTGCACCAAGTGCGGCCACCCGTACTCCTTCGTGCCGAAGCTGCGGCCGGGGGACGTGGTGCACGGCCAGTACAAGGTCGCCGGCTGCCTCGCGCACGGCGGGCTGGGCTGGGTGTACCTCGCGGTGGACCGGGCCGTGTCCGACCGCTGGGTGGTCCTCAAGGGCCTGCTGGACACCGGGGACCAGGACGCCATGGCCGCGGCCATCTCGGAGCGCCGCTTCCTCGCGGAGATCGAGCACTCCAACATCGTGCGGATCTACAACTTCGTCGAGCACCTCGACCACCGCACGGGCTCGCTCGACGGCTACATCGTCATGGAGTACGTGGGGGGCAAATCGCTCAAGGAGATAGCCAACGAGCGGCGCCGGCCCGACGGGCGGCGCGACCCGCTGCCGGTGGAGCAGGCCTGCGCGTACGGGATCGAGGCCCTGGAGGCCCTGGGCCACCTGCACAGCCGCAGGCTCCTGTACTGCGACTTCAAGGTGGACAACGCCATCCAGCAGCAGGACCAGCTCAAGCTGATCGACATGGGCGCGGTCCGCAGGATGGGCGACGACGAGTCCGCTCTGTACGGCACGGTGGGCTACCAGGCCCCCGAGGTCGCGGAGCTGGGCGCCTCGGTGGCCTCCGACCTGTACACCGTCGGGCGCACCCTCGCCGTGCTGACCTTCGACTTCCAGGGCTACACGAACGTCTTCGTGGACAGCCTGCCGGACCCGGAGCACATCGAGGTCTTCCGCCGGTACGAGTCCTTCTACCGGCTGCTGGTCCGGGCCACGGACCCGGATCCGGCGCAGCGGTTCGCCTCCGCCCAGGAGATGGCGGAACAGCTGACAGGGGTGCTGCGCGAGGTCGTGGCCCTCCAGACCGGGCGGCCGCGGCCGCAGCTGTCCACGGTGTTCGACGCCGAGCTGCGGGTGCCGGACACGGGCCTGTTCGCGGAGCTCGGCGGGGCCGAGGTCTCGCAGCTGGGGGCCCGGTCGGCGCCGGTCCCCCGGGGGCTGCTGGGGCGGGTGCTGCGCGGGGGCCCGGGGGCGCGTCCGGCGGGCGGCGGGGCCGGCGGGACGGGTGGTGTCGGCGGTGCAGACGGTTCCGGGCTGCCCTCCGCGGGCGGTACGGGCGGCTCCGGCGGGGTGACCCCGGTGGTGGCCCCGGCGGCGGGGCGGCTGCCTGACCCGTACGCGGGGCCCGCGGCCGGGGAGTCCGCCGGATCCGGGGTGCACGCCCTGGGGACCACGGCGACGCACGTCTCCGCGGGGGGTCCGGCGGGCGGCGGGGCTGCCGTTCCCGCCGGATCCGCGACCCCTCGACCGTCCGGTTCGGCGTTCGGAACCACGTCCGGTGCGGTGTTCGGACCGCCTTCGTCCGCCGGTGCCGGCGTACCCGCGCCGCGCTCCCCCGGACAGCCGCTTCCCGGGGCCGGACCGGCGGCCCGGACCGCGCCGCTGCTGGCCCCGCTGGACGCCCGTACGACCGCCCTCGCGCTGCCCGTACCGCTCGTGGACCCCACCGACCCGAACGCCGGCTTCCTCGCCGGTCTGGCGGGCACCGGGGCCGCGGAGACCCTCGGGGCGCTGGCCGCCGCGCCCACCGACTCCGTCGAACTGCGGCTGCGCGAGCTGCGGGCCCGGCTGGAGCTGGACGAGCCGGCCGTCGCCGGTGCGGCCCTGGCCCGGCTGGAGGACTCGCATCCGGAGGACTGGCGGGTGGTCTGGTCCCGCGGGGTCACCGCCCTGGCCACCGGGGACGACGAGCTCGCGGCCCTGTCCTTCGACGCCCTGTACGACGCCTTCCCGGGCGAGCCCGCGCCCAAGCTGGCCCTCGGCTTCTGCGCTGAGGTCCTCGGCCAGCTGGACAACGCCTCGGAGTACTACCACCTGGTCTGGAGCACCGACCGGGGCTTCGTCAGCGCGGCGTTCGGACTGGCGCGGGTCCGGCTGGCCACCGGCGACCGGACCGGCGCGGTGGACGCCCTGGAGTCCGTACCGGAGTCGTCCATCCACTACACCGCGGCCCGGGTCGCCGCCGTGCGCGCCCGGCTGCGCAGCCGCCGCCCCGACGAGGACCTCCTCGCCGATCTGACGGCGGCCGCCGGACAGGTGGAAGCCCTGCGCGCACTCGGACTGGACGCCGTCCGGCACGAACGCCTGTCCACAGAAGTTCTGGGCACGGCCCTCGACTGGGTACTGTCGGGTAGCCGGGGTGCGAGCCCCGGCCGGACCTCGCTGCTCGGCAGCCAACTGGACGAGCAGGGGCTGCGTTTCGGCCTGGAACGCTCCTACCGCGTCCTGGCCAGACTGGCGCAGCGCGGCGAGGAGAGGATCGAACTGGTGGAACGGGCAAACCGTTTCCGTCCCCGAACGTGGGTGTGAGTGATGGCTCGGATGAATCGGCAGTCGGGCTGCCCCAGCTGTGCGGAGCCGCTGGACGAAGGCGATCTCTACTGCGGCCGCTGCGGCCATTCGGTCGCGGCTCCCCCGGTCCTCGAAGACCGCCCCACGATGCGCCTCACCCCGGCCTGGCCCGCCGCGGCCCCGCAGTGCCCGGCCGACGGCTCCGCCGTGTGGAGCCCCGACCCCGTCCCGGCGGCCCGCGCGGCCGGTTCGGCGGGCGGCGGTCCCGGCTGGGCCCCGGACCCGGCGGCCGGCGGCCTCCCGCAGCCCGGCCAGGGCGGCCCGGCCTGGGGCCCGCCCGGTCCCGCCGGCCCCGGCCCGGCCCCCGTACCGGCGGGGTCCCCCTCCGGCCAGGCCTCCGCGGCCGCCGCCGGAGGCCTGCCCCCGCACGGCCCCGCCTGGGGCCAGGACCACTCCTGGGACCGGCCCGCCGGCGATCCCGGTCCGCAGGCCGGGATCCGGTACGACGGCCCGGAGTACGCCGCCCAGCCCGGCCCGGGCCAGGACCCCGCACCGGGCCCGGAGCCGCTGCCCGGCCACGGGGCCGGACCGGTCGCAGGCCGCGACGAGCCCGCGCCGGGGTACGGGTCAGGAGCAGGGGACGCACCCGGCGCGGGGGACGGGCACGGGACCGTACCGCCCGCCGCTCCCTCGCCCGCTCCCAAGGCACCCGCGTACGGGGCGAAGACCTGTGTCGCCTGCCGGGCCGGCCGGGTGGACACGGACGGCTACTGCGAGCACTGCGGGCACGCCCAGCCCCGCGACCGGGACCACATGGAGGAGGAGCTCGGCACCGTGGCCGCCGTCAGCGACCGCGGGCTGCGCCACCACCGCAACGAGGACTCCTTCGCCGTCTCCGCAACCAGCCTCCCCGACGGCTCCACCGCCACGGTCGCCATCGTGTGCGACGGGGTCTCCTCGGCCAGCCGCCCGGACGACGCCTCCGCCGCCGCGGCCGCCGCGGCGAACGAGTCCCTCCTCGACTCCCTGCCCCGCGGCGCCGACCCCCGGCAGGCCATGCACGAGGCGATCTTCGCCGCGGCCGCCGCGGTCAACGCCCTGGCCCCGGAGGTCCCCGGCCACCAGAACGCCCCGGCCTGCACCCTGGTCGGAGCCGTGTCCATGACCGGCCTGCTGGTCATCGGCTGGGTCGGCGACAGCCGCGCGTACTGGGTGCCCGACGACCGCTCGACCCCCGCGGTCCGGCTCACCGAGGACGACTCCTGGGCGGCCCAGATGGTCGCGGCCGGACTGATGGGCGAGGCCGAGGCCTACGCCGACTCCCGGGCCCACGCCATCACCGGCTGGCTCGGGGCCGACGCGTACGAGCTCGACCCGCACACCGCCGCCTTCACGCCCGACCGGCCGGGGGTGGTCCTGGTCTGCACGGACGGGCTGTGGAACTACGCCGAGGCAGCAGCGGAGATGGAGCGGGTCCTGCCCGCCGACGCCGCCGCGCATCCGCTGCACAGCGCGCAGGTGCTGGTCGGGCACGCCCTGGACGGCGGCGGACACGACAACATCACCGTGGCGGTGCTGCCCGTACCGGCGCCGCTGCCGGGGCCGCCCGGCGCCTGAGCACCGGCACGGCCCGCACCCCCGGCCCGTCGACCCCGGCCGTCGCCCCCCACCCGTTGATCCCCGAGGAGCAGCCCGAATGGCCAATTTCGCCAAGCCCACCGCTCCGCGCTTCTCCGTGGAGGTGTACCAGAACGCCCACCTCCCCGAGGGCGGGCGCGAGGTCAACGCGATCGTGACCGTGCAGTCCACGGGCGGCGCCCGGCTGTCCGGCCACGGCGCGGCGGTACCGGCCGGGGCGGCGGGCGCGACCGGGGCGGCGGGCCCCGCGGGACCGGGCGCCGGCTCCGCGGTGGTGCTGATGGTCGACTGCTCGGGCTCCATGGAGTACCCGCCGGAGAAGATGCGGGGCGCCCGCGAGGCCACGGCCGCGGCCGTGGACGCCCTGCGCGAGGGCACGGCCTTCGCCGTGGTCGCCGGGACCCACGTGGCCAAGGACATCTACCCCGGCGGCGGCCGGCTCGCGGTGGCGGACCCCCGCACCCGCGCCGAGGCCAAGGCGGCCCTGCACCGGCTCCGCTCGGGCGGGGGCACCGCCATCGGCACCTGGCTGCGGCTGGCCGCCACGCTCCTCGCGGGCACGGACGCCCCGGTCCGGCACGGCATCCTGCTGACCGACGGGCGCAACGAGCACGAGAGCGCCGAGGACCTGGCCGCGGCCCTGGCCCACTGCGAGGGCCGGTTCACCTGCGACGCCCGCGGGGTGGGCTACGACTGGGAGGTCAAGGAGGTCACGGGCATCGCCTCCGCGCTGCTCGGCACCGCCGACATCGTCCCGGAACCGCACGGGCTGGCCGCGGATTTCACCGCCATGATGGAGACCGCGATGGGCAAGGCCGTGGGCGACGTGGCGCTGCGGCTGTGGACCCCCGTCGGCGCCGAGGTGCTCTTCGTGAAGCAGGTCGCGCCCTCCGTGGCGGACCTGACCCCGCGGCGTACGGAGGCCGGGCCGCGCGCCGGGGACTACCCCACCGGCTCCTGGGGCGACGAGTCCCGGGACTACCACGTGTGCGTGCGCGTCGCCCCGGCCGGACTCGGCCAGGAGATGCTGGCGGCCCGGGTCTCGCTCGTGGCGCCGGATCCGGCGGGCGGCCCGGCGGTCCCGCTGTCCCAGGGGCTGGTACGGGCGGTCTGGACCGACGATGTCGCCGTATCCACCGCCATCAACCCCCAAGTGGCGCATTACACAGGTCAGGCGGAGCTCGCGCGGGCCATCCAGCAGGGGTTGGATGCCCGTAAATCGGGAGATTTCGATGGCGCCACGGCGAAGCTGGGACGTGCCGTACAACTGGCGAGTGCGTCGGGGAACGAGGACACTGCCAAACTGCTGGCAAAGGTGGTCGACGTCGTCGACGCCGCGGCAGGTACTGTGCGGCTGAAGGCGAAGGTTACGGATGCGGACGAGATGACCCTCGAAACGCGATCCACCAAAACCGTTCGAGTGAAGAAGTCCTGAATTGCGGCCCCGCTGGGGGGCTGCCGGGGAGAGGGGGAAGGGCCGACATGCCGACCTGCCCAAACGGACACGCATCGGTCTCCGAGGACTGGTGCGAGGTCTGCGGCATCCGCATGGCCGGAGCGGGTGCGCCCACGGGCGCCACTCCTGCCCCACAGCCCTCCTACGGCTACGGCTTCCCGCCGGCGGGCGGAGAGCCCACCGCGCAGGCCGAGCTCTGCCCCCAGTGCCGGACCCCGCGCGAGGCCATGGCCCCGTTCTGCGAGGAGTGCCGGTACAACTTCCTCACCCGTAGCGGGGGCGGGTACGCCCCGCCCCCGCCCCACCTCGGCGGCCGCCAGCACCCCGGCGGCCCGCAGGCCCCGCAGCACCCCGGGGGCCCGCAGCACCCGGGCGCCCCGGGGCAGCCCGGGATGCCCGGCGGCCCGGGGACGCACGGCGGTCCCGGCGCCCCGCAGGGCGGTCCCGGCGCCCCGCAGGGCGGCCCCGGCGGGCACCTGCCCCCCGGGTTCCAGCCGCAGGGCCCCCGGCCCCCGCAGGACCCGTTCGAGTACCAGGGCTCCCGGCCCTCCCAGGTGAACCGGCCCGCCGAGCCGCTGGCCCCCGAAGGCGGCCCCGGCACGGGCCGCCCCTCGGGCCTGCACCCGAACGCGCCCGTGCTGCCCCCGCTGCCCGGCTTCGAGCAGCCCGGGCAGGCCCCGCAGCCGGGCCGCCCGCAGCCCCGCGGCCCGCAGGCCACCGGCGGCGACGACTGGCTGCTGCCCCCGCCCGGACCGCAGCAGACCGGCCAGCAGTACCCGGCGCACCCCGGCCAGCACGGCGGCCCCCACCAGGGCGGACAGCAGTCCTACCCCGGCCCGGGCGGCGGCAGCTGGTCGGCGACCGTCGGCCCCGACCGCGCGTACTTCATGGCGATGATGCACCGCAGCGGCCCCGAGGCCGCGGGCCTCAACCTGCCCGCCTACGCCCCCGAGCAGCACCTCGCGCTCACCGGCGGCCAGATCACCATCGGCCGCCGCCGGCACGCCACCGGCGAGACCCCGGACATCGACCTGTCGGTGCCCCCGGAGGACCCGGGCGTCTCGCACCAGCACGCCGTGCTCGTGCAGCAGCCCGACGGCAGCTGGGCCGTGGTGGACCAGAACTCCACCAACGGCACCACGATCAACGGCGGCGAGGAGCCCATCCAGCCCTACGTCCCCGTCCCGCTGGGCGACGGCGACCGGGTGCACGTCGGCGCCTGGACCACCATCACCATCCGGCGGGCCTGAGCCCGCCCGCTCATCCCGCCGGTTCGGACTCCCCCAGGGGCCATGCGTACGGCCCCTGGGGATCGTCCAGCCAGGCCCACTGGCCCTCCGGGCCCACGGTCACCCCGAAGCGCTCCCGCCCCGGGCGCCCCTCGTGCCGCCACAGGTCCAGGGCCTCGCGCGCCCCGAGCGCGCCCGCGGTCAGGGTCAGCATGAACTGGAAGCGGTCGTTCTCCAGCACGTCGTGCGGCAGCGCCGCGCCGTGTCCGGGCAGGTGCGCTCCCGGTACGGCCGCCCGCGCCACGCCCCCGCGCAGCGGCACGAAGTACACCGCCGTGGGCAGGAACCTCCCCTCCGCGAACTGCGCGTCCCGCACCCGCAGCGCGATCAGCCCCGTGGACAGCGGGGCCAGGATCCGCGCCCCGGGGCGGCACTGGGCGGGCCAGGCGGCGGGGACGTGGGGCAGGGTGCAGGTCGCGATGATCCGGTCGAACGGGGCCCGGCCGGGGCAGCCGAGCGCGCCGTCGGCGGTGGCCACGGCCGGGTGCCGGCCCAGCAGGGCGAGGTGGGCCCGCGCCGATTCGGTGATCTCGGGGTCCAGGTCCACGGTGGTGACCCGGTCGTCGCCGAGCCGGTGGCAGAGCAGGGCCGCGTTGTACCCCGTACCCGTACCGATCTCCAGCACCGCCTGCCCGTCCCGCACGTCCAGGGCCGTGAGCATCCTCGCCATCAGGGAGGGCTGGCTGCTGGAGGAGACGAGCTCGCCGTCGCGCAGCCGGGTGGCCAGCGGGGCGTCCGCGTACACCCCGCGCAGCCAGCGGGCCTGCCGGGCGGGGGCGGGGTCCTCGGCCCACAGCCGCTCGTGGCCGGCGCCGCGGGCCACGTAGTAGTACGGGACGAACAGGTGCCGGGGCACGGCCGCGAAGGCCGCCCGCCAGGCCGGGTCGTCCAGGACCCCGGCGGCGGTGAGCTCCCGCACCTGGGCGGTGTGCGCGGCGGTGCGCAGGTCGCGCAGCCCGGCGAGGGCTCCGCTCCTGCCGCCCGCGCCGCGCGCGGGTCCCGCGCCCCCGGGTCCGTCCGCGCTCCGTACCGCCATGAGTCCACTGTCCTGCGCGGCGGCTCGGGCCGCGAACGGTCGGGGCGGGCGGGGGTGGCCGGGAGGCCGGGGCGGGCGGTCCTAGGACCCGGGACCTCCGTCCGGGCGTCTGAGACGATGGTCGGGTGAATGAGAATCCGCGGGACACACTGCAGGAGCAGACCTTCTTCGAGCAGGTCGGCGGCGAGGAGACGTTCCGGCGCCTGGTCCGGCGCTTCTACCAGGGGGTGGCGCAGGACCCGCTGCTGCGCCCGATGTACCCGGAGGAGGACCTCGGGCCCGCCGAGGAGCGGTTCGCCCTCTTCCTGATGCAGTACTGGGGCGGTCCTACGACCTACAGCGACAACCGCGGCCACCCCCGGCTGCGGATGCGGCACGCGCCGTTCGTGGTGGACCGGGCGGCGCACGACGCGTGGCTCGCGCACATGCGGGACGCCGTGGACGAGCTCGGCCTCGCCCCGGAGCTCGAGGCGCAGCTGTGGCGGTACATGACCTACGCGGCCGCCTCGATGATCAACACCCAGGGCTGAGGGGAAACGACCAGGGGGCGTCCGGCGGACGCCCCCTGACGCATGTCCGGCCGGCCTCAGACGGGGCGGACCTGGAGGTCGCCGAGCCCGCCGCCGGGGCGCCGGGTGGCCACCGAGCCGTACGGGGTGCGCAGGCGCAGCCAGGAGCCGCTGGCGAACAGGGCCACGGACTGCTGCTCGGCGGCAGCCGGTGCCGCGCCGGCCGGTGCGGCGGGCGCGGTGGCCCGTACCGGCCGCAGGAAGCCCAGGGACTGCGCGGCGTGGACCGCGCGCAGCGGCAGCTCGGTCTCGCCCAGGGTCCGGGACCAGATCTCGCGGCCGATGCGGTCCCGCTCGGCGCGGGTGCGCCGGTCCGCGGGCAGGGCCTCGTCGCGGGCCCGGAACTCGGCCACGGCCGCGCCGACGACGGCGCGCATGGCCTCCGGCGCCGGCAGTCCGGGCAGCGGGCGCCAGCCGCCCCGGGGCGGGAGCACCCCGGCCCAGGGGGGTCCGGTGACCGCGTCCGGCACGGCGGCCGTGCCGGCGGCCTCGTCCACGGACTCCAGGAGCTCGCCCGCCGAGACCGTCCGGTCCAGGGGGACCTGCGCGGGGGCCGGTGCGAGGCGGGCCGTGCGGACCGCCAGCACCTCGAAGGAGGGCGGGCGGCCGAAGACCGCGAGGGCGCCGCCGCCTGCCTGCAGGCGGACGGCGGCCGCGCGGTCGTAGTGCACGAGCCGGCCCAGGAAGGCGGCGAGGTCCGCCGCCTCCCCGGTGTCGGCGAAGCGCAGCAGCGGGCCGGGGCTGGCCGTCATGCGGCGACGGCCCCCTCGGCGGGCCCGTCGGTGCCGGACGGCTCGTCCAGGTACTTCTCCAGGAAGTACCGCTCCTCGGCCGTGATCCGGCGGGGCCGGCCCTCGGCGAGGTTGTACGGCACGACGACGGTGGAGGCCTTCACGTAGACCTTCTCCGGCGCGTCCCCGGTCGCCTCGTCCTTGACCTCGTACCCGATCGTCAGGGACGCGGCGCCTATCCGGGTCACCCAGGACTCGATGAGGACCGGCTCGTGGCGGTGCAGGAGGGGCAGCTTGTAGTCGATCTCGTGGCGGGCCACTACGGACCCGCCCGTGAAGGACTCGCTGCCCTCGCCGGGCGCCAGCCGGAACATGAAGTCGATACGGGCCTCTTCCAGGTAGCGGAGGAAGACCACGTTGTTGACGTGCCCGAAGGCGTCCATGTCCGACCAGCGCAGCGGGCACCGGTAGATGTGACGGGCCATGCTCAGCCTCGCGTCAGCTTCTTGTAGGTCGCGCGGTGCGGACGGGTGGCGTCCGGGCCGAGCCGCTCGATCTTGTTCTTCTCGTAGGACTCGAAGTTGCCCTCGAACCAGAACCACTTCGAGTCGCCCTCGTACGCCAGGATGTGCGTGGCGACGCGGTCCAGGAACCAGCGGTCGTGGGAGACGACCACGGCCGCACCGGGGAACTCCAGCAGGGCGTTCTCCAGCGAGGACAGGGTCTCGACGTCGAGGTCGTTGGTCGGCTCGTCGAGGAGGAGCAGGTTGCCGCCCTGCTTCAGGGTGAGGGCGAGGTTCAGGCGGTTGCGCTCACCGCCGGAGAGCACGCCGGCCGGCTTCTGCTGGTCCGGGCCCTTGAAGCCGAACGCCGAGACGTAGGCGCGGGACGGCATCTCGACCTGGCCGACGTTGATGTAGTCCAGCTCGTCGGAGACGACGGCCCACAGGGACTTCTTCGGGTCGATGTTCGCGCGGCCCTGGTCGACGTACGAGATCTTGACGGTCTCGCCGACCTTGATCTCGCCGGAGTCCGGGGTCTCGAGGCCCTGGATCATCTTGAACAGCGTGGTCTTGCCCGCGCCGTTCGGACCGATGATGCCGACGATGCCGTTGCGCGGCAGCGTGAACGACAGGTCGTCGATGAGGACCTTGTCACCGAAGGCCTTGGAGAGGTTGGTGACCTCGACGACGATGGAGCCCAGGCGCGGGCCCGGCGGGATCTGGATCTCCTCGAAGTCCAGCTTCCGCATCTTGTCCGCCTCGGCGGCCATCTCCTCGTAGCGGGCGAGACGGGCCTTGGACTTGGCCTGGCGGCCCTTGGCGTTGGAGCGGACCCACTCCAGCTCTTCCTTGAGGCGCTTCTGGCGCTTCTCGTCCTTCTTGCCCTCGACCTTGAGGCGCTCGGACTTCTTCTCCAGGTAGGTGGAGTAGTTGCCCTCGTACGGGTGGGCGCGGCCGCGGTCGAGCTCGAGGATCCACTCGGCGACGTTGTCGAGGAAGTACCGGTCGTGGGTGACGGCCACGACGGCGCCCTTGTACTGGGCCAGGTGCTGCTCGAGCCAGTTCACCGACTCGGCGTCGAGGTGGTTGGTGGGCTCGTCGAGGAGCAGCAGGTCGGGGGCCTCGAGCAGCAGCTTGCAGAGCGCCACGCGGCGCTTCTCGCCACCGGAGAGGTTGGTGACCGGCCAGTCGCCGGGCGGGCAGCCCAGGGCGTCCATGGCCTGCTCCAGCTGGGCGTCGAGGTCCCACGCGTTGGCGTGGTCCAGGTCGTCCTGGAGCTTGCCCATCTCCTCCATCAGCTCGTCGGTGTAGTTCGTCGCCATCTCCTCGGCGATCGCGTTGAACCGGTTGAGCTTCTGCTTGATCTCGCCGACGCCGTCCTCGACGTTCTCCAGGACGGTCTTCGACTCGTCGAGCTTCGGCTCCTGCATGAGGATGCCGACGCTGTAGCCCGGAGCGAGGAAGGCGTCGCCGTTGGAGGGCTGCTCGAGACCCGCCATGATCTTCAGGACGGTGGACTTACCGGCACCGTTGGGGCCGACCACACCGATCTTCGCTCCCGGCAGGAAGTTCAGGAAGACATCGTCAAGGATCACCTTGTCGCCGTGCGCCTTGCGCGTCTTGCGCATGGTGTAGATGTACTCAGCCAAGAGAAACCGTCCGGCAGATCGATGAGTGGGCAGATACACCCCATCTTGCCAGCCGTCCACCCTCCGGTGAAAACGCGTTCAGCGACCGGACCCCGCGGAGGGCGCCTCCTACGGCCCGTCCCCGGGCCCTCCCCCCGGTCCCCCGACGGGTTCGCCGACCGGCCCGCCGAGGGATCCGCCGACCGGTCCGTCTGCCTCCTCCCCGGTCCCGTCCTGGGGCCTCCTGCGCAGGGCCAGCACCACTCCGGCGCCCAGGACCACCAGGCCCACGGCCAGGGCGGCGATGACCGGGGTGGCCCCCGAGCTGCCGCTCGCCGCCAGCCGGTCCCCGGCCTCGCCGTCGGCGTCCAGGGCGGTCTGCGGCGGGGGCAGCTCGCTGACGTCCGGCCCGGCGAAGGTCCGGGCCGCCCGGGTCGGCGCCCAGACCGCCCTGGCCGTGGCCACCGTCACCGAATCGCTGGACCCGGCCACGACCTGCGCCTGGTCCCCCGAGCCGCCGGTGAGCACCCTCCCGACGGGCACGCCCGTCGCCCCCTGCACCGTGAGCGCCGCCGAGCCGTCGGCCGTGCCCGCCGGCACGTCGAACCACAGCCGGGTGCCGTCGGCCGCCTCGGTCACCGGATCGCCGTCGGCGTCCACGATGCGGATCCCGCGGGCGGCGGCCGAGGGGTCCGGCGTGACGGTCACGCTCTGCGCGCGGGTCCGTACGGTGACGGGCCCGATCCGGCTGCCCGCCCGGCCCGCCACCGCGCCGGGCTGGAGGCCGAGCGAGGCCGGGGGCTCGGCAAGCTGCCGGGCCTGCGCCTCCAGGTGGTCGGCGAGCTTCTCGGCCGCCGGGTCCGCAGCCTCGACCGTCAGCTCGTCCGTGAGCCGCCAGATCGCCACCTGGGTCCCGGCCGCCGCGGTCTCGGTCGTGAGGGCCCCGGCCCCCGCCGCCCGCGCCAGCCCGGCCAGGTCGTTCACCTGCGGGTACGAGTGCTGGAGGATCCACCGGATCCGGCCGGCGTCCCGGTTCTCCGCCAGGGGGCTGGCCGACCACGGGGTCTCCGTGAACCGGGTCTCGCGCTGCGCCGGGCTCGTCAGCCCGAGCCCGTACGTCTGGAGCGTGCCGCCGCCGTCCACCCGCATCTCGTACAGGCCCGCCGGGATGCGCTGCGCCCCGCCGGGCCCGCGCAGCACGGCCTGGCCCGAGGTCCTCAGCCCGTCGAGCACCGCGCTGGTGCCGGCCGGGCGGTCGGGGGCCCCGACCGCCGCCGCGGTAGCGGCACCGGCCGGTGCGGTGAGCGCCGCCGCGAGCAGCACCACGGCCACGGGCCGCCCCGCGCCGCGCCGGGCGGACTGCACCCCGGATCCGGCCCGCGGCACGGACCCGCGCACGGACCCCGACACCGGCAAGGCCCCGGGCACGGGCCCGGGCGCGGATCCCCGTACCCGCGCAGGCACGAGCCGGATCTCACGCTCCGTGACAACCCCGGTGAGGAGGGCAGTCGCGGGCGGGAGTGCCGCAGGGGGCTGCGGCGAGGGCTGCGGCGGGTGGCCGGCAGCGGCGCGAGCGGCAGGAGGAACAGCAGGAGCCGCAGGAGCGGCAGCAGACGCAGACACAGTCTTCCCCTTCGGGCCAAAGACCCACGTGCCCATGAGTACCGGGGAATCCTAGCGCTCTCGAACACTCAGCCCACCGCCGCCTTCTGAGGTTCAGTCAGCGCTCCGGCGGCTTTCACCACCCGTCTGAAGGCCGCCGTCCCGCGGGCCAGGTCGTGACCCACGGTCAGGGCGTCCACATCGGCCGAGAACCAGCGCTTGCCCTCCGCCCCCTCCCCCTCCCGCACCCGCAGCCTCCCGTGCACCACCAGGGGCTCGCCCACCGTCACCGAACCGGCCAGGTTCACCGCCAGCGCGCGTTTCGCCCAGACGGTGTAGAAGCTCGCGGGGCCGTCCGTGCAGGCGCCCTCCTGCCTGTCCCAGTACCGCGGCTGCACCGCCATCCGGAACCGGGCCACCGCCCCCGTCTCCGCCTCCCGGTAGTCGACCTGCGTGGCCGCCCACCCCACCAGCGTCACCTGCGTCTCGTGCATGTCCGTCTCCCCCGGCAGCCGGTCCCGGGCAGTCCCCCGGGCTCCCCGCCATGGTGCGCAGGGGGCCCGGCGGCCCGCCCGGGGCTGTGGACTACCGGCCGGCTGTGGACAACTTCGCCACCCTCGCGTACTGCTCGCGCACCTCGGCGTACCGCAGCAGCTCCGCCGCGACCGGTTCGAGCACCTTCGCCCGCCCGCAGCCCGCCGCCGCCTGCCGCAGCCGCTGCTCGGCCTCCTGCCCGTACCGGCGCGCGGGCCCCCGGGCCGCCATCGAGCAGGCCCACTCGACCAGCGGCCCGCCCACGATCCCCGCCGACATCAGCAGCACCGGCACCAGCAGCCCCGGCTCCAGCACCCCCGCGATCTGCCCCACGAGCCACAGCCCGCCGTAGATCTGCAGCAGCGTCATGGACGCCTGGGCCAGGACCGCGGCCGGCCACCACGCGGGCCGCGGCGGCTTGCCCTCCGGCACCCCGGCCGTCACGGCGAGCTCGTCCAGCAGCTCCGGCAGCCGGTCCGCGCCCCGCACCGCGGTCTCCCGCACGGCGAGCGCCCACGGCTCGGGCAGCCCCCCGGCCGCCTCGTCCGCGACGGTGCGCACGGCCTGCTCCACGCGCTGGCGCGCGGTCACCTCCTCCCCGGCGGGAAGGCCCGGTTCGGGCGCGCCGCCGAGGCCCCCGAGGGTGAGGCGCTGCGCGATGCGCTGGGGCGAGCGCTGGCTCTCGTACCAGCGCCACAGCCGCAGCCAGGGCGTACCGCAGGCCTTGCCGGCGTTGCGGCGCCAGGCCCGTTCGGCCGCGAGTCCGGCCGCGTGGGCGCCGACGGCCTCGGCGAGCCGGTCCTCGAACTCGGCGCGCGCGGCCTCCCCGATCTCCGGCCGGCCCTCGGCCACGTACAGGGGCCGCAGCCGCTGGGCCGCCCGGTCGACGTCGGCGGCGAGCCGCCGGGTGGCCGCACCCCGCTCCACCGTGAACTGGGCGAGGAGGTCGCGCAGTTCTCCCACCCCGTCGCCGGTGAGGGCGGACAGGCCGAGGACCAGGGCGCCGGGTTCGTCGTGCTCGCCGAGGGCCATGCCGTCCTCGTCCAGCAGCCGGCGCAGGTCGTCGAGCACCTGGTCGGCGGCCTCGCCGGGCAGCCGGTCGATCTGGTTGAGCACGACGAAGGTGACCTCGGCGTGCCCGGCCAGGGGCCGCAGGTAGCGCTCGTGGAGGACGGCGTCCGCGTACTTCTCGGGGTCGACCACCCAGATGACGGCGTCGACGAGGCCGAGCACCCGGTCCACGTGCTCGCGGTGGGTGGTCAGCGCCGAGTCGTGGTCGGGCAGGTCGATCAGGACGAGCCCGCGCAGGTCCTCGTCGGTGTTCCCGGCGTCGCGCGGGCGGCGGCGCAGCCGGCCGGGGATCTCGAGCCGGTCGAGCAGGCCCGCGGCCCCGTCGGACCAGCTGCACGCGATGGGGGCGGAGGTGGTGGGGCGGCGCAGACCGGTGTCCGAGATCTGCACCTCGGCCAGGGCGTTGAAGAGCGTGGACTTGCCGCTTCCGGTGGCGCCCGCGATGGCGACGACGGTGTGCCGGGCGGACAGTCCCCGGCGGGCGGCGGCCTCGTCGAGCACGCGCCCGGCCTCGGCGAGGGTCTTGCCGTCGAGGCGGGTGCGGGAGAGGCCGACGAGCTGGCGCAGGGCGTCGAGGCGCCCCCGCAGGGCGCGGCTCTCGGGGCTGCCCGCGGGGGCGGCGGGCGCGGGGGCGCTGGGGCCGGTCCCGGAGACGGCGCGTACGAGGGCCTGGGCCTCGCTGTCGATGCCGTCCGCGCCGTCGAAGCCGTGGGCGCCGTCGATACCCGCATCGGCTCCGGCGCCGGCGCGGCGGGCGATGAACCCGTCGTCCCAGCGGGCGCGGCCGTGCTCCGGCTGGTCGGTCAGGGCTGTCACCGGCTCACCTCTCCTTCTGCAGGACGGAGAGCGCGGCGATCAGCTCGGCCTGCGGTTCCGGGGTCACTTCGAGGGCGTCGAGGGGGGCGAGGCGTCGGTCGCGCTCCGCCTTGAGCACGCGTTCCAGGTGGCTGCCGACCAGTTCGCCGCCCTGGTCGCGCAGGCGCAGCGCCGCCTGGGCGCCGATCCGCTGGGCGAGCCGCTCGCCCGCGGTGCGGGCCCGCTTGCCGCCGAGGAGGGCCGCGACGAGCAGGGCGGCGAGGGCGTCCGCGTCGGGCGCGCTCTGCCGGTCGAGTTCGGCGGCCTCGGCCTCGGCGAGCTCCTCCAGCTCGCGCCGCCAGCGCCGTACGGCGATCCCGATGCGCTCGCCGGCCTCCCGGTCGGGAACGGGCAGCGGTACGGCCGCTGCGGCCGGTTCGCGGCGCCAGGCCGCGGTGATGCGCTCGTCGGCGGCGGCGACGGCGCACTGGAGGAGGGCGGCGAGGCTTTCGGCGAGGGAGTCGAGGAGTTCGTCGGGGGTGGTGTCGAGGGGGTAGCCGCGCCAGCGGGTCAGCGCGTCCCCGGCGAGTACGGCGCCCTGGTCGAGCCGCGTACGCACGCGCGCGCCCTCGCGCCGGTACGCGTCCTCGACGGCGGCGGTGAGCCGTACGGCCGCGGCGTGCTGGGCGGCGACGGCGGAGGCCAGCTCCGGCATCCGGCTGCCGAGGGAATCGAGCATCCCGAAGGCGGTGCGCCCGACGGCCTGCTGGCGGGCCGCGGGGTCCTGCGCGCAGTGGATGAGCCAGGCAGCGAGCGGGGCCACGGCGCTGGCCGGCAGCAGCCCGCCGCCGCCGGTGGACTCGGGCAGCTCGGGGACCGTGAAGCGGGGTACGTCGCCCAGCCCGGCCCGGGTCAGCAGCGCCCCGTACTGGTGGGAGACCTCGGCGAGGACCTGGTGGGGGACCCGGTCGAGGACGGTGATCAGGGTGGCCTTGTACTGCTTGGCGGTGCGCAGCAGGTGCCAGGGGACGGCGTCGGCGTACCGCGAGGCGGTGGTGACCATGACCCAGATGTCGGCGGCGCAGATCAACTCGGCGGCGAGGGTGCGGTTCTCGACGACGAGGGAGTCGATGTCGGGGGCGTCGAGCAGGGCGAGCCCGCGGGGCAGGCTCGCGACGGTCTCGATGCGCAGCTCGCGGGGGTCCCCGGTGGCGGAGCCCGCGGATCCGGCGGAGCAGTCCGCCGCGCCGGGGCGGCCGCCCGTACCCGTGTGCCGGGGCCGCCGCAGGTGGTCGGCGCTCCCCAGCGCCACCATCGACGAGGGGGCCGGCGCCTGCTCCCCCGGCGCCTCGCCGGCGTCCTTGGGCGGCCAGACCCGCATCAGGTCGGGCAGGACGCGCATCCCGGCGAACCAGTGGTGGTCGTCGGGGTGGCAGACGAGCACGGGCGTGCGCGTGGTGGGCCGCAGCACCCCCGCCTCGCTGACCCGGCGTCCGACCAGGGAGTTGACGAGCGTGGACTTCCCGGCCCCGGTGGAACCGCCGACCACCGCCAGGAGCGGGGCCTCCGGGGCCTTGAGCCGGGGCACCAGGTAGTCGTCGAGCTGCGCGAGCAGCTCGGCTCTGGTCTGGCGGGCGCGCGGCGCACCGGGGAGGGGCAGCGGCAGACGCACGGAGGCGACCCGGTCGCGCAGCGCGGAGAGGGCATCGATCAGCTGGGGCCGAACATCCAAGGTCACCACATGGGAAGAATGCCCAATTTTGGATCGTTTTTGAAGCTTATAGGCCCTCTGCGCGCCGATCGCCACTCCTGACGGACACGCGGGACAGAACGGACGACTGGGGCGCAGGCATAACGAGTGCACAACACCCGGGGCGCCACCGCGCAAAACCGGTGCGCGAATCGCACCTGCCTGCGATTATCGGGACCGCTTCACCGAACCTCCACAACGTGGCACGCGGGTGAGGCAACCGGGACAAGGCGGCCGGACCCCTATCCTTGACCCGGCCCACGGTCACCTTCCGGCCCCCGTAGCTCAGCGGATAGAGCAGGTGCCTTCTAAGCACTTGGCCGCAGGTTCGAGTCCTGCCGGGGGCACCACCTCCTGCAAGCCCTCCGCCCGTACGGGCCGGAGGGCTTTCGCGCAGGTCAAGGCCGATATCCGGTCCCGAGTTGGCGGCGCCGGCGGGCCCGATCCGCCGCCCGCCCCGTCCGAACGGCAGTCCGGCTGTCACCGGCTGGTTCCGGGTTTCTGCGGGTGGCCACGGTGGATACGCGGTGGCATTTCCCGCGGGCCCGGCTCAGAGCTCCGGGAGGTCTCCCCCGGCCTCGATACGGCTCTTCAGGTCGTTGAGCTGGCCGACGATGCAGCGGGCGTAGACCGCCAGCAGGACCGGCACGCTGTTCCCCGCCCACTCGGCCACCTGCGCCGGCGGGACCCCGTCGTTGAGCCAGTTGGTCAGGCAGGTGTGCCGCAGGTCGTAGACCCGCCGCGCGAGGGGGGACGCGTGCTCCTCCGCGGTGAGCGTCTCCGCGCGCGCCGAGCGCCAGGCCCGGCGGATGACGGACCCGGCCAGCATGTCGCCCTTCTCCCCCGGGAAGAGCAGCGCTCCGGGCTTGAGCCCCTCCCGCTCGACGTGGTCGCGGAGGATCCTCGTGAGGGCCGGACGGCACGGCACGACCCTCATGTCGTCCGCGGCCCGCCCCTTCAGCCCGCGCTCCTCGTGGATGGACCCGTCGTCCGTCCAGTTCTTCCCCACCTCGGGCTGTGCGGTGTGGATGAGCAGCTCGCCCCACTGGTCCGCCGCGTCCGCGGCCGGCAGGCGTACGTCCATCACGTCCATGGCCACCACTTCCTCAGGGCGGGCCCCGGCGTAGTACATCGTCGCGAAGAAGGGGTGGAGCCGCTTCCCGCCGCGAGGCCGCTCCCGGACCCAGCCGAGCAGCCGGGCGGCCTGGTGGGGATTCAGCAACGCGCGCTTGTCCACGGCCGTGGACGTCTTCGGGGTAGCACCCCGCCCCTTCGGCAGCGGGTTGGTCCGGAGGACCTCGTGCTTGACCGCGTGCTCCATCACGACGTTGAGCACGCGGCGGTTG
>NZ_JBVJYM010000050.1:0-27841 GCF_055600495.1 Streptomyces sp. NPDC038213
GGGCTGCCAGAACAGCCGCCGAAACACCGGCCGTGGTGCGGTTACGCATATCACTCCTTCATCCGAGCCCCGGCCGGAGAGGGCCAGGGCCTTCGTTCGGGATTCGTCACCAAGCCCGCGGCGGACCGGTTTCGGGGCCGGACGCCACCCGCCTGGCGCAACGGGGGGCTGACCCAGCCAGGTCGGTGAGGCCACGGTGCGGATCTCGGACGCAAGGATGCGCTCGCGCACGCAGGGTTGCTGATCGCCGCTGCCCCCGTCGGAGGTCACAGCCCGGGCGGATCGCGCACCAACTCCTGCGTTGCACTATTTTTTGCAACCTGCTTGCAGTAAGCGGGGGTTCTTCCGTTCGGCCTAACCCGCGCAGTCGTGTCGCGGACCGGCTGCCCGGGGGCGGAAGGGGCCCTGTGTGCGGCTCTCACCTGCACGTTGGCGTCCTTTCGTGGGGTGAGGCAGCCGTCCCGTGATGAGGAGTGGCCCCGCACAGGTCCGCAGACGTGGTTTCCTGCCGCTGGCGCATCCCCTGCGCGATGGTGTGTCCGGGACCGGTCAGTCCCCGTTGCCTTTCCTGACCGATACCGGATGGCGCGAACCCGAGTTCGCCGCGGTGCCGACCGCCACCAGTCCGCCGAACCCCTGCACCAGCGTGCCGAGCGTCCACGCCCGGCGCGGTGGGCAGACCTGACTGGAAGGGAAACACCTCCCCGTGAAGGCAACACCCGCGGCGTCCGGCCGACGCCGGATGCTGGACCACTCCCTGCTCGTCCTCGGCTCCGGCGCCCTCGCGACCGCGATGGCCGTCCTGGCCCTCGGCCCGGGCACCAGCTCCGCCTCCAGCCACCGCGAAGCGCCGCTGATCGCCGGCGACCCGCGTGCCGACAACACCGACGTGTACGCGTTCACCAGCCCCGACAAGAGCGACACCGTCACCCTCGTGGCGAACTGGATCCCGTTCGAGGAGCCGAACGGCGGGCCGAACTTCTACGCCTTCGGCGAGGACCTCCGCTACAACATCAAGATCGACAACACGGGTGACGGCAACGCGGACGTCACCTACACCTGGCGCTTCAAGAACCGGATCCGCGACGCGGCGAACCAGTTCCTCTACAACACCGGCCAGGTGACCACCCTGGACGATGCGGACCTGAACTTCCGGCAGGTCTACGACCTCGTCGAGACCCGCGGCAGGAAGAGCAGGGTCCTGCTGTCCGACGCGCCGGCCGCACCGTCGAGGGTGGGTCCGGCCTCCATGCCCGACTACGCCGCACTGCGCGCGCAGGCCGTGCGCGCACTGCCGGGCGGCGGGCAGGCGTTCGCCGGACAGGCCGAGGACCCGTTCTTCGCCGACCTGCGGGTCTTCGACCTGCTCTACGGCGGAGACCTGTCCGAGCGCGGGCAGGACACCCTGGCCGGCTACAACGTCAACTCCGTCGCCCTCCAGATCCCCAAGAAGTACCTGGCGCTGAACTACAACCCGGCACGGAACCCGGTCGTCGGGATCTGGTCGACGACCGACCGCAAGGGCGTACAGGTCTCCGACTCCCGCACCGGCAACGGCGACCAGTGGAAGCAGGTCTCCCGGCTCGGCAACCCCCTGGTGAACGAAGTCGTCGTCCCGCTGCAGTTCAAGGACGCCTTCAACACCCTCAACCCCGACCAGGACCGCACCGTCCAGCCGGTCGTCGACAAGGTCCTCGACCCGGTCCTGCCCAAGCTGATCCAGCAGGTCTACGGCGTCCCCGCCCCGCCCGCACCGCGCAACGACCTGTTCGAGATCTACCTCACCGGGATCTGCAAGGCCTGCGGGCCCGTCCAGGCCGACCTCAACGCCCACCGCCTCAACCGCGACGCCAGCCTCCGCAAGATCGTGCCCGCGGAGGAACTGCGCCTCAACATGGCCGTACTGCCGACCGCGAACCCGAACCGGTACGGCGTCCTCGCCGGCGACCTGGCCGGGTTCCCCAACGGACGGCGCCTGACCGACGACGTCATCGACATCTCCCTCCAGGCCGTCGAAGGCGCCGCCCAGAGCGGACAGCTCGTCCCCGCCCTCGCCGACGGCGACAAGGTGGACGCCAACGAGGTCCCCTTCGGCACCTCGTTCCCGTACCTGGCCCTGCCCCACACCAAGTCCGTCAACAGCGGACCGTCGGGGACGGCCGTGCCGAAGGGGAAGTCCGCGGCCGCGCTCGGAGGCGTGGGCGCCGTCCTGCTGACGGCGGCCGGATGGCGGATGCGACGCCGCAACCGCGCCTGATGTGACACCGCCCCTCCCTCAGGGCTCCGGGGCCGGACCGCAGCCGGTCCGGCCCCGGAGCACGTCACCTCACGCAGGAAAGACACCTTCCGTTGAACACTGACCCGCCCACGCCCGCGCGCGGCGGGCGGCGGCTGAAAACCGTTGCCGTCACCCTCGCGCTGGGCACCGCGATGTTCGCCGCCGGCGCCGTCCTCGTCGGCCCCGGCAGTCCGGGCCCGCCCACAGCCCCCGCCCCGGCTACTGCCCCGGCCGAGCCGGCGGGCACGGCCTCGGCCCTCACCGCACGCCTCGAACGGGTTCCGGGCGACTGGAACGCGTGGGCCGCTCTCGGCACGGCCCGCATCGAACAGGCCCGCACCACCAACGACCCCGTTCTCTACGCGAAGGCCGAGAAGGCGCTGCGCCGCTCCCTGGCCCTGCAGTCCAGCGGCAACAGCGGTGCGGAGAGCGGCCTGGCCGCGCTCGCCGCAGCCCGCCACGACTTCACAGGCGCCCGCACCCACGCCGAGAGGGCCATCGCGGACGACCCCTACAACGCTGCCGCCTACGGCGTTCTGGCCGACGCGCACACCCAGCTCGGCGAGTACCGCGAGGCCGAGCGGGCCGTACAGAAGATGAACGACCTGCGCCCCGACGCCGCGTCCCTGGCCCGCGCCTCCTACGTCTTCGAGCTGCGCGGCAGCACCGGGCGGGCAGCCGAACTGATGGGCCGCTCCCTGACCGCGGCCACCACCGACAGCGAACGGGCCTTCGCCCACGCCTGCCTGTCCGGCCTCGCCCTCGAAGACGGCAACGCCGGCCTGGCCGCAAAAGAAGCCGAACAGGGCCTGCTGAAGGCACCGTCCGATCCCGCGCTCCTCGACGCCCGCGCCCGCGCCCACGCCGCTTCCGGCCGGACGGATCAGGCGCGCGCCGACTGGCAGCGCGCAGCGGACACCGCACCGCTGCCGCACCTCCTGCTCGCCCTCGGCGAGACGCACCAGGCCCTCGGACACGACCGGCAGGCCGAAGCGCAGTTCACGCTGCTCCGGGCCCAGGACACCCTCCGCGCCGCCGGCGGCGGGCCGCCGGACACCGACGCCATCCTCTTCGAAGCCGACCACGGTCTCCCCGCACACGCCGTCCGCATGGCCGAACAGGCGCTCCGAACAAGGCCGTTCATCGCCGTCCACGACGCCTACGCCTGGGCCCTGCACCGCGCCGGACGGCACCGCGAAGCACTCGAACACGCCGACCAGGCCCTCGCGCTCGGCACCCGGCAGGCGCTGTGGCGCTACCACCGGGGCGCCATTCACCACGCCCTGGGCAACAACGGCGCCGCCGGCGCCGACCTGCGGGCGGCACTCGGCCCGGCCCCCGCACTCAACCCCCTGCACGCCGCCCGCGCGCGTGCCCTGCTCAAGCGAATCGACCCCCGCCCATGACCCCGGCACACCGCGCACCCGCCACCGCCGCAGCCCTGCTCGCGGCCGCCTTCAGCCTGACCACCCCGGCTGCCGCAGCCGCACCGGCCCACCCGCTGGGCAACTTCACCGTCAACTACCACACCGGTCTCGTCCTGCACCCGGACCGCATCGACGCCACCGTCATCGTCGACCGCGCCGAGATCGCCGCCCTCCAGGAACGCCCCCGCATCGACACCGACCACGACAGCACCCTCACCGGCGCCGAAACCGCCCGCTACGCCCGTACCACCTGCACGGCACTGGCCGGCCAACTCGTCCTGCACACCCCCGCAGGCCCGGCCCGATGGGCTCCCAGAACCGCACAACTCACCTGGGAGCCAGGGGAGGCGGGACTCAAGACCAGCCGCCTCACCTGCACCTACACCACATCCGCACCACTGGAGAACGGCGGCGCCGTCAGCATCGGCACCCGCTACGACACCACCCGCATCGGATGGCGGGAGATCACCGCCAAGGGCTCCGGGCTGCGCATCACCGGAACGGAGCTCCCCGCCGCCTCCCCCACGCAGGAACTGCGCCGCTACCCGTCGGACCCCCTCGCCGCACCACTCGACCAGCGCACCGCCGCACTGCAGACCACCCCCGCCGACACCACCACCGGCACCCCCGCACCGGCCGCAGGCCCGGTGGGGACACCCGCCGGGCGGATCGCCGGCTGGTTCGACGCCCTCGTCTCCCGGCACGAACTCACCCTCCCGGTCGGGCTGCTCGCCCTCCTCCTCGCCATCGTCCTGGGAGCCTCCCACGCCCTCCTGCCCGGGCACGGCAAGACGATCATGGCCGCCTACCTCGCCGGACGCCGCGGAACCCGCCGCGACGCCGTCACCGTCGGCGCGACCGTCACCCTCACCCACACCGCAGGCGTCCTCGTCCTCGGCCTCGCCCTCCCCACCGCCACCCACCTCGCCGGCGAAACCATCCTGACCTGGCTCGGCCTGACCAGCGGACTCATCGTCACCGCCATCGGCCTGTGGCTGCTCACCCGAGCGCTCCGCAACAAGCCCGCCCACGGCCACCACCACCACGGGCCCGCACACAGCCACACCCACGGCCACCACCACGCGCACGAACACCACCACGCGCACGCACACCACCCCCCGGCTCCGTCGACAGCGCCCCGCACCGACGCACAGGAAGCCGCCCCGACCGCCACCCAAACCCTCACCGCGCCAGCTCCGGTCCCCGCATCGCGCAGCGCGCAGGAGCATGCGCCCGCCGCGCACACGCATCCCTCCAGGCCTGCCGGGAAGACGGGTCTGATCGGCATGGGCATCGCCGGCGGACTCGTACCCAGCCCCTCCGCCCTCGTCGTCCTCCTCGGAGCCGTCGCACTGGGCCGCACCGCCTTCGGCGTCCTCCTCGTGCTCGCCTACGGCCTCGGGATGGCCGCCACCCTCACCCTCGCCGGACTGCTCCTCCTCCACGTCAAACACCGCATCAAGGAAGCCGCCGACCACCCCCGGCTGCGCCGGCTCGCACGCACCGCCGCACGCACCGGCCCGGTAGCCACCTCCACCCTCGTCGTCGCCGTCGGGCTCGGACTGGCCGCACGCGCCCTCGCCCCGTGAAACCGGAGCCGCTCCGCCGCGGCACCACGCCAGGTGCCGACATAGGCAACACGGCGCCCAGCGCAGCCGGCCGGAGAGCAGCGATCACACGGGCAGCGCCGCTGCGGCGAGCATGCCGCCGGGCTGCTGCGGTCCGGTGTCGGCGACCGCTCCCAGCAGTGACGGTGCCCCCGGCCCGTCGCGGCTGCGACCCCCAGCTCGTCCGGCACAGCCCGGGGCCCACCGCGTGGCCCCGCCCGGGCGGGGATCCCTTCAGGCGGTGTGGCCGACGAGGAGGTCGGCGAGCTTGGTGAGGCGCTTGACCGTGCGGTCCTCGGTGGCGGCGGGCGCCGGGGCGACGCGCTCGGAACGGTCGTAGTAGGCGCCGTTGACGATCTCGGTGGCCGGGTCGCAGAGCCGAACGATGTGCTGGGCGCCTTCGGCGGCCGGCGCGCCCTCGTGGCCGTACAGCGGGCGGAGGCCGGTCTCGCACACGCCGGGGTGGACGGAAACGGCGGTGACGCGCGGGTCGGCGGCGAAGACGGTCAGCGCCAGCTGGGACTGTGCGTACGCGGTGAGGCGGGAGTAGCGGGCCGCAGGCGCTGCGGGTCGCTCCACTGGATGGCACCGGAGCGGTGCAGCGCGGAGGAGACGTTGACGACGCGTCCGCCGGGCTCGCTGGTGAGGGCGGACTCCAGGAGGTTGGTGAGGAGGTAGTGGGCCAGGAAGTCGACCTGGAAGGCGATCTCGTTGCCGTCGGCCGTCAGGGTGTGGCGCTCGGGCGCCGCGATGGCAGCGTTGTTGACGAGTACGTCCAGCCGCGGGTGGTCCCGCCCGACGGCGTGGGCGAGGATCTCGACCTCCTCAAGGCGGGTGAAGTCGGCGGCGAGCGGGTGCAGCAGGGCGCCGCTGGTGCCGGAGACCGCGATCAGCCGGTCGGCGGCCGACTGGGACTCCTCGGCCGTGAGGCCGTGGAGGAGGACGGCGGACAGCGAGCGCAGTCGGCTGCACCTGACTCGGTGGCCGATCCTCGTAGCGCGGGCCGCTGTCCATGGCGCCATCCCAGCGCATCGGGGAGGCGGAGGCAAGCGCTCAAGGCCTTCCTGACGGCCTTCTGATGCCCGGCCGTCAGGGCAGCGTCAAAGATCGGCTTCGTGCGGAAGGAAACCGTCAAGGAGTGCTGCCAGGGCCGTCTGCCGACTGCAGACTGGTGCGGCGACGGAGCCGGAAGACGGTCCGGCGGCACGCGGCTGGTGGCGGTGGCCTGAACACCGCCCGCGGTAGCACGGGTCCCACCGTGGGGATACGGACCGCAGTGGACGCGTGCCGGTCACCGTCGCACAGCACGTGAGCCGTCCGGCTCTCCGGTTTGGGGATACCGGGGCCGGACGGCTCGTGTGTGCCGGTCGGTCGCCCCGCCGTCAGGACACCGCTGACGTCGGGAGCTCCGGGGCTACCGGTGGGCCGTCGCCCGCTATGGGGAGGGTGAGGACCATGGTGAGGCCGCCCCCGGGGGTGTCCTCCGCCGCGAGGGTGCCGCCGATGGCTTCGGTGAAGCCGCGGGCGACCGCGAGGCCGAGGCCGACTCCGGCGCCTCGCGGGGCGTCGCCGTGGCGTTGGAAGGGTTCGAAGATGCGGTCCTTGGCTTCGTCCGGAACGCCGGGCCCGCGGTCGACGACGCGCAGTTCGACGCGGTGGGCCAGCGCGCTGGCGGTGACGTTGACGGGCTGGCCGACGGGGCTGTGCTTGACGGCGTTCTCGACGATGTTGGCGACGGCCCGCTCGAGCAGGCCCCGGTCGACGGCGACCATCGGCAGGGTCTCGGGGATGTCGAGTTCGACGCTGTCCTCCGGTACGCCGCCCAGGGCCATCGGGACCACCTCGTCAAGGTCCGTCTCGCGGATGAGGGGTACGACCGTGCCGGTGTTGAGGCGCGACATGTCGAGGAGGTTCCCGATCAGGGCCGCCAGACGGTCGGCGCCGTCCTCGATGCCTTCGAGGAGTCCGGCCCTGTCGTCCTCGGACCATTCGACGTCCTCGGAGCGCAGGGAGCTGACGGAGGCCTTGATTCCGGCGAGCGGGGTGCGCAGGTCGTGGCTGACGGCGGCGAGCAGCGCGGTGCGGATGCGGTTCGCCTCGGCGAGTTCGCGGGACTTCTCGGCCTCGTCGACGAGGCGCTGCCGGTCGAGTACGACGGCCGCCTGAGCCGCGAAGGCGCCGAGGACGCGGCGGTCCTCGGCCGGCAGGACCCGGCCGGTCAGGGCGAGGGCGATGGTGTCGCCGACGGGGAGGTCGACGTCCGCGTCCTCGGGCCGGCTGACGGGATGGGTGCCGACGGAGGCCGCCGTGGTCCAGGGCTCGACCTCACTGGCGCGCTCCAGGAGGACGACCGACTGCATGGCGAAGGTTTCCCGGAGACGTTCGAGCAGGGCGTCGAGGGAGTCCTCGCCGCGCAGGACGCTGCCCGCGAGGAAGGAGAGGATCTCGGACTCGGCGCGCAGCCGGGCGGCCTGGTGCGTGCGCCGGGCGGCGAGGTCCACGACGGACGCCACGGAGACGGCCACACCGATGAAGATCGCGATCGCGACGATGTTCTTCGAGTCGGAGATCGTGAACTGGTGCAGCGGGTGTGTGAAGTAGTAGTTGAGCAGGAGGGAGCCGAAGGCCGCCGAGGCGAGGGCGGGCAGGAGTCCGCCGAGGAGTGCGGCCGCCACCGTGCAGGTGAGGAACAGCAGCATGTCGTTGGCGAGGCCGACGTCCGGTACGAGCTGGTTGAGCAGGACGGTGAGGATGGCGGGGCCGGCGATGCCGGTCAGCCAGCCCCAGATACGGCGGGACCGGCCCAGGCGTGCGCCCCGGGCGACGGGCAGGCTGCGGCGGCCCTTGGCGGCCTCGTCGTGGGTGACGATGTGGACGTCGAGGTCGGGTCCGGATTCGCGGGCGACCGTGGCGCTGACGCCGGGGCTGAAGACGGACTGCCACGAGCGCCGGCGGCTGACACCGAGGACGACCTGTGTGGCGTTGACCCCGCGGGCGAACTCCAGCAGCGCGTCCGGAACGTCGTCACCTATGACGTGGTGGAAGGTGCCTCCGAGGCCCTCGACCAGGGTGCGCTGGACGGCCAGTTCCCTGGGCGAGGCGGAAGTGAGGCCGTCGCTGCGGGCGATGTAGACGGCCAGGACCTCGCCGCCCGCTCCCTTCTCGGCGAGCCGGGCAGCCCGGCGGATGAGCGTACGTCCTTCGGGGCCGCCGGTGAGGCCGACGACGATCCGTTCCCGGGCCTGCCAGGTGGAGCGGATGTTGTGCTCGCCCCGGTACTCCTGGAGGTACTCGTCGACCCGGTCGGCGACCCACAGCAGCGCCAGCTCACGCAGCGCGGTGAGGTTGCCGGGGCGAAAGTAGTTCGAGAGGGCGGCATCCACCTTGTCCGGCTTGTAGACGTTGCCGTGGGCCATCCGGCGGCGCAGCGCCTGGGGGGACATGTCGACCAGTTCGATCTGGTCCGCCCGCCGGGCCACCTCGTCGGGGACGGTCTCCCGCTGCCGTACCCCGGTGATCGTCTCGACCACGTCACCCAGCGATTCGAGATGCTGGATGTTCACCGTCGAGATGACGTCGATGCCCGCCTGGAGGAGTTCCTCCACGTCCTGCCAGCGCTTGGCGTTGCGCGAGCCCGGCACGTTGGTATGGGCGAGCTCGTCCACCAGGGCGACCGCGGGACGGCGGGCGAGGATCGCGTCGACGTCCATCTCGGTGAACGTGGAGCCGCGGTACTGCAGCTCGCGCCGCCCGATGAGCTCGAGGCCGTGCAGCATCACCTCGGTCCGGGGCCGGCTGTGGTGCTCGACGAAGCCGACGACACAGTCGGTGCCGCGCTCGACCCGGCGGTGCGCCTCGGAGAGCATCGCGTACGTCTTGCCGACACCGGGTGCCGCTCCGAGGTAGATGCGGAGCTTGCCGCGTCCCATGTTCAGACTCTTCTTCTCTGTCGACGGTCAGGCGGTGATCAGGGTTCGAACCGGTAGCCCATGCCCGGTTCGGTGATCAGGTACCGCGGGTGCGAGGGATCCGCTTCCAGTTTGCGCCGCAGCTGGGCGACGTAGACGCGCAGGTAGTTGGTGTTCTCCCTGTACGTCGGACCCCAGACCTCCAGCAGGAGTCGAGCCTGGCTGATCAGTCGGCCCGGGTGGGTGACGAGGATCTCCAGCAGGTGCCACTCCGTCGGCGTCAGGCGTACGGTGCGCTCTCCCCGCCGTACCCTCCGCGCGACGAGGTCGACGGTGAACCCATCCGTTGTGACGACGGCTACCTCGTCTGCCTGGGATACCGCCGGGGCGTCCTGCCTCCGGGCGGCTGCGCGGAGACGGGCCAGGAGCTCGTCCATGCTGAACGGTTTCGTCACGTAGTCGTCCGCGCCGGCGTCCAAGGCCCGGATCTTGTCTTCTGAAGTGTGCCGGGCGGAGAGGACCAGAATGGGAACGCGGCTCCAGCCGCGGACGCTCCTGATCACGTCGACGCCGTCCATGTCGGGCAGCCCAAGGTCCAGCACGATGACATCCGGCCTGCGTGCGGCCGCGAGCCGCAGGGCAGAGCCGCCGTCGGCGGCCTCCTCGACCTCGAACTTGCGCGCCTGGAGGTTGATCTTCAGCGCGCGGACGAGCTGGGGATCGTCCTCCACCACCAGCACCCGGGTCATCGGTGTGCAGCCTTTCCTTCGGTACGGGCACGGGGAGGAGCCGGCGGGCGCTCGGGCACCCTCCCCGCGTTGACGGGGAGACACGCGCCCCGCCGGCTCCCGGTCCGTGCGATGGGGGCATCAGCTCGTCAGTGCCTTGAGGGCGGTGTTGAGCTCGAGGACGTTGACGCGGGGTTCGCCCATGAAGCCGAGGGTGCGGCCGGTGGTGCGGTCGGCGACGAGCTTCTCGACCTGCGTGACGTCGAGGTTGTTCTGCTCGGCAACCCGGTGGACCTGGAGCTTGGCGTACTCCGGGGAGATGCGCGGGTCCAGGCCCGAGCCGGAGGAGGTGACGGTGTCGGCCGGCACGTCCTCGGGCTTCACCTTGTAGTCGGCGGTGGAGTTGTCGGCGAGGACGGCTTCCTCGGCGGCGACGACCTGGGCGCAGAGGGTGCCCTCTTCCGCGTCCCTGGTGCACTTGCCGCCCACGGCGCCGTTGTCGGCGGAGCGGTTGGTGGCACCGGAGAGGACCAGCGAGTACCGGGTGTTGACGCTGTTGGTGCCCAACCCGTTGGAGGGGCGGGGCTGGAACCACCTCAGATCCGGCTTCGTCGCCTCTTCTGCGTCGTAGTCGCCCAGCGGGCGGTAGGCCAGCGCGAGCGCGGCGATCAGTGCGAGGAGCTGGGGCGCACCGGCGAGAACGGGGCTCACCGGTGGTGAGAACCTCTCCGGCTTGACGAGGGCGAGGACGAGGTAGCCCAGCAGGGCGACGGCCACGACGAGGCCGACGAGGTTCTCGGCGGTCACAGCTTCGCCACCCCCGGGCGAAGAGAGCCACCAGCGCGAACACCGCGACCGTGGTGGCGACGAAGGCCAGATCGGCCATCGCGAGCTCCTGAGTGGTGTGGGAAGAAGTGAACCGGCCAGACGGCCGATGACGAGACAACCGTCTCTTCATGTCGGTGTTAAGACACCTTGACGGTGTCCATACGGGCTCAGGGGAACTCTTAACGCCGCTCTTACGGGGAGAGGGGGGAAGGGCGATCGGCCCAGGTCGGCCAGGTCGGCTGTACCCGGGGCGGAAGTCGGCCCGTGCGGCAGGCGCCACGACCGACAGGTGGTCCTGTTCCCGGGCGCAGCGGACCGGGGAGCGGATCCAGCAGTGTCGGATCAGAATTTGTCGGGCTTGATCAGCGCGGTCACGAGATAGCCGAGCAGGGCGATGGCGACGACCAGTCCGACCACGTTCTCCGTTTCCATCTGAACCTTCTCCCTTGCCGAGGCGGGCGGGGCTGTGAGCACCCCTCTCAACACTGCCCCCTGCCAGAGGCGCGGCCCCGCGCCCTTACGAGGTCTTGACGCACCTCATACGGCGTTCACGCTTCGGCATCAAGGGCCCGTGAGGACTGGGGCGGCAGCCGTATGGACGGCGTCAAGGGCCCTGGCGATCCGGCGACGGAATTCCGACGCTGTCCTGACCTTGTCCAGCGGAGGAACAGCCAGAGATGTCCCTAGACATGGGGAAGACCGGCGCGGCGGGACGGACTGCGGGCGCGGAGGAACCTCCTGATACCGGGGTCCGCGCACCGGCGGCGTGGGACCGCCACCGGCTCACCGCTTTCCAGGGGCTGGTCGCGATGGCGCTGGACGCGATGGCGTCCGTCGCCTACGGGCCGGAGGCGATCGTTCTGGTCCTGGCCGCCGCCGGGGCCTACGGCATGGGGTTCACGCTCCCCGTCACCCTGGCCATCGCCGCGCTCCTCGCCGTGCTGGTGGCCTCGTACCGGCAGGTGATCGCCGCGTTCACGGACGGCGGCTCCTACGCCGTCGCCAAACGGTACCTGGGCCGGCGTACGAGCCTGGTCGCTGCCGCCCCGCTGGTCCTGGACTACGTCCTGAACGTCGCCGTGTCCGTCACGGCCGGCGTGGCCGCACTGACCTCGGCCTTCCCCGGCCTGTACGGGGAACGGACCTGGATCTGCCTGGGCATCCTCGTCCTGGTCACCGCCGTGAACCTGCGCGGGGTCGTGGAATCGGCCAAGGCGTTGCTGGTGCCGACCGCCGTGTTCGTCGGCTCGATCCTCGCGATGGTCGCCGTCGGTCGCTTCCGTGACGGCCCCGTCAGCACCGCGTCCGCCGCCGGGCACGCCTCGGCGCCGGGCATCCCCGCCATGTTCACGGCGGCCCACCCGGGACTCGACGCCCTGAACGTCACGGGTCTGAGCAACCCGACTTCGGCCATGACCTCGGCGGTCATCTTCAACGCGCTGATCATCACCGCCCTCATCCCGTTGGCCCTACGCGGCGTCCGCTACAGGACGGCATCCGCACACGACCTGCTGCGCCGCAATCTCTGCGTGTACGGCCTCGGCGGCCTGATCCTGCCCTTCGTCGGCATCAAGCTCATCGACCTGCTGGTGTCCATGGTCCCCGGCCTCGGCTGAGAACAGTCAGCACGCCAGATCACGGCCGTACGAGGCCGGCCAGCGTTGATCCGTGCTCCGCTGCCTCCTCTGCGGGCCGGCCTCCGTCCGGGTCGCCCCCGCTCACTTCGCCCTGCACCCTCCGAGCAAGCATGAGCGCGCCTTCACCACGCCGCCGGTGGCACCGACCAGATCCGCGCCGACAACGACACCCGGCCGGCGGCGACTTCGTGTTCGTCGAGGTCACCGTCCTCGACCCCTCGGAATTCGAAGCCGGTCTCAAGGTGAAGGGCGAGACCGTGCACGACCGCAACCGCGTCCTGACCCTGGAGTACTCCCCCGTGCCCAACTTCCTTCGCCTCCTCCTCTCCGGGCAGGGCGAGGTCGCACCGGTCACCGCGAGGTCCTGCGCGGGGCCGGGCCCGACCGGGCCGCCGCCCGCACCCGTCCACGCGGGCCGACCGCGCGCGTAAGGAAACCGCAAGGATTCCCGCCGCTGCCTCGCCCGTGCGGGGAGCAGACGGGATGCTTGTCCCATGACCGCCTCCTGGAGCCCCGACCGGCCCGTACGCCGCACCGTCCTCGCGCTCGGCGCGGCAGCAGCCGCCCTCGTCGCGACCGGCGCGGCCCTCGACCTGAGGTGGCTGCTGGGGCTCGGAGTCTGGACCGGCATCGCAGCCATCGTGATCGAACTCGTCTACCGCCCCTGACCGGCGTCTGCGGAGGACGCCCGGCGATCCCCGACAGCAGAACCGGACGCTCCCCCTGGGCCCCGTCACCGGCGGTCGGCCCTCCCTGGTCGCTCCGGCAGGGCGAAGCAGGGAGGCGGCTCCCCCAAAGTCGCTGCTGGCACGTGCTTGTGACAAAGTCTCAGGACTGGGCCCCACCTCATCCGGGGCGGGGTGCCGAGCGGGGTCGTCAGAGAGCAGAGGGAGCCATCGTGGGTCTGGGAACTGTTGCCGTCACCGGCGCGGCGGGCAGCATCGGCACGGTCGTGCGCACGGCGCTGCGGAGCGAGTCCGAGCGCCTCGTCCTCCTCGACCGTGTTCCGATCCGGGACGCTGCCGGGAACGAGGAGGCCCGCGTCGTCGATCTGCGGGACCCGGGTGCCGTCGAGGAGGCCTTGACCGGAGCGGACTGCGTGCTTCATCTCGGGGGCCTGCCGGACGAGGCTCCGCTTGCGGACCTGCTGCAGGCGAACGTGCTGGGGACCCACCATGTCCTGGAGGCCGCTCGCCGGCTCGGGATAGGCCGGGTGGTGCTGGCCGGCAGCAACCGTGTCACGGGATTCCACCCGGTGTCGAGCATGACCGGTGTGGCCGACCCGGTCCGCCCTGACGGCCTCTACGGGGTGAGCAAGGTGGCCGTCGAGGCTCTCGGGCGGCTCTACGCGGACAAGTTCGGCCTTTCGGTGGTATGTCTGCGGATCGGGAGCTTCGAAGAGGTTCCGACCGAGCGCCGGCACCTGGCGACCTGGCTCAGCCACCGCGACGCCGTGGGCTTCGTCCGCGCCGCCCTCACCGCCCCGTCCGCCACCCGGTTCGCCACCGTGTACGCGGTGTCCGCCAACAGCCGTCGGTTCTGGGACCTGGCCGACGGCTCGACGATCGGGTACGTTCCGCTGGACGATGCCGAGACCTACGCCGCAGGCATTCCGGGCAGCGAGCTGCCCCTCGACCCGGACGGACCCCAGGCCGGCACCTATGCGGAGCCCGGGTTCACACTCCGGCACATCCACCACTGATCCGTCCACCGGGGCCGCCGGAGGGGCGGCCCCGGCCCGCTCTCAGGCGAGGGCCGCCAGCCAGAGCTGATGCTCGAAGTCGCCGTCTCCACTGTGGGTGAAGAGCTCCAGCACCAGCCGCCGCCCGTTCACGGACCAGACCCGGGCGGTATTGCCGTCTCCGGTCCGCAGCCTCACCGTGTCTCGCTCGGGCTCGCCGAAGTGTGCGGTCAGCTGCGCGGCGAGGTCGTCGAAGTACGTCCCGAAGGCCCTGCCCTCCTGCTCCGCCAGGAATCCGTACGCACCCCAGAGCTCCTCGCCGACGTGGCTTTCGGCCAGTACGACCATGGAGCCCCTGTGCACGGGCCCTGCCCGGTCCGGCCCCACCGCTGCGACGTCGGCTACCGCTCTCCTGCCGCCGAAGACCAGGGAATAGGGGTGGAACGCGACGGGTGCGGCGGCCAGGAGTCCTGCGGCCACACCTGCCACACCGCCGCCCAGGGCCTCAGGCACCAGGAAGTGCTCGGCAGGCCCGGGGGTGAGCACCGCGGGCAGTGGCCGAACAGCATCCCCCGGGGCAGAGCCGGGAGGGGCGGGCCGGGCACCCTGCTCTACGGGCCCGGGTCGGCCCGCCCACAGCCGTGCCACCACTGCGGCCGTCCGGTCCACGTACAGGAGCGAGCCGTCGTGGTCCACGAACGCAGCCGCACCGCGGCCCGGTCCGAACCCGACCACATCGCCCGCGACCGTCAGAGGCTCCCGGCAGGGTACGGCCAGGAACCTGCCGGCGGCGTCGAGTACGCCCCAACGCCCCTCGAGCCGGGCCACGCAGGCTCCCGACGACGGGTCGAAGTCCTGGGCCCAGTCGAAGCGGCCGGGAAAGGCGGGCCGCCCGGACCGGTCGAGGAAACGGAGGTCCGCGTCGTCGTCGCGCACCAGCCCGCAGGCCATGACCGGGGAGAGCCCCGGGCCGCCCCGCACCACCGCCCGCCCCGACGCGTCCAGATAGCCGTGGTCGTCCGACGGATGCCCCGTCTCGGAGTAGAACGCCAGGCCGTCTGCGCAGAACGCGTCGATCCGGGCGTGGCGGGGTTCGAGTATCCAGCCGCCGTCGGTGCCGACCAGACCCCAGCGGTCTCCGACCCGGACCGGCGCGGCACCGTCGGGGCAGAACGGCAGCGCCTCGTCGAAGCGCGGCTCCACGACCATCCGCCCCTCCGTGTCGATGTAGCCGGCCGGCCGGTCCGACCCGGTGCGGACTGCGGCGAGACCCGGTGCCGAGAACGGGCCGGCCGGCTTGAACGGGCCCTCGACGACCGTGTCGCCGCGGACGTCGATGTAGTGGAACTTCCGGCCGCTGCGTACGGCCGCCAGCCCGTGGGAGAACGCCGAAGCCTCCCGGTAGCGGGGCTCGAGCACCACGGCGCCCCGGGCGTTCGCGTACCCCCAGGCATCCCCCCGGCGGAAGTGCGCCAGGCCCTCGGGCCGCGCATGCCGCCCCGCTTCCTCCAGCACCGGAGGCATCCGCCACCGACCCGTGTGGTCCAGATACCCCCAACCACCCCCGGCTGCGCGTGCTGCGGCCACCCAGCCGCCCTCCCCGTCGGGGTCGAACGGCCCGACCTCCGCCAGGTCCGGCGCGGGGATGCGCCTGCCGGCCGGATCGGCCAACAGGACGTGCAGGGTGCCCGGTTGCCCACTCGGCACCGACAGGAGGTGGGGGCGCGTGCTCACGCCGTGGATGCTACCCCGCTCCGTTCGACGGGCCGGCGTACGGGCACCCGGGCCCGCGCCGGGGGCGGAGGGTGTCGGGTCGCCGGGGCGAAGGGGCACGGCTGGGGCCGTCAGCGCAGGCCTCCTGCCGAAGCGCCGTAGTACATTGTCATCCGATGGACGACTGCGATAATGTCGTCGTTCTGACGACTACCAGGGAGGTGCCCGTGACCGCCGCCGATCAGCCGTCCGCCGCGGGCGGTGCCGACGCCCACCGCCCGGCGTCCTTTCTCGCCGCCTCGGCGGCTCTTGCCGCGATGAACGAGGCGCTGCGCCAAGGCCGGCACCAGGGCCCCGACGCCTCCGGACCGGGCCCCGAGCAGGCGCTGGCCTCCCTGATGCTGCTGCGGGAGGTGCGCGAGCAGCTCGCAGGCTGGGAGACCGGCCTGATCGAAACCGCCCGCGACGCGGGCGCCAGCTGGGCGGACCTGGCCCGCCCCCTCGGCGTCGCCAGCCGGCAGGCCGCCGAACGCCGGTACCTGCGCGGTCGCCCGGGCGCCGTCGGCAGCACCGGGGAACAGCGGGTCACTGCCACCCGCCGGGCCCGGGCCACCGAACGGGCCACGGCCGCCTGGGCCCGCGCCAACGCCGCCGACCTGCGCCGCCTCGCCGGGCAGCTCACCGCACTCCCCCACCTCGGGCCCGAAGCACACCCGGCGCAGGCAGCCCTGCACGCCGCTCTCGGCTCCACCGACCCGGCCGGACTCATCGAGCCCCTGGCCTCCATGCGCCCCTACCTCGATGCCGGGCACACCGGTCTCGCCGAGTGCCTGGACGCCCTCGAAGCCCGGCGCGCGACGGCCGTCGCCGCCGACGACTGACCTCCGCCCGGGGCGGCGCGCCCCTGCGGGTGCAGTCCGGCCCGCCCCGAACCACGCCGATGCGGGACAACGGTCCGCCCCGGCCCGACTCCCGTCCGTACACCACGTTCCCACAGCAGGAGACTTACATGGCCACCAGTGTCGAGACGCGCGAATTCCAGGCAGAGACGCGCCAGTTGCTTCAACTGGTGATCCACTCGATCTACTCGAACAAGGACATCTTCCTGCGCGAGCTGATCTCGAACGCCTCCGACGCGCTGGACAAGCTGCGCCTGGAATCGCTGACCGACTCCGGCCTCTCCGACACCGACACCGCCGACCTCCACATCTCCTTGGAGGTCGACAAGGAGACCCGCACCCTGACCGTCCGTGACAACGGGATCGGCATGACCCGGGACGACCTCGTGGAGCTGATCGGCACGATCGCCAAGTCCGGCACCGCCGGCCTGCTGGAGAAGATCAAGGAGTCCAAGGACGGCGCCACGGCCGAGAGCCTGATCGGGCAGTTCGGCGTCGGCTTCTACTCCGCCTTCATGGTCGCCGACAAGGTCACCGTGGACACCCGGCGGGCCGGCACCGACTCCGGTACCCGCTGGGAGTCCGACGGTGAGGGCGCCTACACCCTCCAGCCCGCCGAAGACCTGCCCGTGGGCACCTCGGTCACCTTGCACCTCAAGCCCGCCGACAGCGAGGACGGGCTCGCCGACTACCTCTCCGAGTGGAAGATCCGCCAGATCGTCAAGCGGTACTCCGACTTCATCCGCTGGCCCATCCGGATGGCCGCAGAGCGCACGGACGCCGAAGGCGGGACCACCCGCGAGGTCGACACGCTCAACTCGATGAAGGCGCTGTGGGCCCGGCCGCGCGCCGAGGTGACGCAGGACGAGTACGACGAGTTCTACCAGCAGATCAGCCACGACTGGCTGGCCCCGGCCGAAACCATCCACATGCGCGCCGAGGGCACCTTCGAGTACGAGGCGCTGCTGTTCATCCCGGCCCAGGCGCCCTTCGACCTGTTCTCCCGCGAGAGCAAGCGCGGCGTGCAGCTGTACGTCAAGCGCGTGTTCATCATGGACGACTGCGAAGCACTCATGCCGGACTACCTGCGCTTCGTCAAGGGCGTCGTGGACGCCCACGACCTGTCGCTGAACGTGTCCCGTGAGATCCTCCAGCACGACCGCCAGATCCAGGGCGTGCGCCGGCGCCTGGTCAAGAAGGTGCTCGGCGCCCTCAAGGACATGCAGTCCAAGGACGCCGAGCGCTACGCGAAGGTGTGGGACCAGTTCGGCCGGGTCCTGAAGGAGGGCCTGGTCGAGGACCCGGACAACACCGAGGCCCTGCTGGGGCTGGTGTCCGTCGCCTCCACCCACGACCCGGAGAAGACGACCACGCTGCGCGAGTACGTGGAGCGCATGAAGGACGGCCAGGACGCCATCTACTACCTGACCGGCGAGACGCGCGCGATGGTGGAGAACTCCCCGCACATGGAGGCCTTCGCCGCCAAGGGGTACGAGGTGCTGATCCTCACCGACCCCGTCGACGAGGTGTGGGCGGACCGGGTCCCGGAGTTCGACGGCCACCGCCTGCAGTCCATCGCCAAGGGCCAGGTCGACCTCGACGGGTCCGCCGACGGCGACCAGGAGGACGACCCCGAAAAGGCCCGCCGCGAGGAGGACTTCGCCGCCCTGCTGGCATGGCTGAGCACCACCCTGTCCGAGCAGGTCAAGCAGGTCCGCCTGTCCTCGCGCCTGACGACCTCGGCTGCGTGCATCGTCGGCGAGTCCCACGACCTGACGCCGACCCTGGAGAAGATGTACCGGGCGATGGGCCAGCAGGTGCCCCCCGTCAAGCGGACCCTGGAACTCAACCCGGCACACCCGCTCGTCACCGCCCTGCGCACCGCACACGACGCGGGCGCCGACGATTCCGCGCTGGCGGAGATCGCCGAGCTGGTCTACGGCAGCGCGCTGCTCGCCGAGGGCGGTGAGCTGCCCGACCCGGCCCGCTTCACCCGGCTGCTGACCGACCGCCTCACGCGCACTCTGTAACCGGAACCTGCGGTGGGGGTCGGGGCCGACCCCCACCGCTCCGGGGTCCACCGGGCACCGGGACGAGCCGTCTGATCCCGGACCACGCATGCGGAGCTTCAGCGAAACCCCCTCGGAACGCCGAACGGCTTCGGCAGCACTCCCGCGAGGAGGCGCCTGGAACTGAGGCGCCTAAGGCTGCGGCCATCGGTCGTACAGCCCCTCCGGCAGTCGGTTCGGGGGGGCGCCTCTTCGGGTAACGGAGTGGTGGGGACGTGCCGGTCGAGTGACCGCGCCTTCCGGGCGGGCATGTTTCCGGCCTGTGCGGTGACACCTGTGGCTTCGTGTGCGACATGACGACGACTCCCCGCCGCCCCCGCCGAACCCGTCTGATCGCACTCTGCGTGGCCGCCATGGCCGCTCTGCCCCTGGCGAGCGCCTCCGCCACCGGTGTCTCTGCCGCCCCTGCCGTCACCCGGGCCCCGTCACCCCCGGCCGGTGACGGGGCGGAGGTGCTCCGCGACCGCACCGTCCCGCTCTCGCTCGACGCCTTCCGGATGCTGTGCACCGCGGCCCCGTTCGGCGCCCCGCGCGAATGGGCCTTCGACTTCTTCGACAACGTCCGCCTCACCGCCGTCGAGGACGGCATCGACGACGACGGCGGCACCCGCACCTGGTCCGGCCATGTCAAGGGGAGGCCGGACACCAGCGTCATCGTCTCCCTGCGCGGAGTCTGCTCCACCGACCGCACCCCACGCGGCACCACCCTCGTCGAGGTCGTCGCCGATCTCGGGACGCACGTCTACCACCTGCAGACCCTGCCCGGGCACCCCTTGCGCGCCCGCATCACCGAGGAGGACCCGGCCAAGCAGCCGCGCCACGCTCCCGACGAGCTGGCGGTGGCCCCGGCCGCACGCACTGCGCCCCGCACCTCCCTCACCGGGCGGGCCGCGGCCACCGCGCAGGAGCCGGCCGTCATCGACGTCATCGCCGGCTACACCCCCCTCGCCGTCCAGCGGGCGGGCAGCGAGCAGCAGGTCGTCAACACCGTCTACTGGGCCGAGCGGAAGATGAACGAGGCCCTCGCCGACAGCGGCGTCCCGGCCAGCATCGACATCATCGGTACCTACAACACCAACTACACCGGCAACAACACCTCCTCGCTGATGTGGAGCAAGCTGAGCAACCCGCAGGACTCCGAGCTGGGCACCGCCGCCGCCGATGCACGCCGCCGCTACGGCGTGGACCTGGTCACCGTCGTCAACAGCGTTCCTGGCCAGTCCTCCGGACAGGGCAGCCTGCCGGTGCGCGGCAACTTCGACGACAGCCTCGCCTTCTCCGTCGTCGACTACGACTCGCTCACCGGCTGGTACAACCTGGGCCACGAGATCGGCCACAACCTCGGCCTCTTCCACGACCGGCGCACCCTCTCCCAGCAGGTCCCCGACGGCAGCTGGGTCAACGCGCTCAACACCCCGTACGGGACCGGCTGGATCACCCCCGACGAGCAGCACACCGACCTCATGGCGTACGCCAGCTCCTGCCGCCGGCCCTGCCGCACGGAGAACGTGTACTCCGACCCGTCGCTGAGCATCTACGGCCAGCCCCTCGGCAACGAGAGCAACAACAACGCCAAGCTCGCCCGCCTCACCACACCCATCGTGGCCGGCTACCGGTCCCTCACCGTCCCCCGGACCCGCTACGCCCTCACGCTGGAGAGCTCCGACGGCGGCAGCATCCGCCCCGCCGTCTACGGCCCCTACAAGCCGGGCACGGTCGTCGCGGTCACCGCCACCCCGGCCCCCGGCCACCGCCTGGCTGCCTGGATCTACGACGGCCGCCAGTACGCACCGGCCGACCAGGTCAACGTGACCATGGACGCCGCCCACACCCTCAGGGCGGTCTTCATCGAGGCCTGAGACGCGGCGCGGGCCTGCGTCATCGTGTCGGAGCGGCCCGGGAGGGGTCCGGGCCGCTGGCGGGTGCCAGCGCCCGGGCCCCTCCCGGGCTCCGTCAGGACGGGTCGCCGTACTGGAGGCCGCGTCCGTTGGTGCCGACGTACACGCGGCCGAAGGTGTCGGGGTCGCCGGTGATGACGCCGACGCCGCCGATGCTGCCCCACTGGTGGGCGTCGTCGTTGACGCGGACCCAGGTGGCTCCCTTGTCGGTGGAGCGGAAGACGCCCGTGACGTCCTTGACGGTGCCGATCAGGTACAGGGCCTGGTAGGGCGCGCCGGGTGCGGCCTTGCCGAAGCCGAGGGCGGAGGCGGACTTCACCGTGGCGAGCGGGGTGAAGGTGCGGCCGCCGTCGGTGGAGTGCAGGAGCCCCTGCCCGCCGCCGGCGATCCACAGGTCCCCGGCGACTCCGGGGACCGCCTCGAGCCGCCCGTCGGCAGGCAGGTTGACGGCCCGGGCGGTGAAGGTCGCTCCGCCGTCGGTGCTGGCGTGGAGGGTGCCGCCGGACAGGGAGTAGAAGGTTCCGGCCGAGGCGCGGTCGGCGACGACCACGGCGCCGGCGCCCAGCCCGCGGACCTGCGACCAGGTCGTGCCCCGGTCGGTCGAGCGGTACGGCGCCTGCCCTGCCTGGGTCCAGACGAGGGTGGAGCCGTCGGCCGCGAGCGCTACCCGGCCGGTGTCGGCGCCGGCCACCGGTTCCGACCGGAAGCCCGTCCAGGTGCGGCCCCCGTCGGTGGAGTAGGCGCCGTCCTGCGCGCCGCCGCGGCCGACCCGCACCATGATCGAGGGCTTGGACTGGGCGAAGTCGACCGACGTGCTGTTGGTCATCATCGGGTTCTTCAGTCGCCCGGCGGGCACCTTGGTCAGTGAGCCGTGGCGGAACCCGCCGAGGTCGCCCATGGCGGTGACGACGTGCGCGCCGCCGGGCGGGGCGATCACGTCCAGCAGTGCGGTCTCCTCCAGCCCGCGCGCACCCACGGTCCAGTGGCTGGTGCCGCCGCTGTCGGTGGCGTCGGCGTCCTTGCTGCGCAGGATGCCGCTGCCGGTGCCGTACAGCACGTGCCCGGAGTCGAAGGGGTCGATGGCCAGGGCGGTCATCCAGTGCCCGGTGCCGGTTCCGACGTAGGGGGCGGCGGAGGCGTCGCGCACCGAGTGCTCGGCCAGTGCCTTCCAGGTCGCCGCGCCGTCGGTGGTCCGGTAGATCTCGTCCTCGGGCCACCAGCGGCCGAGGGTGGTGACCATCACCGTGGACGGCTTGCGCGGGTCGACGGCCAGACCGGAGAAGCCGTAGGCGCCCCGGGAGGGGGAGACGTCCTTCCACGCCCCGCCGGCCGGTGTGTGCTTCCACACCGAGCCCCCCGTCACGCCGTTGGGTCCGAGGGCGTCGGTGTACGTCAGGTAGAGCGAGCCGTCTCCGGAGAACACGCCGTGCTGCGGCAGCTGGCCGGTGGGCTGCCCGGGGACCTTCTGCCAGGTCCGGCCGCCGTCGGTGGAGCGGTGCAGGGGGGCGGACTTGTCCGCGACGCCGACGTACACCGTCTTGCTGCCGGCCGGGCCGTACGTGACGAAGGTGATGCCCGCGCCGCTCCCGGCTCCGTCCTTGACGGGGAACGAGGAGACCTGCTGCCAGGTCGCGCCGTAGTCGGTGCTGCGCCACAGGCCGTTCTTGCGGGTGCCCAGCAGCAGGGTGCCGTGGCGCGCGGGGTCGATCGCCAGCCGCTCGCCGGCTCCGCGGCCGTCCTCGTTGGCGCCGAGCTTGAACGGCAGGGGGGTGCGCTTGAAGGTGCGGCCCCGGTCGGTGGAGCGCAGGAGTGCGCCGTTGCCGGCCCAGTCGTTGGTGTAGGTGCCCGCCGCGAGGTAGAGCCGCCGGGGGTCGACGGGGTCGGTGGCCACCGCGTCGATGCCCAGGAGGTTCCAGTCCTTCTCGCCGACCCAGTCCGTCAGCGGTATCCACTGCCGGGCTCCGGTGTCCCAGCGGTAGGCGCCTCCCATGTCGGTGCGCGCGTACAGCAGGCCCTTCTCGCGGGCGTTGAACACCAGGCCGGTGACGTAGCCGCCGCCGACCACCTGCGCGTTGCGCCACACGTACGGTCCGGTGCCGGCCTGCGGGGTCTCGGCCGTCCTCACCAGCTTCCAGCGCTGGTTGGTGCTGCCGTGGCCCCGGTACTGGATCACTGCTGCGCCGTCGGCGGCGGAGCCGCCGGAGACGTCCAGGACCAGTCCGCTCCTGCGGGAGGTGAAGGAGACGGCGCCGGAGGCGTCCACCTCGTCGATGCGCCATTCCTGGGAGGCGGAGGGGCTGTCGGTCTGCTGCTCCGCGGGCGCTGCCTGGGCGGTGGAATCGTCGGCGATGCCGAGCACCTTGCCGCTGTTGCGGTTCACCAGCTCGTAGTGGCCGTCCCCGGCGGGCCGCAGTTTCCACTGCTGGTTGGCGCCGTTCTGATCGGTCCACTGCTGGACGCGGGTGCCGTCGGCGGTCGAGTAGCCGTTCACGTCGAGCGCCTTGCCGCTGTGTACGGAGACCAGACGGTAGTAGGCGTCGGGGTCGACCGTCGCGGCCTGCGAGTCGTCCTGGGTGAGCAGGAGGTACGGCACGACGGCGGCGGGCACGCCGAGCAGGAGGGCGGTGGCGCTCCGGCGGCGGCGGTGACGGCCGCGGCTCCGGCCGCGGGCGGGAGTAGGGGTGTTCATGAAGGTGTGCTCCTTGCGTTTCACCGTGGTTCAGGGCAGCTCAGCGCTGCAGGGTGAGGACGCCCGGCCGGTACGGCAGCCGGTCGTAGGGGCCGTCCGCGCGGGGGGACTTGCCCTGGTAGAGGAACTGCAGGTTGCAGGGGTCGACGGTCATGGTCTGGTCGGGGTTGCTGCGGACCAGGTCTCCGTGGCTGATGTCGTCGGTCCACACGGCGCCGCTGTTGGCGCTGCCCGCGAAGGGGTTGCCCTCGGTCGCGGCCTGGGGGGTCCACGAACCGCTCAGGCTGGTGGCGGTGAACGAGCGGAAGTAGCGCCGTTCGTTCGCTCCCCGGGCCTCGACGATCATGAGGTACTGGTTCTGGCCCTGGACCTTGTAGACCTGCGGTGCCTCGAACAGGTTCTTCGCCGTGTCGCTCATGACCGTCGTGTACGAGGAGCCGAAGCTGCCGGGGAAGTCCCCGATCGGCATGCTCGCCCGGTAGATCCTGCCGTTGTCGCCGGCGAAGAACAGGTACATGGTGCGGTCGTCGGCGATCAGGGTCTGGTCGATCGGTCCGGTGCCGGACTCGGTGCGGGGGATGCTGCCGGTGAACAGGGGCCGGGGCGCGGACCAGCCGTTGGGGTTGGTGGGGTCACTGGACGTGCGGTAGCTGAAGGGCGACGCACCCCACTGGTACGCCAGCACCCAGATCTTCTTGGGTGCGAAGTAGAACAGCGTGGGCGCCACCGCGTTCTGGCCCATCGCGGTCTGGCCGGCCGTCGCCATGTCCGGCCAGTTCGTGAAGGGACTGAACGCCATCGAGCCGTACGAGGTGCCCGACGCGCTCGACCCGTAGACCAGGTGCCTGCCGCCGTGCCGCACGTGGGTGAAGTCCTTCAGCGCGGCCCAGCCCTGGGACGGCTGTGCGAGGGGTCCCGTGGAACTCCACCGGTACGTGGACGGCAGGGCGCAGGGGCCGCCGCCCGTCCCGGAGGGGGCGGACCACTTCTGGTTGCCGACGGGCGCGCAGGCGTGCAGTTGGATGTGGGTGCCGTTCGCGGTGGCCGCGCCGACGGCGTCGAGGCACAGCCCGGACTGGACGCCGGTGATCGTGCCGTCGGTGTTGACGTTCCACTGCTGGTTGGCGCCGCCGTTGCAGTCCCAGACGATCACTGCGGTGCCGTTGGTGGTGCCCTTGCTCCGGGCGTCCAGGCACTTGTTGTCGTGGACCTTCAGCTGCTTGGCGGCGGTGTGGGTCCAGCGCTGGTTGCCCTGTCCGCTGCAGTCCCACAGCTGCGCCCGGGTGCCGTTCGCAGGGGCGGAGCCGGGGATGTCGATGCAGCGGCCGGAGGCCAGGCCCTTGATCTCCCCCGTGCCGTCGGCCGGCTTGGCCGGGGTGGTGCCGGAGCCGGACCGGAGGGCCTTCATGACGGCCGCGTACGCGGGCTTGGGCTCGCCCTTGCCGTCGAACAGCAGGGGGCTTTCGCCGCTGCGCCACGAGTCTCTGTCGCGGATGCCCCACACCGTGATGCCGGTGCACCGGGCCACGGACAGGCAGGCGCCGACCGTGTCCGCGTAGTGGGCGGGGGACGCCTGGGCGATGTCCAGCTCGGTGATCTGGACGTCGACGCCCAGGGACGCGAAGGCGGCCAGCGTGGTCCTGAAGCTCGCCGGCGGGCCGCTGGTCCCGAAGTGGCTCTGGAAGCCGACGCAGTCGATGGGCACGCCGCGGGCCTTGAAGTCCTTGACCATGCGGTGGACGCCCCGGGTCTTGGCGTCCGACCAGTTCTCGATGTTGTAGTCGTTGTAGCAGAGCTTGGCCGACGGGTCGGCGGCACGTGCGGTGCGGAACGCCTCCTCGATGAAGCCGTCGCCCAGCACCTTCTGGAAGACCGAGGTGCGCAGCCGGCCGCTGCCCCCGTCGGCGAACGCCTCGTTGACCACGTCCCAGGCGTAGATCTTGCCCTTGTAGTGGGCCATCTGGGTGGTGATGTGGTGGTTCATCACGCTGCGGAGGGTCGTGGCGTCGCGAATCGAGCCGACCCAGGAGGGGAGCTGCGAGTGCCAGACCGCGGTGTGGCCGCGCAGGCGCTGGCCGCGCGCCAGGGCACGGTCGACGATCCGGTCCGCGGGGCCGAAGTCGAAGCGGCCGCGGGACGGTTCGACCGTGTCCCACTTCATCTCGTTCTCCGGGGTGATCATGTTGAACTCCCGGTCCGCGAGCGCGGCGTACGTCGGGTCGCCGAGCCGGCCGGCGGCCACGGCCGTCCCGAAGTACCGTCCGGCGGGGGCCGCCTGGGTCCCGAGGGACGCGGCTCCGGCGGACCCGGGGAGGAGCGTGGCGGCGCCGGCCAGCAGGGCCGCGGCCGACAGTCCGGTCAGCCAGGTCCGGCGGCGCCGGCGGAGGCGGTGTACGCCCTTCATGCCTCACCTCGCGGGACGCGGTCGGTCGGGGGCGTGGTGTTCGCGGGATGTCGCTTCATGAGAGGTGCTTCCTTGAGGGATACGTCGTGGGAGGGGAACCCCCACGCCGCCACACACGGTGAGCGGGAGGAAGGGCGCCCCACGAAGTGGAGGCTTCCGGGGCCCGGGGCGCGTAACGAAAATCTCGCGCCACCCCGGCGGTCTCTCCCGGTGATGCATCCCACAGGGGAAAAGCGTTACGTCCTGTCGGCGGACCGGTGGTCCCCGCCGGCCATGCCTACGGAGCGTCCCTATCGGGCGTCGCGCACGATGAAGGACGCCTGGCCGGAGAAGGCCCGCGTGCCGTCGGAGCCGTCGAGCCAGATGCCGCCGTCCCGGTGGCGGAGGACCGATCCGGGGTAGTTGTGGGCGTGCAGGGTCACCGACTCCGCGACCGCCCCGGGACGCGGGCAGAAGGTGGCGTCCTGCCGGAACAGCTCGCTGCCGTCGTCGCTGCTCAGCCGGAGCCTCAGGTAGCTGTGGCGCAGGTAGCGGCCGTCGGCGGCACGGAAGGTGACACACCCCGCGTCGGCCAGCCCCCGGACCACCTCGAACGTGAACCGCTGCCGCGCCTGCGGGCCGTCGGCCTCGGACACCCGGCCGAGCGTCGCGAAGTCGCCGGCATACGCGAGGTACGACGCGGGTTCGTCGGCGGACTCCAGCGAGCGCGCACCCAGCGGGACCGTTCCTGCCACGGCGGACGGACTCGTCGGCTGCGGGCCGGCCGACGACTGGGTGCCCGACGGGTCCGGGGTGGGAGTGCTCGGCGCGGGGCTGCCGGCCGCGGGTCCGTCCGCTGTGGGTGCGCCGGCCGTGGGGGCGGCGACTGCGCCGGGGGCCCGGCGCTCCGGTTCCGACCAGGTCGCGTAGGTCGCGGTCCCTGCGATGAGCACCGCACCGGCAGCGAGGCCGATCAGCGGATGGGCGGTCACCACGTGGAGTTTTCCGGCCAGCACACCCGGCAGGCTGCCGCCGCCCGTCGCCGTGGCGGCGGCGACCGGCGCAGAGGCCAGCCCTGCGGCACCGGCGGCCGAGCCCGACAGCAGTCCCTTGGCGGCCAGCGCGGCGAGCAGTCCGCCCGGGACCGCCAGGGGCGCGAGGCTGAGGAGCAGCAGGTCGGCAGGGACCCGGTTGGCCGCCGTCCCCGTGCAGAGCGGGCAGTCGCGCGTGTGCCGCGCAATCCGCTTCCGCCACACCGACGTGTGCTGTCCGTCCCAGTCGGCGACGGTCTCCTCCAGCTGCGGACAGCGGGGCCGGGCCTCCAGTGCGGCGACGATCGTCCGGCTCAGGTCCAGTTGCTCGCGCATGCGTTGCAGGCGGACGCCGGTGTGGGCGACGGTGAGACCCGTCGCGGCTGCCATGTCCTCGCGACTGAGGAGTCCGGCGCTCTCCTGCCACCACAGGGACAGGAACACCCGGTGGTCCGGGTCGAGCCACCGCCCGGCTCGGGCGATCTGGCGGCGCTCGTCCGACACGTGCAGCCGCAGGATCGCGGCGTCCTCGGGTTCGGCGCCGGCGGCCGGTATCCGGAGTGCCTCGTCGAGGACCGCGGTCCGGTCGGCGACGGTGTGCTGCCGTTGCCAGTGGGCGTTCATCTGGCGGAGGGTGATCGACACCAGCCAGGAGCGGAAGCTCTCGGGGGAACGCAGGGCAGGCAGGTCGCGCACCGCGCGCAGGAGCGCTTCCTGGACGACGTCGTCGACGTCCGCGTGCCCGCTCAGCGCGCGCCGGACGATGTTGTAGACCAGCGGCAGGTAGGCGGCGACCAGCTCTTCGCGCGCCCGGGCATCACCGGCCTGCGCTGCGACGACCAGTCCAGCGTGATCCGCATCCATGAGCCCCGCCCCCACCGTCTTCGTCACGGCGTCAGACCCTAACCTCCGCCGCGGGGTGCCGCCAAAGCACCCGTTCCGGAACCGCGAGCGTGGGCACCGCGGGGGGGGATGGGTGTTTTTAAGGGCCGTGCAGGGGGGGGGCCGGTTCTCTCCCCCAGCAGCGGGGGGTAGGAGGAACGGGGGGAAGGTAGTACACCACTC
>NZ_JBVJYM010000051.1:0-27507 GCF_055600495.1 Streptomyces sp. NPDC038213
TCCTTCGTTCCTGCGTTTCCGACTCTATCAGATCTTTCCGGACCCGATTTCCTCGGCGCTTTCCGGTCCAAGCCGCTTTCGCGCTTTTCCCTTCCGGCGTTTCCAACTCTACCAGATCATTTCCGTGCCGTTTCCGGCTTGGATTTGAATTCGGTGGCCGTTGGGGGCCTTTGCCTTTCGGCAGGTCCGCTACGTTAGCCGATTTCCTCGGCGCCTCATAATCGAGCCGCGAAGAGCGAATTCAGGCACGCCGAATTCGACCCCGTCAGGGGTGATCGCAGTAGTGGGTTGGCCGCTTTCGGGTCTGTTGAAACAGGTACCCGTCTCAAGCGGCTCGGGCTACACTACGCCTCCCCCAACCCCGGGTCAAGCCGGACGGCGGCGCGGCACGTGGGCCCGGTAGGGGCTGACGGTGGGGTCGTCGACGAGCCAGAAGCGCCAGGGGTGGTGGGCGCCGACTCCCCCGACTCCCGTGCGCGGTCCGCTGCGGACCAGGTCGGCGGGTGCAGGGGTGCCGGCCGCGAGGGAGAGGGGGGAGTCCGGGCCGGCGCAGAGGTCCGTGCCGTCGAGGGTGCGGTCCACGTCGAGGGCGGTGGCCAGCCGGGCGGGCCCCTTGGCCAGTTCTCTGTGGTTCTTGGCTGAGAGTCGACGTTTGAGAGCCAGGTCGGCGCCCTTGGTGATCTCACCGGCGCGCAGGAGGACCCCGCTCGCCGTCCCCTCGGGTCCGCACACCAGGTTCAGGCTGAACCACATGCCGTAGATGAAGTAGACGTACGCGTGACCGGGCGGGCCGAACATCGAGGCGTTGCGGGCCGTGCGGCCGCGGTAGGCGTGGGAGCCCGGGTCGGCCTGTCCGCCGTACGCCTCCACCTCCGTGATGCGGAGCTCGATCGGGCCCTCGGGGGTGCGGCGGACCAGGGTGCGGCCCAGGAGGTCGGGGGCCACCGTGAGGACCGGCCGGTCGAAGAAGGTGCGGGGCAGGGGCGTACGGTCGGGGCGCGCGCTCATCCGTCCGAGCGTAGTGGAAGCCCCCTGGCTGGAACCTGGGCCTAAGGTTCCAGCGTTTGTACAGGTGCAGAGCCGATAGAGGGAGAGACAGACGCATGGGGTTCAAGAAGCTGTTCGCGAGCCTGGGTGCCGGCGGCGCCTCCGTGGACACGATCATCACCGAGCCGAACGTGGTCCCGGGCGGAATCGTCCAGGGCGAGGTGCGGATCCAGGGCGGTTCCGTCGCCCAGCAGATCGAGGGGCTGTCGGTCGGCCTGCAGGCGCGGGTCGAGGTCGAGAGCGGTGACCACGAGGTCAAGCAGGACATCGTCTTCGTCAAGCAGAAGCTCGGCGGCGCCTTCCAGGTCGAGGCGGGCGCGGTGCACGTGGTGCCGTTCAGCCTGGAGATCCCCTGGGAGACCCCGGTGACCCACTTCGGGGGGCACCACCTGCAGGGCATGAACATCGGTGTCAGCACGGAGCTGGAGATCGCGCGCGCGGTCGACGCCGGCGACCTGGACCCGATCAACGTGCACCCGCTGCCGGCGCAGCAGGCGATCCTGGACGCCTTCGGGCAGTTGGGCTTCCGCTTCCGGAGTGCGGACATGGAGCGGGGGCACATCCGCGGCACCCGCCAGACGCTCCCCTTCTACCAGGAGATCGAGTTCCTGCCGCCGCAGCAGTACCACGGTCTGAACCAGGTGGAGCTGACCTTCGTGGCCGACGCCCACGAGATGGACGTCGTCCTGGAGATGGACAAGAAGCCGGGTCTGTTCAGCGAGGGCAGCGACACCTTCCGCGCCTTCAAGGTGGGGCAGCACAGCTACCAGAGCACCAACTGGGCCGCCTACCTCAACGAGTGGATCGCGTCCGTCGGCTCCAAGCGCAACTGGCTCTAGTACCGGCTTCCAGGAGGAGATCGCAGTGTCCGGGACCACCAGGCCTCCCCTTCCGCACGACTTCCACCCCGAGGTGCCGGCCTTCACGGTGACCAGCGCGGACCTCGCGCCGGGTGCCGACCTGGCGCCGGCGCAGGTGCTCTCCGGGGCGAACCTCTCCCCGCAGCTGCGGTGGGAGGGCTTCCCCGAGGGGACGAAGAGCTTCGCGGTGACCTGCTTCGACCCCGACGCCCCCACGGGCAGCGGGTTCTGGCACTGGGTGCTGTTCAACCTGCCCGCCTCCGTCACGGAGCTGGCGGCGGGCGCGGGCAGCGGGAAGTTTGAAGGACTGCCGCCGGGTGCGGTGCAGGTGCGCAACGACTACGGGACCAAGGACTTCGGCGGTGCGGCTCCGCCGGCCGGGGAGCGGCACCGGTACGTGTTCACCGTCTACGCGGTGGACCGGGAGGAGCTGGGTCCGGATGCGGACGCGTCTCCTGCGGTCGTCGGATTCCACCTGCGGTTCCACGCGCTGGGGCGGGCCCAGCTGATCGGCGAGTACGAGGCTCCGGCGGGGAGCTGATCGCGGGCTGATCGTTCGCCGGCAGTTTGCCCGGTCCTGGTCTAAAGATGGCCGGGGCCGGGCATTTTTATTGCGTTGTCCCGCGTGGCGCGCGCGGCCAGAGTGGTTGCGGGCCCTGCTGCCAGGGTGGTCGCGGGCCTGCGCACGGGAGGTGGGCGAGATGCGGGACACGCTGGTGCTGAACGCGAGCTTCGAGCCGCTGTCGACGGTTTCCATGAGCCGGGCCGTGGTCCTGGTGCTCCAGGACAAGGCCGTGGTCGAGCAGTCCCACCCCGAGCTCCGTGTGCGTGCCGCCGCGGTCGATCTCCCGGTGCCGCGGGTGATCAGGCTCTGCAGGTACGTCCGGGTGCCCTTCCGAAGACACGCCCCGTGGTCGCGGAGGGGGGTGCTGGCGCGGGACCAGCACAGGTGCGCGTACTGCGGGCGGCGGGCGACGACCGTGGACCACGTACTGCCCAAGTCCCTGGGGGGCGGGGACACCTGGCTGAACACGGTGGCCTCCTGCGCCGAGGACAACCACCGCAAGGCGGCGCGGACGCCGGAGGAGGCGGGGATGCCGCTGCTGCGCAAGCCGTTCGTGCCGAGCCCGGCCGACGCGATGCTGTACTCGCTGGGGCCGGGCCGGCGCGGGGCGCTGCCGGAGTGGCTGGGGCTGCCGGCGGCGTAGTTCCCGTACGTCCGTCAGCGGACGAGCAGTTGGACGATCGCGAGGACGCCTACCGTCACGATGACCGCGCGCAGCACGGTCGGCGGGAGGCGTCTTCCGAGTTTGGCGCCGATCTGGCCGCCGAGGGTGGAGCCGGCGGCGATCAGGAGGACCGCGGTCCAGTCGAACTCGGCGACGAAGAGGAAGAAGACGGCCGCGATGCCGTTGACGAGCGCGGCGACCACGTTCTTGACGGCGTTGATGCGCTGCAGGTCCTCGTGGAGGAGCAGGCCCATCAGCGCGAGGTAGAGGACTCCCTGGGCGGCGCCGAAGTAGCCCCCGTACGCGCTGGACAGGAGCATGCCGCCGAGGAGGGCGGGGCCGCCGTCGGGGTGCGGGCCGGGGCCGCCGCGGCGCTCCTGGCGGGCGCGCAGCGCGCGGGCGAGCCGGGGCTGGACGACGACGAGCACCAGGGCGATGCCGATGAGCACCGGAACGATGGTGTCGAAGGACTCGGAGGGCAGGGTCACCAGGAGGACGGCGCCGCCGAGTCCGCCGATGAGGGAGACGAGTCCGAGGCGCAGGACGCGGCGGCCCTGGCCGGCGAGTTCCTTGCGGTAGCCGATGGCCCCGCTGATCGAACCGGGTACGAGGCCGAGGGTGTTGGAGACGTTCGCGGTGACCGGCGGGAGTCCGGTGGCGAGCAGGACGGGGAAGGTGATGAGGGTGCCGGAGCCGACGATCGTGTTGATCGTGCCGGCTCCGACACCGGCGGCGAGGACCGCGAGTGATTCCCAGATGGACAAGGCCATCTCCTTCGAGCGAGTGAGTCGCCTCCCCGCCGTGAAGGTCGGGGGGCCTCACCGATCATGCAGGAGGGTGCCGGTGGATCAGTCGATCGGGGGCTGTTCGCGGCGCTCCGCGGCGGGGCCGCCGCTCTGCTGCTGGGGGACGGTGTTGAAGCCGCTGGGGCCGCTGCCGCCGGGCCCGAAGTTGCCGATGGCCCCGCTGAGGCCCTTGAGGGCGTCGCCGATCTCGCTGGGGACGATCCAGAGCTTGTTGGCGTCGCCCTCGGCGATCTTCGGGAGCATCTGGAGGTACTGGTACGAGAGGAGCTTCTGGTCCGGGTCGCCGGCGTGGATGGCCTCGAAGACCGTACGGACGGCCTGGGCCTCGCCCTCGGCGCGCAGGGCGGCGGCCTTGGCGTCACCTTCGGCGCGGAGGATGGAGGACTGCTTCTCGCCCTCGGCGCGGAGGATCTCGGACTGGCGGACGCCCTCGGCCTGGAGGATCGCGGCGCGCTTGTCGCGGTCGGCGCGCATCTGCTTCTCCATCGAGTCCTGGATGGAGGTGGGGGGCTCGATGGCCTTGAGCTCGACGCGGTTGACGCGGATGCCCCACTTGCCGGTGGCCTCGTCGAGGACTCCGCGGAGGGCCGCGTTGATCTCCTCGCGGGAGGTCAGGGTCCGCTCCAGGTCCATGCCGCCGATGATGTTGCGGAGGGTGGTGACGGTGAGCTGCTCGATGGCCTGGATGTAGCTGGCCACCTCGTAGGTCGCGGCGCGGGCGTCGGTCACCTGGTAGTAGATGACGGTGTCGATGTTGACGACCAGGTTGTCCTGGGTGATGACCGGCTGCGGCGGGAAGGGGACGACCTGTTCGCGGAGGTCGATCCGGTTGCGGATCGAGTCGATGAACGGGACGACGATGTTGAGGCCCGCGTTGAGGGTGCGGGTGTAGCGGCCGAACCGCTCGACGATGGCTGCGCTGGCCTGCGGGATGACCTGGATGGTCTTGACCAGGGCGATGAAGACCAGCACCACCAGAATGATCAGGACGATGATGATCGGTTGCATGCGGTTCCCCGTACCCCTTCTCGCTGCGTGTCCTGGCCCGTTGGGCTCAGCGACCCTTGTGCGGAGTCTTTCAGACGGCGGTGGGTGAGGCACCGGATTCGGCCACACGGCCAGTCATAAGACTGATCACACGACCCGTCTGACCAGGTGTCACATGACGACGGCGGTCGCCCCGTCGATCTCGACCACGTCCACCTGCTGACCCGGTTCGAAGCTGGTGTCCCCGTCGAGGGTGCGGGCGCTCCAGATCTCGCCGGCGAGCTTGATGCGGCCGCCCGAGCCGTCGACGCGCTCGAGGACCACGGCCGTGCGGCCCCTCAAGGCGTCGACGCCGCTGGCGAACTGGGGGTTCTGCGAGCGGTGCCGCCGGGCGATCGGCCGGACCACGGCGATCAGGGCCACCGAGACGGCGACGAACACCAGGACTTGTACGACCACTCCCCCGCCCAGCGCCGCGGTGATCGCCGCGGCGACCGCACCCGCGGAGAACATGCCGAATTCCGGCATGGCGGTCAGGACGAGCGGTATGCCCAGTCCGACCGCGCCGATGAGCCACCACACCCACGCGTCGATGTCCACATGGTCATGGTAGGTCGGCCGGGCGCGGTCCGGACAGGGTGCGGCGGCGGGTGCCGTCGGCTGCTGGCGCCGGGGGTGCTTGCGGCTTGCTGTCAGCCGGAGTTGGCGCCGGGCCGGCGCATCAGCGCAGGGGGAGGCCCTGGGCGGTCCAGCGGTCGCCGCCGGTGCGCTCGACGACGAGCGGCAGGCCGAAGCAGAGGGAGAGGTTCCGGGAGGTCAGTTCGAGGTCGATGGGGCCCGCGGCGACCACCTTGCCCTGACGGATCATCAGGACGTGGGTGAAGCCGGGGGCGATCTCCTCCACGTGGTGGGTGACCATCGCCATGGCGGGCGCCAGCGGGTCGCGGGCGAGGCGGCCGAGGCGGCGTACCAGGTCCTCGCGGCCGCCGAGGTCGAGGCCGGCGGCGGGCTCGTCGAGGAGCAGGAGCTCGGGGTCGGTCATCAGGGCGCGGGCGATCAGGGTGCGCTTGCGCTCGCCCTCGGAGAGCGTGCCGAACTTCCGCTCGAGGTAGGCGGTCATGCCCAGGCGGTCGAGGAAGGCGCGGGCGCGCTGCTCGTCCACCTCCTCGTACTCCTCCTGCCAGCCGGCCGTCATGCCGTACGCGGCGGTCAGGACGGTCTGGAGGACGGTCTGGCGCCTGGGCAGCTTGTCGGCCATCGCGATGCCGGCCACGCCGATGCGGGGGCGCAGCTCGAAGACGTCCACCTTGCCGAGGGTGCTGCCGAGGACGGAGGCGGTGCCCTTGGTGGGGAAGAGGTAGCTCGACGCGATGTTGAGGAGGGTGGTCTTGCCGGCGCCGTTCGGGCCGAGGATCACCCAGCGCTCGCCCTCCTTGACCGACCAGGAGACCTGGTCCACCAGAGCCCGGCCCTCGCGGACCACGGATACGTCCACCAGCTCCAGCACATCGCTCATGAGCGCGTTGTCTCCCATTGCAGTCTTGGTTGTCACAGTGCGCCTGTGGGCGCAGCCCCAGGGGAAAACCTACGCCACTCGGGGCGGGGGCCGCGGACGAGGGCCCGTGGACGACGGGATCCGCAGCGGGTCCCTAGGGTGGGGGGATGCTGTGGGAACCACGTTCAGGGCGGCTGGCCGCCTGGGGTAATGCGTTGCTGGGCGGCTTTGCGTCGCCGGACGAGGCCGTGCTCGCGGCCGTGGGTACGGATTCCGTACACCGGGTCGAGGGGCTGCCGGGAGAACCGGGGCGGGTGGGCCTGACGCTGGCGCTGGGCCGGCTGCGGGCGCTCGGGGTCACGGGGCTGCGGGTGGCGCTGCCCGCGCCGGGGCATCCGCTGGGGCTGAGCGGGCCCCCCGAGTTCAATGCGCGGGCGCTGGAGGCGGAGGAGGCCGTGGTGTGCGCGGGGGCGGCGCTGGGGCTCGTACCGGAGGTCGTGGAGGCGGGGCCGGGACCCGGGGTGCGCGGTGGGGAGGTGCACGTCGACGACGTTCATGTGGAGGTGGTCTGGCACTGCCTGCCGGTACGGGAGGCCCCGCCGGCGGACGTGCCGTCGCTGGCCGAGGCGGAGCGGGAGCTCGCGGAGGGGCTGCGGGAGGCGACGGAGGTGCTGACCCGGCTCGACGTGGCCGCGTCGGGGCCGGCGGCGGAGGCGGCGCGGGACGCGTACCGGGCGCGGGCGGACCGGGGCCGGGAACTGCTGGCGCCGGGGTATCCGCCGCGGGCGGTGCGGGTGCTGGAGCTGGCGCAGCGGATTGCGCTGCTGGTGGAGATGGCGGAGGGGCGCGGGGGTGGCGCCGGGGGGCGCGGGGGCGCGGGGGCGCACGGGGGTGCGGTGGCGGCTTCGGAGATGGCGGCTCGGGCGGAGGCGCTGCGGCCGGTGGAGCGGGTGGCCCGGCGGGCGATGGTGGCGGCGTACGGGGCGTATGTGGAGGAGCAGGGAAGGGGGCGGGGGTAGGGGTAGGGGGTGCGTGAGCGGGGGTGGGGGTGAGCGGGGCTGCGGCAGAGGTGCGGGATGCGCTGCGGCCCCGCGTCCCGGAGGGGAGGGGGCGGGGCCGCTGGTCGCCGTCGGCGCCGGGGGTGGCGGGCCGGTGGGCGGGGTGGGGCGGGTGGGTCAGTGGTTGAGACCCGAGTTGCCGAAGGCGGGGTTCAGCAGGCCGATGACGGTGGCGCTGTTGCCCACGGCGTTGACCGGGATGTGGACGGGGACCTGTACGAGGTTCCCGGAGCCGACGCCGGGCGAGTTCAGGGCCTCGCCGTCCGCGTGCGCGCCGCCGTGGGCGGCGGAGACGCCGGCGCCGGCGGCGAGCAGGCCGCCCGCGATCATGGTGACGGCAGCGGCCTTCTTGAAGTTCTTCACTTTCACGCCTTCCAGTCGTTCGCCGCGGACGGCTTCGCCGCGGCACGTCATGGAGAACGGGTGGGGGGCGGGCAGGATGCGCCATGTGGGCGACATGCACCCGACGGTATGAATCTCATTCCGTACGTTTACCCGGGGCGGGGGGGCAGGGGGCACGGGGGGGGCCGGGTGGGGTGGGTGGGGTGGGGTGGTGCGGGTTGGCCGCTGCGCGGGGCTTTCCCCTACCCGCCCCTTCCCGAAAGCGGGGGCTCCGCCCCCGCACCCCCGCGCCTCAAGCGCCGGCGGGGCTGGAATTTGCCGGGGGTGGGTGGGGCGGTGCGGGTGGGTGGGTGGTTGGGGGTTAGCGGGTGAGGTTGTGGCGGACGGCGTAGAGGGCGGCTTGGGTGCGGTCTGCCAGGTCCAGTTTCATGAGGATGTTCGAGACGTGGGTTTTGACCGTCTTCTCCGAGAGGACCAGCGCGCGGGCGATCTCGCGGTTGGAGCGGCCGTCGGCGATCAGGCCGAGGACCTCGCGTTCGCGTTCGGTGAGGGTGGCGCCGCGGCTGCCGGACGGCGGGCGGTCCTCATGGGAGAGGAGTGCCTCCGCCACCTCCGGCTGGAGCAGGACGTGCCCGGCGTGGACGGAGCGGATGGCGTCGGCGAGGGCGTCGGGGTCGATGTCCTTGTAGACGTAGCCCGCGGCGCCCGCGCGCAGGGCGGGGACGACCGTGCGCTGCTCGGTGAAGCTGGTGACGATCAGGACGCGGGCCGGGTTCTCCAGGGCGCGCAGCCTGCGCAGGGCCTCGATGCCGTCGGTGCCGGGCATCTTGATGTCCATCAGGACCACGTCGGGGCGCAGCTCCTCGGCGGCGGCGATGCCGGACTCGCCGTCGGCGGCCTCCCCGACGACCTCGATGTCCTCCTGCACCTCCAGGAAGGTGCGCAGGCCCCGCCGTACGACCTGGTGGTCGTCGACGAGCAGGACGGCGATCTTGGCGCTGCGGGTGTCAGCCACCGGGGACCTCCATGTCGATCGTGGTGCCCGCGCCGGGCGCGGAGGTGACGGTGAGGGTGCCGCCGGCTCCGGCGGCACGGTCGCGCATGGAGACGAGGCCGAGGTGCCGGCCGGCCCGGCGGACGGTCTTCGGGTCGAAGCCGCGGCCGTCGTCGGTGATGCGCAGGAGGGCGCCGGGGCCGCTGCGGGAGAGCGTGACGGCCACGGTCGCGGCCCCGGAGTGGCGCAGGGCGTTGTGGAGGGCCTCTTGGGAGACCCGCAGCAGCGCCTCCTCCTGGGCGGCGGGCAGGGCCCGCACCCCTTCGCAGGTGAAGGTGACGCGGGCGCTGTGGGCGCGGTCGAGTACCCGGATCTGGGTGCGGAGGGTGGCGACGAGCCCGTCCTCGTCGAGGGCGGCGGGGCGGAGCTCGACCACGGCGGCGCGCAGCTCCTCGGCGGCCTCTGCGGCGAGTACGGCGACCTGGTGCAGCTCCCCCTTGGCGCGGGCGGGGTCGCGGTCGACGAGGGCCGCGGCGGCCTGGGCGGTGAGGCGCAGGGAGAAGAGCTTCTGGCTGACGGCGTCGTGCAGCTCGTGGGCGAGGCGGGAGCGTTCCTCGGCGATGGTGAGCTCGCGGCTGCGCTCGTAGAGGCGGGCGTTGGTGAGGGCTATGGCGGCGTGCTGGGCGAGGATGCCGAGGACGTCCTCGTCCTCTTCCGTGAACCCGCAGCCGCCGCCGGGGCGCGGGCAGCGCTTGTTGGCGAGGAAGAGGGCGCCGAGGGTCTCCTCACCGTCGCGGATGGGCAGCCCGAGGAAGTCGGACATGTCGGGGTGGGCGGCGGGCCAGCCCTCGAAGCGGGGGTCCTTGCGGACGTCGGCGAGGCGCTCGGGGCCGGGGTGGTGGAGCATCGCGGCGAGGATGCCGTGCTGGCGGGGCAGGGGGCCGATCCTGCGCCACTGCTCTTCGCTGACCCCGTCCACGACGAACTGCGCGAAGCCCCCGTGGTCGTCGGGTACGCCGAGGGCCGCGTACTCGGCGTCCAGGAGCTCCCGGGCCGAGGCGACGATCGTCTTGAGCACGTCGCGGACCTCGAGCTGGCGGCTCATGGCCAGCAGGGCGGTGGAGACGGCGGCCAGTCCGCTGCGGGGGCTGTGGCTCATGTGGATCACCGTACCGGCGGGCCCGGGCGGGGGGATCGGGCGCGGGGACCAGGTCCCGGGGACTAGTCCCGGGTACGAGGGAGTCCCTTCCGGAGTTCGGCGGGGGGGCGGTTCTGCGACTCCGAATAACGGGGTGCTGCCGCGTGTCTCTGCCTTCGGAAGGAGTTCGGGGGCGCTCGTCTGCTACTCAAGGATGAGTTCGATGACGGTATGCATTGCTGCCGCAACCGACGGTGAGACTGTTACGCCTCCGATGTGAGCCCGCGCATAGGACGCACATCACTTACGAAGGAGCCTAGTGGACGGATAAAGGCGCGATTAAGGCCGGTCTGGTCAGTGTCGGGCGCCGAAATCCGGGCTTCTCGGGGCCCCGTGATCCACTAAGCGGCTTCGTACGTCACTCCTTTGCCACAGGATTTTGCCGCCGCTAAGAATGGCCACCGCCGCAAGGCACCGCGGATCCCCGGATCCACGGATCCCCGCAGTGCTCACCTGCGGCCCCGCTCTTCGAAAAGGTTGCTTGCCCATGTCTGCGTCCAGCACTCCCGGTCATAGCCGTCTCACCAAGGCCCACAAGATTTCGATCGCCGGTGTCGCCTCCCTCGGTGCCGCCGCCCTGGTCTTCTCCCTGGTCCCGGCCGAGAACGGCAAGACCGAGGTCGTCGGCGCCGCGCCCGTGAACTGGTCGCAGAGCCTGAACGGCGGGCACGAGGTCCTCCAGACGAGCCTCGAGCAGCAGCACCTGACCGTCGAGAAGGCCGCCAAGGCCGCCGCGAAGGCCCAGGCCGACGCCAAGGCGAAGGCGAAGGCCAAGGCCAAGGCGGACGCCGAGGCCCGGGCGAAGGCGGCCGCGAAGGCGAAGGCCGAGGCCAAGGCGAAGGCCGAGCGGGCGAAGAAGCAGGCCGCGAGCCGCGCCGCCGCCCGCAAGCCGGTCTTCGCGAACAACCTGGACGGCTGGATCCGCGAGGCGCTGCACATCATGAAGCGCGAGGGCATCCCGGGCTCGTACTCGGGCATCCACCGCAACATCATCCGCGAGTCCGGCGGCAACCCGATGGCGATCAACAACTGGGACATCAACGCCCAGAACGGCATCCCCTCGAAGGGCCTGCTGCAGGTGATCTACCCGACCTTCGCCGCGTACCACGTCAAGGGCACGAAGTTCGACCAGTACGACCCGGTCGCCAACATCGTCGCGGCCTGCAACTACGCCGCCGACCGCTACGGCTCCATGGACAACGTGAACAGCGCCTACTGACGGGCCCCGGAAGGGCCGCAGGAGGGCTGCCGGCGGGCCGCTGACGGCCCCGGGCCCCCGCGGCACCCCCCGTACCCCCCATGCGCCGCAGGGCGGCACCCGGAGAGATCCGGGTGCCGCCCTGCGGCGTTCTGGCGCGTGCGCGCGTGCCCCTGCGGGGGCTACTTGCGCATGACCTCCGGCTCGTGGCGGCGCAGCAGGCGCGCGACCGCGAACCCGCAGGCGATGCCGATGAGCAGCAGGATGCCGATGTTGAGGCCCCACTGGCCGGTGGTGGCCTCCCACAGCGGGTCGGTGTTGGTGGGGTTGTCGTGGTCCCACGGCGGCATGAGCACGGCGAGGTTCAGGGTGCTGCCGGAGGCGGCGATGGCCCAGCGGGAGGGCATCAGCCAGGCGAACTGCTCCAGGCCGGGCGAGTCGTACACCTGGAAGAGGATGCCGGTGAACACGACCTGGACGATCGCGAACATCACGAGCAGCGGCATCGTCTTCTCGGCGGTCTTGACCAGCGAGGAGATGACCAGGCCGAACATCATCGAGGTGAAGCCGAGGGCGGTCACCGCGACGCAGAGCTCCACGGCGGGCGGCATGACCAGGCCCTCGGCGGGCAGGTCGCGCGGGGCGAAGCCGATGAGGCAGATGATGGCGCCCTGGAGGGCCGTGATGAGGCCCAGGACGATGATCTTGGACATCAGGTAGGCGGAGCGGGACAGGCCGGTGGCGCGCTCCCGCTCGTAGATGACCCGTTCCTTGATCAGCTCGCGGACGGAGTTGGCGGCGCCCGAGAAGCACATGCCGACCGCGAGGATCAGCATGATCGTGCCCGCGTCGCCGTTGAAGCGGGACGGGGGCTTCGGCGGCGCGAGGCCGAAGGTGGCCGGGATGACCGTGGAGACCACGCCGAGTACGGCGGGCAGGATCAGCATCAGGGCCATGAAGCCCTTGTCCGAGGCGATCACCGCGAGGTAGCGGCGGATCAGCGTGAGGAGCTGCGCTCCCCAGGCCTGCGGCTTCGGCGGCTGCATCTGGGCGGTCGGCATGGTCACCGACTGGGGGGCGACCGCGTCGAGGTCGGCGGCGTACAGCTGGTAGTGCTGCGAGCCCTTCCAGCGGCCGGCCCAGTCGTAGTCGCGGTAGTTCTCGAAGGCGGAGAAGACGTCGGCCCAGGTGGTGTAGCCGAAGAAGTTCAGCGCCTCGTCCGGCGGGCCGAAGTAGGCGACCGCGCCGCCCGGGGCCATCACCAGCAGCTTGTCGCAGAGGGCCAGCTCGGCCACGGAGTGCGTGACCACGAGGACCGTGCGGCCGTCGTCGGCGAGCCCGCGCAGCAGCTGCATGACATCGCGGTCCATGCCCGGGTCGAGGCCCGAGGTGGGCTCGTCCAGGAAGATCAGCGAGGGCTTGGTGAGCAGCTCCAGGGCCACGGACACGCGCTTGCGCTGTCCGCCCGAGAGCGAGGTGATCTTCTTGTCCTTGTGGATGTCGAGCTTCAGCTCGCGCAGGACCTCGTCGATGCGGGCGGCGCGCTCGGACTCGGCGGTGTCGCCGGGGAAGCGGAGCTTGGCCGCGTACTTGAGGGCCGTCCGGACGGTCAGCTCCTTGTGCAGGATGTCGTCCTGCGGGACCAGGCCGATGCGCTGGCGGAGCTCTGCGAACTGCTTGTACAGGTTGCGGTTGTCGTAGAGGACGTCGCCCTGGTTGGCGGGGCGGTAGCCGGTCAGCGCCTTGAGCAGCGTGGACTTGCCGGAGCCCGAGGGGCCGATGACCGCGACGAGCGACTTCTCGGGGACCCCGAAGGAGACGTCCTTGAGGATCTGCTTGCCGCCGTCGACCGTGACGGTCAGGTGGCGGGCGGAGAAGGAGACCTCGCCGGTGTCGACGAACTCCTCCAGCCGGTCCCCGACGATGCGGAAGGTGGAGTGGCCGACGCCGACGATGTCGTTCGGGCCGAGGAGCGCGGTGCCGGACTTGGCCAGCGGCTGGCCGTTGACGTAGGTGCCGTTGTGGCTGCCGAGGTCGTGGATCTCGAAGCGGCCGCCGGTGGAGCGGAACTCCGCGTGGTGGCGCGAGACCTGGAGGTCGGACACGACCAGCTCGTTGTCCAGCGCACGGCCGATGCGCATGACGCGGCCGAGCGAGAGCTGGTGGAAGGTGGTCGGGCTCCGGTCGCCGTAGGCGGCGCCGCCCGCGGCGGGGCGCGGGGCGCCCTGCTGCGGGGGGACCTGCCCCTGGTGCTGCTGGTACGGGACCTTCTGGGCCAGCTGCTCCTGCGGTACGTGCTGCCCCGGGACCTGCTGGTGCCCTGGTGCCTGCTGGTGGCCCGGGACCTGCTGTCCGGGCACCTGCTGCGGGTACGCCCCCTGGCCCGGGTACGCGCCCTGGCCCGGGTAGGGCGCCTGGCCGTGCCCGCCCTGGCCGTGAGGGCCCGCCTGGGCACCCGCCCCTGACGGAGCGACTGCGGGGGCGGCGGCGGTGAGGCTCAGCCGCGGACCGTCCGTCGCGTTGCCGAGGTGGACCACGGACCCCGCGCCGAGGTCCAGGCGCTGCACGCGCCGGCCCTGGGCATAAGTGCCGTTGGTGCTGCCGTGGTCCTCGACGGCCCAGCCCCCGCCGGTCCAGCTGATGGTGGCGTGCCGCCACGAGACCCGCGCGTCGTCGATCACCACGTCGCCCTGGGGGTCGCGCCCCAGGGTGTACGACCTGGACGGATCGAGGGCCCAGGTCCTTCCGTTCAATTCCAGTACGAGTTCCGGCACTCCATGCCCCACTTGTTGTCCCCCGATGCCCCCTGACAGCAGGGAGTCTAGGGATGGCGAACTTCGGGGGGAACTATTTCAGGCCCGCGGCCGGAAGTGGAATCCGGGCCCCGGGGGGCACTCTGCGGCAAGGCGATTGACGACTCCGAAATACGCCCGGAGAGTGGTAAATGCCCATGAGTGCGCACGGATCATGCGTGAATGCCGCAACTCGTGATGATCGGGATGATCAGCATCATCTGAAGGAATCGGGGTCCTTTCCATGGACGGGTACGAACGCCACCGCGCAGAAGCCCCGTTCACCCCCGCTCCCGGGTCTGCAGCTCCCGGGTCTGCGGCCCGCGCGTCTGCGGCCCGCGCGTCCTCCGTCCTGGCGGACGCGGTGGCTGCGGTGGGCTGGGCCCTGGCCGCGATGGCCGCGGTTGGCGGCGGCCGGGCTGCACCTCCTGGGTGCGGACTCCGGAGCGCCGGCGAGGCTGGCTTTTGCCGGGGTGGGTGGGCAGGTGCAGGTGCAGGTGGGTGGGTGGCGGGTGGTTTCGGGGCTCCGCCCCGTGCCGTGCCGCGCTGGGGGCGGGTGGGCGAAGGGAGGGTGGCGGGGAAGCGGGCCGTGGCGGCGTCCGCGCCGCACCCCCGCCCGCGGCGGGCGCGGCGTGGCGGCGTCCGGCAGGCGGGACGGCTCGTGCCCGGGTGCGGGACAGGGGATACGGTGAGGTCACCATGAGCGCTTCGCAGACCTCCGACGTCCCCACCCTCCTCGTCAAGATCTTCGGCAAGGACCGTCCCGGGATCACCGCCGGGCTGTTCGACACCCTCGCCGCCTACTCCGTCGACGTGGTCGACATCGAGCAGGTGGTCACCCGCGGCCGCATCGTCCTGTGCGCGCTGGTGACCCGTCCGGCCGTGCCGGGCGGCGAAGGCGAGCTGAGAGCGACCGTGCACAGCTGGGCCGAGTCGCTCAAGCTGCAGGCGGAGATCATCTCCGGTACGGGCGACAACCGTCCCCGCGGCAGCGGCCGCTCGCACGTGACCGTGCTCGGCCACCCGCTGACCGCAGAGTCCACCGCCGCGATCGCGGCCCGTATCACCTCGACCGGCGGCAATATCGACCGTATCTTCCGGCTGGCCAAGTACCCGGTGACGGCAGTGGAGTTCGCCGTGTCGGGTGCGGACACCGAGCCGCTGCGCACGGCCCTGGCCACGGAGGCCGCGCAGATCGGTGTGGACGTCGCGGTGGTCTCCGCGGGTCTGCACCGGCGGGCGCAGCGCCTCATCGTGATGGACGTCGACTCGACGCTCATCCAGGACGAGGTCATCGAGCTGTTCGCGGCCCACGCGGGCTGCGAGGACAAGGTGGCCGCGGTCACCGAGCAGGCGATGCGCGGCGAGCTGGACTTCGAGCAGTCCCTGCACGCCCGGGTGGCGCTGCTCGCGGGCCTGGACGCCTCGGTGGTGGACAAGGTGCGGGCCGAGGTGCAGCTGACCCCGGGTGCGCGGACCCTGATCCGGACCCTGAAGAGCCTCGGCTTCCAGGTGGGCGTGGTGTCCGGCGGCTTCACGCAGGTGACCGACGACCTGAAGGAGCGGCTCGGGCTGGACTTCGCCTCGGCCAACACCCTGGAGATCGTGGACGGCAAGCTGACCGGCCGGGTCACGGGCGAGATCGTGGACCGGGCGGGCAAGGCCCGGCTGCTGCGCCGGTTCGCGGCGGAGGCGGGCGTACCGCTCTCTCAGACCGTGGCGATCGGCGACGGCGCCAACGACCTCGACATGCTGAACGCGGCCGGGCTCGGCGTGGCCTTCAACGCGAAGCCGGTGGTGCGGGAGGCCGCGCACACGGCGGTCAACGTGCCCTTCCTCGACACGGTGTTGTACCTGCTGGGCATCACGCGCGAAGAGGTGGAGGCGGCGGACCTGGCCTGACGGGACCCGATTGGTCAGCCCCGCCCGCGCAGGAGGGCCCCCGCCGGAACGTACCGGCGGGGGCCCTTCTGCGTACTGCGTGGCGCTGGGTCGTGCTCCGGCGCGCCGGGGCGGCGGCAGCCCGTCAGTGCTTCGGCATCCAGAAGTCCAGCAGCGTCCCGATCCCGGGCTCGACGGCCTTCCACGGTCCGCTGAAGCCGATCACGGCGAGGGCTGCGGTGGGGAAGCCGCTGCGGGCCATGCGGACGAGCGTGTCGTCCTTGGCGCCGCCGGACAGGATTTCGGCCAGTGCCTGCATTCCGGGGTTGTGCCCGATGACGAGCAGGTCGCCGACGGTGTCCGGGGTCTCGTTGAGTACGGCGATGAGCTCGCCGGGCGAGGCCTCGTACAGCCGCTCCTCGTAGACGGTCCTCGGCCGGTGCGGTTGCTCCTGTACGGCGATCTTCCAGGTCTCGCGGGTGCGGACGGCCGTGGAGCACAGGGCCAGGTCGAAGGTGATGCCGGTCTCGGCCAGCTTCAGTCCGACGGCCGACGCCTCCGTGCGCCCGCGGTCGGCCAGGGGCCTGTCGTGGTCGGAGACCTGGGGCCAGTCTGCCTTCGCGTGCCGGAGGAGGACGATCCTGCGGGGTGTGTCGGCGCTCATGGTCACCAGCTTCGCATGAAATGAGCCACCGGGCGCAGGGTGTTGACGCTCTCACCCGCCCGTGGGACGCGCACCCCGGCGCGCGGCGGGGCAGGGCGTCCGCCGGGCGGGAGCCCGAGCCCAGAGCCCCAGCCCAGAGCACCAGCCCGGGGTCCTGGCCCGGGGCTCAGTCACCAGCACTAGCCCAGGGCCCGCAGGATGTCCTCGACGAACACCGCGAGGCCGGGTAGGGAGCCGGGCCCGGAGGCCGCTGCTCCGCCGGAGCCGGCGAGGAGGGTCATGAGGGCGGCGAAGGCGAGGACGGGGAGGGCCAGGGCCCACCAGCGCAGCCGGGTGTCGGCCGCACCGCCCGCGGGGCGCCTGCGGCGGGGGGCCGGGGCCGTGGGCCGCGACGGCCGGGTCTGGACCGGTGCCGACATGTCCGCCTCCGCAGGTGCTGTGTTCCGTGTCCCGGCTGGCTGCCGTTCCACTGACGAATCTACGAGCCTGCGGCGGCCGTTCCCATCAGGTTTTCCACCCACTCCACCCTGAGCCGCACCCCCTAGGGGACGGTGGGGTTAACCCCACCGTGCCGCCGGAGCGGCGGGGGCCTCAGGGGGAGGCGATCGAGGCGATGATCGCGATGACGACCGTCACGCCGAGCATGGCGCCGAGCACGATGGCCAGCTTCTTGCGGCCGTCTTGGGGGTTCGGTTCGAGTACGGACATGGGCTCAGTCTCCCATGCCGCATTCGTCCTCGATCGTGCGGTCCCGGCCGGCCAGTACGCCGAGCAGGATCTGCGGGACCATCAGTGCGCCCATCAGGGCCAGCGGGAGGTCCCAGCCGCCGCTGTGCTGGTAGAGCATGCCGATGAGCAGGGGGCCGGGGATGGAGATGAGGTAGCCGGTGCTCTGTGCGAAGGCCGACAGCCTGGCTACGCCCGCGGTGGTCCGGGCGCGCAGGCCGATCATGGTGATGACCAGGGGGAAGGCGCAGTTGGAGACGCCGAGCAGCAGGGCCCAGGCCCAGGCTCCGGCGGCCGGGGCGAAGTACAGGCCGGCGTACCCGCTGAGGCCGAAGAGGCCGAGCACCACGGCGACGGCGCCCTGGTTGCGCAGGGCTCCGGCGACGCGCGGGATGACGAAGGCCAGGGGTACGCCCATGACCATGGTGACGGCGAGGAGTACGCCCGCGGTGCCCGCGGAGACCCCGGCGTCGCGGAAGATCTGCGGGAGCCAGCCCATCGTGACGTACGCGCCGGTGGCCTGGAGGCCGAAGTAGCAGGCCAGGGCCCAGGCGGTGCGGCTGCGGCCGACCCGCGGCCCGGCGGTCGCAGCCGGATGCCCCGGACCCGCAGCCCCTGCCGCCCCCGCAGCCCCTGCCGCGGCCTGTTCGCGGCGGGCCTCGCGGGCCACCGGGAGCCAGGGCAGTACGGCGATGACGGCCAGGACGGCCCAGACCAGCAGGCCGGTGCGCCAACTGCCGCCGAGCGCCTGGGTCATGGGGACGGTCACGGCGGCGGCGACGGAGGTGCCGGCGGCCAGGGCCATGGAGTACAGGCCGGTGACGGTGCCGACGCGGTCGGGGAACCAGCGCTTGACGATCACGGGCAGGAGCACGTTGGTGAGGGCGATGCCCGCCAGGGTGAGGGCGCTGGCCGCGAGGAAGCCGACGGTGCCCCCCGCGAAGGGGCGGATGACCAGGCCGGCCGCGACGGCGGCCATCGCGGCGCACACGACGGCCGCGGGGCCGAAGCGGCGGGCGAGGCGCGGGGCGGTGATGCCGAAGAGGGCGAAGCAGAGCGCGGGTACGGAGGTGAGGAATCCCGCGACGGTGGCGCTCATGCCGAGGCCCTCGCGGGTCTCCTCCAGGAGGGCGCCGAGGCTGGTGATGGCCGGGCGGAGGTTGAGGGCGGCCAGGAAGATCGCGGCGAGGAGGGCCGGGGCGAACCAGCCGGGCAGGGCGCGGACCCCGTCCGCGGGGCGGGCGGCGGCGCCGTCCCGGGTACGGGGCACGGTGTCGCGGCGGGGCGCAGGGGCGGCGGCTCCCCCTGCCGCCGTACGGTTCAGAACCTGGATCTCATCGTCGGCCATTCCCCCATCATAGAATCATGGGATGATTGGTTGTCCAATCATGCGCAAGAATCCGCACGCACCGACAAGACCGGCAAGTCCGGCCGCCAAGACCGACTAGACCGACTAGCCCGCCTAGACCGGCAAGAGACCGCACACACCGAGAGGGCCCCATGCCGCTGACCTCGCCCCGGCGATCCGCACTCGTCGACCAGGTGATCGCCCAGCTCAGGAACCAGATCGTGTCGGGAGAGTGGCCGGTGGGCTCCCGGATCCCGACCGAGCCCGAGCTGGTCGAGCTGCTGGGCGTGGCCCGGAACACGGTCCGGGAGGCGGTGCGGGCGCTGGCGCACAACGGCCTGCTCGACATCCGGCAGGGCTCGGGCACGTACGTCGTGGCCACGAGCGAGCTGGCCGGGGTCATGCACCGGCGGTTCGCGGGGGCGGATCCCCGGCACATCGCGGAGCTGCGCTCGACCCTGGAGTCCTCGGCGGCGCGGCTCGCGGCGGAGCGGCGCACCGGCCGCGACCTGGCCCAGCTCGACGCCCTGCTGGCACGGCGGGAGAAGGCGTGGGCGGGCGGGGACGCCGAGGTGTTCGTGGCGGCGGACGTGAGCCTGCACATGGCGGTGGTGGCGGCCTCGCACAACGACGTGCTCATCGCCCTGTACGCCGACCTCGGCGACCTGCTGCGGGACTGGCTGCGCGAGGACGTCGGCACCGAGCTCACCCCGGACACCCACATGGACCACGCCCGGCTGGTCGAGGCGATCCGCCGCGGGGACGGGGACACGGCGGCGTCGGAGGCCGCGGGCTACCCCCTCCAGTGGCTGCGGGAGGCCCCCGCGCCGGCGCCCGGGGAGTAAGCGGCGAGCGGCTGCGGTCAGCCCGGCCGGTGGCTGACCCAGGCCGTACGGACCTCCTTCCAGCACCGGCCGGTGAGCTCCACGCGCTCCGCCGGGCCGACGGGGACCGCGGCGCCGTCCCCGTCCACGTCCCACCAGCGCTCGCACTCGACGTGGAGCCGGACCAGGTCGGTGCGCGGGTACGGGTTGTGGCAGTACACCGTGACGAGCGAGCCCCGGATGCGGGTGTCGCAGTCGGAGCCGAAGAGCCGGTCGGACGGGGGCCGGGCCGGCTGTGCGGGCGGCTCGGCGGGCAGGTCCGCGGGGTTCACGACGGCGGTGTCGGAGGCGGGGGCGAGCCCGGGGCCGTAGCCGGAGCCGGGTGCGTAGCCGGGGCCGGACCCGAAGCCGGGGGCCGCGCCGCCCGCCCGGGCCGCCGCCCCGGGGACGAGGAGTCCGGTCAGCACCACCGAGGTGACCAGCAGCGCCACCGCTCCGCTCGGCCTGGGACGCACCGCCGCACCTCCTCCCCGCCGCGCACCGGGAAGATCCCGACCCGGTCAGTTTGCAGGCATTTGTCCGGATCTTCGACTCGGGCCACCCGGCCGGCCCCCGGAAAACGGCGACGGCCGCGGCCCCTCGCGGAGCCGCGGCCGTACGGGGCCGGTACCTGCCGGGCGGTCAGGCGCCCATCGCGTGCAGGCCGCCGTCCACGTGCACGATCTCGCCGGTGGTCTTCGGGAACCAGTCCGACAGCAGCGCGACCACGCCGCGGCCCGCGGGCTCCGGGTCCGCCATGTCCCACTCCATCGGCGAACGGTGGTTCCACACGTCCGCGAGCTCGCCGAAGCCCGGGATGGACTTGGCGGCCATGGAGCCGATCGGGCCGGCCGAGACCAGGTTGCAGCGGACGCCCTCCTTGCCCAGGTCGCGGGCGAGGTAGCGGCTGGTGGCCTCCAGGGCGGCCTTGGCCGGGCCCATCCAGTCGTACTGCGGCCAGGCGTACTGGGCGTCGAAGGTCAGGCCGACGACGGCCGCGCCCTCCGCCGGGAACAGCGGCTTGCAGGCCATGGTCAGGGACTTCAGGGAGAAGGCCGAGACGTGCATGGCGGTGGCCACCGACTCGAAGGGGGTGTTGAGGAAGTTGCCGCCCAGGGCGTCCTGCGGGGCGAAGCCGATCGAGTGCACGACCCCGTCGAGGCCGCCGAGCTCCTCGCGGACCAGGCCCTCCAGGCGGGCGAGGTGCTCCTCGTTGGTGACGTCGAGCTCGATCACCTTGGCGGGCTTGGGCAGCTTGCGGGCGATCCGCTCGGTGAGGGTCGGCCGGGGGAAGGCGGTGAGGATGACCTCGGCGCCCTGCTCCTGCGCGAGCCTCGCGGTGTGGAAGGCGATGGAGGACTCCATCAGCACACCGGTGATGAGGATCCGCTTGCCTTCGAGAATTCCGCTCATGGTGATCAGTGACCCATGCCCAATCCGCCGTCAACGGGAATGACGGCTCCGGTGATGTACGAGGCGTCGTCCGACGCGAGGAAGCGCACGGCCGCGGCGATCTCCTGCGGCTGCGCGTAGCGGCCGAGGGGGACCTGCGAGACGATGCCGGCGCGCTGCTCGTCGGTGAGGACCGCCGTCATGTCGGTGTCCACGAAACCGGGCGCGACCACGTTGAAGGTGATGTTCCGGGACCCCAGCTCGCGGGCGAGGGAGCGGGCGAAGCCGACCAGGCCGGCCTTGGAGGCGGCGTAGTTCGCCTGGCCCGCCGAGCCGAGCAGGCCGACGACGGAGGAGATGAGGACGACGCGGCCCTTCTTGGCGCGGAGCATGCCGCGGTTGGCGCGCTTGACCACGCGGAAGGTGCCGGTGAGGTTCGTGTCGAGGACGGAGGTGAAGTCCTCCTCGGACATGCGCATCAGCAGCTGGTCCTTGGTGATGCCGGCGTTGGCCACCAGCACCTCCACGTTGCCGTGCTTCTCCTCGATCTCCTTGTAGGCCTGCTCCACCTGCTCGGTGTCGTTGATGTCGCAGCGCACGGCGAGGACACCGAGTTCGGCGAGGGCCTGCGGCGGCTCGCCGGAGCGGTACGTGATGGCGACCTTGTCGCCGGCCTCCGCGAAGGCGCGGGCGATGGCGAGGCCGATGCCCCGGTTTCCTCCGGTGACGAGAACCGAGCGGCTCATCCGATCACCCTTTCCCTAGCTGTCTGGTCCACCGAAAACCTATCGGTCCCGCCCGGCCCCCGGAGAATCGGGCCTCGACAGGGCATTCGGAACGGCTCTGTGGGGTCTCTACAGAAAGCGGACGGAAAGCGGTGTGCATTCGCCGCCCCGGCGCGACATGATCGGAGCGACCGGTCCGACAGCAGGGAGACATCCGTGCCTCATTCCATCGACGCCGCGTTCACGGCGCTGCCGCTGCGCGCGCTCGCCGACGCAGCGCTCGCCCGTGCCCGCGCACTGGGCGCCGACCACGCCGATTTCCGGCTGGAGCGGATCCGCAGCGCCTCGTGGCGGCTGCGCGACGCCAAGCCCTCCGGCTCCTCCGACACCACGGACCTCGGGTTCGCGGTCCGGGTGGTGCACGGCGGGAGCTGGGGCTTCGCCTCCGGCGTGGACCTGACGATGGACGGGGCCGCGAAGGTCGCCTCGCAGGCCGTGGCCATGGCCAAGCTGTCCGCGAAGGTGATCGCGGCGGCCGGGTCGGACGAGCGCGTGGAGCTGGCCCCGGAGCCCGTCCACGCCGACAAGACCTGGATCTCCGCGTACGAGGTCAACCCCTTCGAGGTCCCGGACGAGGAGAAGGCGGCGCTGCTCGCCGACTGGAGCGCCCGGCTGCTCGCCGCCGACGGGGTGGCGCACGTGGACGCCTCGCTGATGGCCGTCCACGAGAACAAGTTCTACGCCGACACGGCGGGTACGGTCACCACCCAGCAGCGGGTCCGGATCCACCCGCAGCTGACGGCCGTGGCCGTGGACGGCAAGACGGGCGAGTTCGACTCGATGCGGACCATCGCCCCGCCGGCCGGCCGCGGCTGGGAGTACCTGACGGGCACCGGCTGGGACTGGAACGCCGAGCTGGAGCAGATCCCGGGCCTCCTCGCGGAGAAGATGCGGGCGCCGAGCGTGGAGGCGGGCCGCTACGACCTGGTGGTCGACCCCTCCAACCTGTGGCTGACGATCCACGAGTCCATCGGCCACGCCACCGAGCTGGACCGGGCGCTGGGCTACGAGGCCGCGTACGCGGGCACCTCCTTCGCCACCTTCGACCAGCTGAACAAGCTGACGTACGGCTCCTCGATCATGAACGTCACCGGCGACCGCACCGCGGAGCACGGCCTGGCCACGATCGGCTACGACGACGAGGGCGTCGAGGCGCAGAGCTGGGACCTGGTCAAGGACGGCACCCTGGTCGGCTACCAGCTCGACCGGAGGATCGCGAAGCTCACCGGGTTCGAGCGCTCCAACGGCTGCGCGTACGCCGACTCCCCCGGGCACGTGCCGGTGCAGCGGATGGCCAACGTCTCCCTCCAGCCGGACCCGGGCGGCCTGTCCACCGAGGACCTGATCGGCGGGGTCGAGCGGGGCATCTACGTGGTCGGCGACCGGTCCTGGTCGATCGACATGCAGAGGTACAACTTCCAGTTCACCGGGCAGCGGTTCTTCCGGATCGAGAACGGCCGGCTGGCCGGTCAGCTGCGCGATGTCGCCTACCAGGCGACGACGACCGACTTCTGGGGCTCCATGGAGAAGGTCGGCGGCCCGCAGACGTACGTGCTCGGCGGCGCCTTCAACTGCGGCAAGGCCCAGCCGGGCCAGGTCGCCGCGGTCTCGCACGGCTGCCCGTCGGCGCTGTTCCGCGACGTCAACATCCTGAACACGACGCAGGAGGCCGGACGCTGATGTCCACGCACCGCACCCGACCCCACGAGATCGTCGAGCGCGCGCTCGAACTGTCCACCGCCGACGGCTGCGTGGTCATCGCCGACGAGCAGTCCACCGCCAACCTGCGCTGGGCGGGCAACGCCCTGACCACCAACGGCGTCACCCGCGGCCGCACCCTCACCGTGATCGCGACCGTGGACGGCCGGGAGGGCACCGCCTCGGGCGTGGTCTCCCGCTCCGCCGTGACCGCGCAGGACCTGGAGCCGCTCGTACGGGCCGCCGAGGCCGCCGCGCGCACCGCGGGGCCCGCCGAGGACGCCCAGCCCCTGGTGACCGGCACCCCCGCGTCCCCGGACTTCGCGGACGCGCCCGCCGAGACCTCCTCGGCCGTGTTCGCCGATTTCGCCCCGGCCCTCGGCGAGGCCTTCGCCCGGGCCCGCGCGGGCGGCCGCGAGCTGTACGGCTTCGCGAACCACGAGATGGTCTCCACGTACGTGGGCACCTCGACGGGGCTGCGGCTGCGCCACGACCAGCCGAACGGCACCCTGGAGCTCAACGCGAAGTCCCCCGACCGGCAGCGCTCCGCCTGGGCGGGCCGATCGACCCGCGACTTCAAGGACGTGGACCCGGCGGCGCTGGACGCCGAGCTCGCCAAGCGGCTGGGCTGGGCCGAGCGCCGCATCGAGCTCCCGGCCGGGCGGTACGAGACCCTGCTGCCGCCGACCGCCGTCGCGGACCTGCTGATCTACCAGATGTGGTCGGCCGCGGCCCGGGACGCGGCGGAGGGCCGCACGGTCTTCTCCAAGCCCGGCGGCGGCACCCGGCTGGGCGAGAAGCTCGCGCAGCTCCCGCTGACCCTGCGCAGCGACCCGAACGAGCCCGGCCTGGAGTCCGCGCCGTTCGTGATCGCGCACAGCTCGGGCGACGACGCCTCGGTCTTCGACAACGGGCTGCCGCTGCGGCCCACCGAGTGGATGCGCGGCGGTGAGCTGGCGCACCTGACCACGACCCGGCACAGCGCGGGCCTGACCGGGCTGCCGGTGGCCCCCTCGATCGGGAACCTGGTCCTCGACGGGGGCGGCGAGAAGTCGCTGGACGAGATGGTCGCCGCGACGGGCCGGGGCCTGCTGGTGACCTGCCTCTGGTACATCCGCGAGGTGGACCCGGCGACCCTGCTGCTGACCGGCCTCACCCGGGACGGGGTGTACCTGGTGGAGGACGGCGAGGTCGTGGGCGAGGTGAACAACTTCCGGTTCAACGAGTCCCCGGTGGACCTGCTGTCGCGGGCCTCGGAGGCCGGGCGCACCGAGAAGACCCTGCCGCGGGAGTGGAGCGACTGGTTCACCCGGGCGGCGATGCCGGCGCTGCGCATCCCGGACTTCAACATGAGCTCGGTCAGCAAGGGCGTCTGACCGCCCTAGACTGAGACGGCCGTCCCATCAGACGGCCATCCACACCATCCGAAGGAGTCGAGAGACCGTGACGGACATCGTCGACGAACTGAAGTGGCGCGGGCTCTTCGCCCAGTCCACCGACGAAGAGGCCCTGCGCAAGGCCTTCGCGGACGGTCCCGTCACGTTCTATTGCGGCTTCGACCCGACCGCGGCCTCGCTGCACGTGGGGCACCTGGTGCAGGTGCTCACCGTGCGCCGGCTCCAGCAGGCCGGGCACCGGCCGCTGGCGCTGGTCGGCGGGGCCACGGGCCAGATCGGCGACCCGCGGCCGACGGCCGAGCGCACCCTGAACGACCCGGAGACGGTCGCGAACTGGGTGGGCCGGCTGCGGGGGCAGATCGAGCCGTTCCTGTCCTTCGAGGGCGACAACGCCGCGGTCATGGTCAACAACCTGGACTGGACGGCGGGCCTGTCCGCCATCGAGTTCCTGCGGGACATCGGCAAGCACTTCCGGGTCAACAAGATGCTGACCAAGGACTCGGTGGCCAAGCGCCTGGAGTCCCAGGAGGGCATCAGCTACACCGAGTTCAGCTACCAGCTCCTCCAGGGCATGGACTTCCTGGAGCTGTACCGGCGGTACGGCTGCGTGCTCCAGCAGGGCGGCTCGGACCAGTGGGGCAACCTGACCGCGGGCCTCGACCTGATCCACCGCCTGGAGCCGGGCGCGGTCGTGCACGCGATGGCGACCCCGCTGATGGTGAAGTCGGACGGCACCAAGTTCGGCAAGACCGAGGGCGGGGCCGTCTGGCTGGACCCGGAGATGACCACGCCGTACGCGTTCTACCAGTTCTGGCTGAACGTGGACGACCGGGACATCTCGACGTACATGCGCATCCTGTCCTTCAAGTCCCGGGCGGAGCTGGAGGAGCTGGAGGCGCAGACCGCCGAGCGGCCGCAGGCCCGTGCGGCCCAGCGGGCGCTGGCGGAGGAGCTGACGGCCCTGGTGCACGGGGCGGACCAGTGCGCGGCCGTGATCGCGGCCTCCAAGGCGCTGTTCGGCCAGGGCGAGCTGGCGGACCTGGACGAGGCCACCCTGGCGGCGGCCCTGTCCGAGCTGCCGCACGCGAAGGTCGCGGAGCTGGCGCCGGTGGTGGACCTCTTCACCGAGGTCGGGCTGGTGGCGAGCAAGTCGGCCGGGCGCCGGACGGTGAAGGAGGGCGGTGCCTACGTGAACAACGTGAAGATCACCGCCGAGGACGCCGTCCCGGCCTCGGAGGACCTGCTGCACGGGCGCTGGCTGGTGCTGCGCCGCGGCAAGAAGAACCTGGCGGCCGTGGAGGTCGCGGGCGCCTGAGCCGTCCGGGGGCCGCGGCCCCCGCGGTGGGCGCGTACGGCGGAGGGGCCGGTGCGGGATTCTTCCCGCGCCGGCCCCTCCGGCGTACGGGCGTACGGGCCGGGGGCCGCGTCCGCTACGTGGTCCTCTTGTTGCCCCGTACGGCCATGTAGGCCATGTCCCCGAGTCCCACGACCGCCACTGCGCCCGCGAGCTGGAGGAGGTGCCGGGTCCAGTCGATGCCCCGGGTGTCGCCCACGCCGATCCAGCCGGCGACGGCGTTGCCGAGCACGCTGCCGAGGATGCCGAAGACGGTGGTCAGCCAGAGCGGCTGGTGCTGCTTGCCCGGCAGGATCGCCCGGGCGATGAGACCGAGCACCAGACCGACGATGATCGCCCACAACCAACTCATGTCGCCTCCTCGTGGCGCGCTCTGCGCATGTGGGGACAGTTTCAACCGTTCCGGCGAATGCCGCATGTCGGACAGCTCCCCTTCCGGGCCACCCGCCCGCCGCGGTGCGCGGGGCACGGGCTACCGTGGATACGGTCCGGACCGGGAAGCGTCCGGCGAGGGAATCGGGTGGTGCATCCCCATGTGGAAGCGGAACGACGACACGGCCTTCCGGATCACGGGAGCCCGGCAGAGCCTGACCGAGGACGTACGCGGCCGCCAGCGCCGCTACGTGATCTCGATGGTCATCCGCACGCTGTCGGTGATCGCCACGGTGCTCTTGTGGAACGTCCAGCGGCCCGTCGCGGTGGTCACGCTCGCGGCCGGCGTCCTGCTCCCGTACATCGCCGTGGTCATCGCCAATGCGGGCCGTGAGCAGGCCCCTTCGCTGCCTTCGCACTTCATTCCGGCCCCGGTGCAGCCCGCGCTGGAGCCGGGCAACCTCAAGAAAAGCTCAGATCAATCGTGAAGTTCCGGTGCACCACACCCGGTTCCCCGTGACATACTGCCTACGCGCTCCGCATCCCCCGTCGGAGCGACAGACCGACGCCGGGCAGCTCCCCCCGTGGCTGCCCGGCGTCGTCATGTCCGCCGCCGGGCGGCCTGGTCCGCTGTTCTAGGGTGGGGTCCGTGATCTTCCCCGAACCGACCGAGAACACCGCCCCCGTCTGCTCCGCGAAGGGCTGCCGCGCCCCGGCCGTATGGGTGCTGGCCTGGAACAACCCGAAGCTGCACACGCCGGAGCGGCGCAAGACCTGGCTGGCCTGCGAGGAGCACCGCGAGCACCTGTCGCAGTTCCTCGGCGTCCGCGGTTTCCTGAAGGACGTGGTCCTGCTGGCCGACTGGGAGGCCCCGGAGGGCTCCGGGACCCCCTGAGCACCGCGGGGCGGGCCCGAGACGGCCTAGCCGCAATGTTGGTGACTTAAGTTCTGTCCTGCCGAGTGATGGTGACGGTGTCAGGTGCGGGTGGTGTCCCGTTGCGATGCTCGGCTCGTTTGAGCG
>NZ_JBVJYM010000052.1:0-22553 GCF_055600495.1 Streptomyces sp. NPDC038213
CTTCAGCGCTGCGCGCTGAAGAGCGGGGACGGCTCGCTGCGCTCGCCGTCTTTGGGGGCGCTTCGCGCCCCCAAAGCGAGCCCCTTCGGGGCTCGAAGGTTTCCGCTTCGCTACAGCCCAAGGGCTTCTTCAGCGCTGCGCGCTGAAGAGCGAAACCGCGCGCTGCGCGCGCGCTCTTTGGGGTCCCGAAGCGGCCCCAAAGCGAGCCCCTTCGGGGCTCGCAGGCTTCCGCTTCGCTTCAGCCCAAAGTTCCCTCTTCAGCGCTCCGCGCTGAAGAGGGAAACCGCGGCGCTGCGCGCCCCGGTTTCTGAGGGGGCTACGCGCCTCAGCGTGGGCGCTTTTGGGGGCCAACCCGAGCCCTTCCTGGGCCTCGCAGCTTCCGCTTCGCTTCAGTTTGTGGGGGTTTCTTCAGTGCTGTGATCTGAAGAACTAGGCGGCTTGCTTCGTTTGAGGTCGTTTTGGGCTCGTTAGGCGAGCTTGAAGGCAGCTTGTTGAGGTGGCCGGCTTCCGCTTCGCTCCAGCTCAAGATGTTGCACGAAGGGTGTTTTGGTGGGTTTGTCTGGGGGGTTGGGAGGCGGGGCGTTGTGAGTGAGGGGGGTGGTGAGGTGTTAACGGCGTTAATGGTGGGGGTGCTAGCAGGGGGGACTTGGGAAAGTGGTTGATTCAAAATTGCGGCGGGCTAGAGACCGGATCCAGTCAACCTAGGGCCCAAAGCGGACACAGTGTCCGTTTGGGGAGGGGTTTGAGGGGGCGTGGGGGGTGTCGTAGCCGGGCTTGTGTACCGGTTGGGGGGCTGTTGAAGGCGGGATTTCGGGCGCGCAGCGGGGGGACCACCGGGGTATAGAAGGTACGGAGATGCGTTTGCGCAGGTCAGAGGGGGTGCGGGGGGAAAGTTATGTCCCCTCAGGAGGGACATAACTGGGGGGATGTGTCGCTGGTGGGGGGACATAACGAGAGCAAAATGTCAGTGGGGCTGACGGTATTTGGGTAAAAACGTCGGGGGGGCTGACGTTTTGCGGGGGATGTGTCGGTGAACTGCGGGGGTGCCGGGAGAGGTTGGGAGGGGGGCCGGTGGGGGAGCCGCGAGAGGGCTGTGGCCGAGATGTGTCCCTCCTGGGGGGACACAAGACACGCTGAACGTCAACGAGGGTGACATGTATGTCACCCTCGTTGACATACTGCTCTCTGCAGATCAACGAAGGGGAGAGCAGCCTCGTGTCATCCGAGCCAATGCACCGCCGGCCGAGACCGGCACGCGTGCCGCGTCCTGACCTTCCCGTTGATGACGCGCTGTCCGCGTGGAGCCAGCCACTGGCGCCGGTCACGGACCTGGACAGCCTGGCGAGGAAGTTCCCGAGCCGGAAGCTGACTCTGGACGGGGAGCGCAAGCCCCTGGAGTTCTACGGGACGCAGAGTCAGCCGAACGCGTTCTCGATGGACAGCCTGGAGTTCTTCCTGGTCATCGCCCAGTACTTCAGGGAAGCGCTGCCCCTGCGACTGATTCTGCTGCTCATCGCCTGCCAGCGGGCGGGGGGGCGGATTCCACTTACGCAGGAGGAGATGGCTACGATCCTTGACGTGAGTCGGACGAAGACCTCCGAAGCACTGCACCAGATCATGTCTCACGGGATCGTCTTCAAGGTGCGGCGGGGTGTGTACCAGTTCAACCCGCCCTACAGTTACCGGGTAGCAGAGTTCATCCCGGGTACGGAGACGACGGGTGAGTTCGTGAAGGTGGAGCAGCACAGCACGATCTCGCAGATCCGTAGCGATACGAGTCTGCCGGACCTGGTGCGGTTCCCGTCGTTGGACCACATGCGACAGGCCATCGCAGAACTCCGGGCCGAACGCGCCAAAGAGCGCGCTGCGCGGCGGCTGAGCCGGGTGCAGCGCAAGGAAGAAGGGACGGCTCAGTGAGCTCCTTGCGATTCGCTGCGGTCAACGCCGACGGGCTTCTCTCTGACCTGGACCTCCCGCCGGCGGCGTACCGCGTGCTGCTGAAACTCCGTTCGCTCAGCGAGCCGGGCGGCCGGATCCTCATCGACCAGGCGACGATCGGCGGGCTGCTGGAGCTGAGCCGGCCCAGCGTGAACGCCGCGCTGCGGAGCCTGGAGCTGGCCAAGCTGGTGCGGAAGGTGCGCAACGGCGTGTACCAGATCAATCCGATGCTCGCGGGGTACACCTCGTTCGAGGACGCGGTCGCCGCGGTCAACGAGATGCCGGCGGACGAGCGGCTCGATGCCCGCGGGTACGTCGCCAGCTACCACCAGGCGGTGGCGGAGTACCAGGACCAGCTGGCCGAGCAGCGGAAGAAGCGGGCCGCCCAGGCGGCCGCGAAGAAGGCGGCGGACACCAAGCGGCGGAGGACGCTGCACGCGGTGGGCTGACGGCCGGTCGTGACAGGGATTCAGCAAAGAGGCTCAGACGGGCTTGTGTGGCCGTCTGAGCCTCTTTCTTTGGGTGGTTGGTGTGCTGGGGCGGGGGGTGGGGGTTCAGGCGCTCTGGGGGGCCGTGGGGGGCTTTTGTGGGGGCTAGAAGTCGAATTCGACGTAGTCGATGTCGGTGAACTCGACGAGGAGGCCCGCGGCGCGGGATCCCTGGTCCTTGAAGTAGATCTCCTGGAGGCCCTCAGCGGCGATGCGGCGGAGCTCGGATTCGGTGGCGCCGGTCTCCTGGGCCTCGAAGAGGCGGGAGGCGTAGGCGGCGGGCAGGTGCTGGGTGATGCGGCGCATCCGGCCGTCGTCGCTGGTGCCGGGGGCCGCGCTGAAGCCGAAGCGGGCGCGGGTCTCGATGACGAGCCCGGTGGTCTTGGCGGCGCGGTCGCGGGCACGCTTGCGTACGAGGGGCTGCCAGCTCTTGCGGACCTCGGCTTCGAGGCGGGCCGCGAGCTCGGGGCGGGGGTTCTTGATCTGGCCCTTGAGGTAGCGCTCGACGGTGCGCTGGGAGATGCCCAGGCGCTCGGCGACCGCTTTTGTCGAGTTCTTCTCGGTCTTCAGGAGGAACTTCATCCGGGCCTGGGGTGATTTGGGGATCGGGCGGGTGAAGTTCGCTTCGGTTGCTTTGTCGAGGCTTTCGCGGATGTCGGACATCTAGCTTCTATTCTCCGTCGGCCGCTGCGTCGTGGCCCTTGATGTGGCGGGCGGGGTTGTGGCGTTCGTCGAGCATCTGGACGGCCCACAGGAGGGGCTGGGTGCCCTCGTGCTTGACCATGCCGGGGCTCACGCCGAGGCGGAAGCCGCCGGGGAGGGGCTTGCCCTCGGGGGTCCGGGGGAGGAAGTCGAGGGGGCTGGGGCCGTCGGAGAGGTACACGGCGCAGTCGGACAGGACGGCGATCGGGTGGAGTCCGGCGGCGCTCGCGAGCTTGTTCATCTTGCGGTGCATGTTGACCCGGGCGGTGGAGATGACGGCGGCCCGGATGTCGGGGCGCCAGGTGGGGCGTTCCAGGGCGGGCCAGGCCTCGCCGGGGCGGTAGCCGATGCCCTGGGGGCGTTCGCGGAGCTTGCCGATGCCGCCCTTGACGGTGGCCTTGATGGCGGACAGGACCGCGGCGCGGCCGGGGTCCCGCTGCTTGTGGCCGGCCATGGCTTCGAGGAACTCGGGCTCGGTGAGGCCGGTGCCGACGCCGAGGTCGGCCATGGTGGCGAGGTAGGCGTCGCGCAGCCTGGTGTACCAGGCGTCGAGGTACGGGCCGTTGTCGGGTCGGAGCCAGGCCTCGGCGGGCCGGACCTCGTGGCCGAGCTCGACGGCGTACGCGAGGGTGGGGGTGGCGTACCAGGCGGGGCCGGTGGGGGCCTGGCCGTGCGGGGTGAAGGGGCTGGGCAGCCGCGGGTCGAGCTCGATGTGGGAGAGGTCGACGAGCCAGCTGCCGGGGGTCTTGGGGTCGAAGCGGGGGGCGCTGACGTGGACGGCGGGGCCGAGGCCGACGGTGAGGCGGTTGGCGGCCGCGGCGAAGGCCATGTTCACGTCGATGCCGACGGCGTGGGTGCGGGCGCACTCGGCGTCGGTGAGGAGCTCCGGGTCGCGGATCCAGTCGTACGCCTCCTCGTCGAGGACCTGGTCCGGGGTGCGCTGGTGGGCGCGGGGGTAGAGGACGGCGACCACGGGGTGCTCGTCGGGGGCCTCCGGGGGAGCGGGGTCCACGGGCCGGGTGAGGGAGCCGGCGACGGGGGCGGAGACCCAGGTGCCGGTGGACTCGTCGCGGGCGGGGCGGGTGGGGGGCCGCAGCGCCGTCATGAGTTCGAGGCCGGATACGGCGGTGGAGCCGCGGGGGGTGAGGAGGCGGGTCGCGTACGCGGTGAGGAGCTCGGCGAGTTCGGGGGCCGGGAGCTCGGAGGTGTCCTCGCCCCAGGAGCGGGGGTCGAGGGCGCCCCAGGGGAGTACGGCGAGCTGGACGCACTGGCGGCCGGAGGCGGCGGTGGCCGGGCGGTAGATGCGGGCCCAGGGGCCGAAGCCGCGGCGGGTCAGCTGCCACTTGGCGCGGGTGAGCGACTTGACCGCGGGGTGGTTGTCGGGGAGGCGCAGGGCGCGGCGGTCTTCGAGGGCGAGGGGGAGGCCGAGGGCTTCGGCGGCCTCGGGGGTGAGGACGAGGAGGGGGTCGGCGTCCTTGCCGTAGCGGTGGAGGCGGGGGGAGCCGAGGGCGGTGTCGGGGGAGAGGGCCCAGGAGACCAGGGAGGGGAGGTCGGTGGCCGGGCAGGGGAGGACGAGGCCCTGGGCGGCGTGGGCGGTGAGGGGCGGGGCTGCGGAGTCGGTGTCGGTGGTCGTGGTGAGGACGGCCAGGGGGCCGTGGGCGTAGCGGGGGGAGAGGGGCGCGGGGGCCGGTGTGGGGGTGCGGCGGGGGGCGGTGCGGGTGGGGGCGGGGGGCTTCCGGGTGGCGGTGGGGGGGTGGGGCGGGCTGGGTGCGTTAACGGCGTTAACGCCGTTAACGGTCGGGGCCGGGGCGGCCTCGGGGTGGGCGGGGTCGGCAGCCGGGGTGTTAACGCCGTTAATGCTCGACTCGGGCGCGGACTCGGGCTCGGGCGCTGCGGGGTGGGGGGCCTGGGCGTTAACGGCGTTAATGATCGTTTCGGGGGTGGGGGGCTGCGGGGCTGCAGTGGGGGTCGGCTCGGGGGAGGGGTGCTCGGTGTTAACGGCGTTAACGGTCGGCGGCGGGGTGGCGGGGGTGGGGGCCGGACCGGTGGGGGCGTTAACGGCGTTAATGATCGACTCGGGCGCGGGGGCCGGCTCGGCGCCGGGCTGGGGTTCGGGCCGGGTCGGGGGGTGGAGGTCGGTGAGGCCGTCCAGGAGGCGGATGTACGCGGCGCGCTTGGGCGGGCGGGGCTCCGTACGGCCGGTCTCCCAGGACGTGATGGTTTCCCGGCGTACCGACAGGGCCTTGGCGATCTGGTCCTGGCTCAGGCCGGCGGCCTCGCGCAGGCGCTTGCGCTCGTCGGGGTGCGGCAGCGCGTCCTGCCCGGCGGCCTCTTCGAGAAGGGCGTCTACGGCGGCGAAGAGCGAGGCCTGGGCTTCGGGGTGCTGGTGGGACTGCTTGCGGGACATGGAACCTCCTACCGGAAGCCTAGCTTCGATCGAACGCCCGATCGCACGCGAAACGCACGTGGGTCGTTAACGGCGTTAATGCCGTCAACGACCCACGGGTCTGCCGGGACGCGGCCGCGGCCCTTCAGGAGGAGCGGGCGGAGAGGATCTCCGCGACCGCCGCGAGCTCTGCCGGGGAGAGCTGGGAGGCCAGCTGGTCCACGAGCTCGGGGGCAGTGGCGCCGGTGAGGACGATCTTCCGGGCCGCGGGGGAGGGGGGCTGGGCGGGCGCCGGGGCGTTAACGCCGTTAACGCTCGGGGTGCCCGCCCGGGGGGCCGCCGGGGGCGGGCTGGTCCGCTGCCGCGGCGGGTTCACGGCGACGGCGTTCTCCTGGGCGGCCGCCGCCTGCTCCTCCTGGGGCAGCCGGCCGATCCGCCGGGCGGGCTCCACCTTCAGCTCGCCCGTGTCGACCTGCTCCTGGAGCTCGGGGGTCAGGTTGAGGAGGGTGAGCCGCTGGGAGACCCAGGCGGGGGTCTTGCCCAGCCGCTTGGCCACCGCGGCCTGCGAGCCGTGTACGTCGACGAGCTCCTGGAGGGCCCGGGCCTGGTCCATGGGGGCCACGTCCACGCGGTGGACGTTGGCGATGAGGGCGGACTCCAGGATGTCCGTGGCGCTTGCGGACAGGGCGTCGTTGACGTGGATGTGCATGGACTTCAGTCCGGCGAGCCGGGCGGCGGCCAGCCGCCGGTTGCCGTCGATGACCACGTACGGGGCGCGGCCCAGGCCCTCGATCTGTCCGGGGTGGGCCTCCATGAAGGCCATCCGGGTGGCCACGGCGAGCGGCTGGAGCTGGCCGCGGACCTTCAGGGACTCCGCCATCTCCTCGATCTCCGTGAGTTCCTCGCGGAGGTTGAAGGGATTGTGGGTGAGGGCCTCGATGGGGACCTCGGAGGGCGGGAGCACCCCGGAGGTGGGTGCGCCGGTGGCCTCCGCGATGGCGGCGCGGCGGGAGCTCACGGTCACCGGCTGGGCGCGGGCGAAGGAGGCCGAAACGCCGAGCCTGTCTGCCTTGCTCATGAGATCTCCCGTGCGAGGGCGCGCAGGACGACGGCCTGGTCGCCCTTGGGCGCGTAGACGAACAGCGGCTGCTTGAGGCGGACGGCCTCGCGCTGCTCCTTGAGGTCGGGGACGACGGCCACGACCCGCGGATCCTTTATGTCCATCCAGGCCTGGAGCGAGGAGGTGGCGATGTACCCGCGGCGGCCGTCGTAGAGGTTGACCACCAGGCCGAGGTAGTCGATGTCGAGGCTGAGGTCGTCGCGAAGGTCGTTGATCTGGGAGGTGAGGAGGTCGTACGCGTCGGCGGAGGAGTCCTCGGCCTGGACGACGATCAGGGCGCCGGAGGCCCCGGGCTCCTCGGAGGGGCGGCGCCGGCCGTAGTAGATGGCCGCGTCCATGGACAGGCCGAGGCTGGGCGGGCAGTCCACGAGGATGACGTCGTACTCGGACTCGACGGGGGCGAGGGCACGCTCGAGCGCGGCTTCGCGGGCGCGGACCGTGGAGAGGCGGACGTCGAGGAGGAAGGCGTCCGTGCACGAGGGCAGCAGGTGCAGGCGGTCGCCGAAGCGCGCGTCGGGGATCGGGACGATGAGGTCCTGGAGGGGGCCCTGGCTCTCGCCGGCCATGTGGCGGGTCAGGCTGTCGCCGCCGATGGGTACGGGCAGCTGCCCGAGCTGCTTGGTGAGGTGGCCCTGCGGGTCGAAGTCGACGAGCAGGACGCGCATGCCGAGACCGGGGAGGTCCTCGCGGTCGAGGGCCGGGTCGTCCTCGGTGAGCAGGGCGAGCTGGCGGGCGATGCGTACGGGGTACAGGCTCGCGGGGTCCTCGGCGAGGGCCTCGGCGGTGCCGGCGGTGATGGCGGTCTTGCCCACCCCGCCCTTCTGGTTGCACACGACGATGCGGCGGACCACGGAGGGGCGCTGCACGGTCGGGGCCGGGTTCTTCTCCAGCCACAGTTGGATCGACTGGGCGAGGCCCTGGATGAGGGAGACGCCGCGGTCGCGGGAGAGGGAGCGGAACTCCTCCCACTGGCCGGCGGGCAGCCAGGTGGAGAAGGACTCGGCCCCCGAGGTGGAGACGGGGGAGGGGGTCGAGGCCAGGGCGGTCCAGTCGCTGATGCCTTGGTGGACGGCGTCCTGGATGTCCACGCGCAGCTGCGCGGTGCGGATTTTCAACTCCTGGCGCAGCCACGGGGGCAGCTTCGAGACGACCTTCTCTCGGTCGTTCTGGGTCGAGGGCGAAGTCATGGGTGGGACTTTACTAACGTTCCGAGCGGATCGCGGCATCAACACGGAAATTTGCTAACGGACTCGGGGGGCGTTAACGGCGTTAACGCTCGGGGGTCTGCCCGGTGTTAACGGCGTTAACGCCGGAGGGAGGGGCGCGGGAGGGGCCGGGCGGGGTGCCGGGCCGGGCGGGCGCCGGGGGCGGGGGTGTTAACGGCGTTAATGCCCGGCGGTGTTAACGGCGTTAACGGCGTTGATACCGGGGTGGGTCTGCGGGCGGATCGCGTCGCGTCGGCGTGTGCTTCCGGTCAGGTGCTGACTGCCGGTCAACCCCGGGGCGGGGGGCTGGCTAGGGTCCGTGGGGTACGGGGGTACGGGCCCGGGGTGGGCGGCGGCGGGGGCGGTGGCGTGACCGAAGAGGCGGTGCGGGTGCGGCGGCGGCAGCCGGTGGCCGTGCCGTGGCTGGGCGGACGCGGCCGGGCGGGCGGCGGCGGTCCGGAGGACGGCGGCGGTTCCGGGGGCGGGGGCGGGGCGGCGCTCGTCGGGGTGTGCCTGGGCTGGTTCCTCGTCATGGTGGACACCACCGTGGTCACGGTGGCGCTGCCGGCCATCGGGGCCGATCTGGGCGGCGGCACCGGGCTGTTGCAGTGGGTCGTGGACGCGTACGCGCTCGTCTTCGCGGCGCTGCTGCTGGCCGGGGGCTGGCTGTCCGACCGGTTCGGGGCCCGCCGGGTGTACCTGGGCGGGATCGCCGTGTTCGCCGCGGGCTCGGTGCTGTGTGCGCTCGCGGCGAGCGGGTGGCTGCTGGTCGCGGCGCGGGCCGTGCAGGGCGTGGGGGCGGCGGCGCTGATGCCGAGTTCGCTCTCGCTGATCCGCTCGGCGTATCCGGACGCGCGGCGGCAGACCCGGGCCGTGGGCATCTGGGGCGGGCTGGGCGGGATCGCGGCGGCGCTGGGTCCGCTGCTGGGCGGCGTACTGCTGACGGCGGTGGGCTGGCAGGTGCTGTTCTGGCTGAACCTGCCGTTCGCGGTGCTGACCGTGCTGCTCGCGCGGCGGGCCCGGTCGGAGGGGCCGCGGGCCGGGGGCGGGTTCGACCTGGCGGGACAGGCGACGGCGGCGGGCGCGCTCGTCCTGCTGGTGTCGGGGACGATCCAGCTCGGGCACGCGGGGACGGGCGCGCAGTGGTGGCGGGGCGGGCTGCTCGTGGCGGGCGGGCTGCTGCTCGCGGCGGCGTTCCCGTACGTCGAGCGGCGGCAGTCGGCGCCGGTGCTGCCGCCGGGGCTGTTCCGGCGGAGCTGTCTGCGGGTCGCGGTGCTGACGGGCTTCGCCGTGAACTTCGGCTTCTACGGGCAGTTCTTCCTGGTGACCCTGTACTTGCAGCAGGTGCGGGGGCTGTCGCCGCTGCTGACGGGCGTGGTCCTCGCGGTGCAGGCGGGCGGGGCGGTCACCGGGGCGCCGTTCGGGGGCTGGGCGACGCACCGGTTCGGGCCGCGGACGACGACGGTGGCCGGGCTGGCGGTGGGTGCGGCGGGGTTCGCGGTGCTGGCCGGGGCGCCGGTGGACGTACCGCTGCCGGTGCTGGTGGGGGCGCTGTTCGCGGTGGGGTTCAGCATCGACACGGCGATGACGGCGGTCACCTCGCTGACGCTGCGGCTGGCCCCGCCGGGTCAGGCGGGGGTGGCGGCGGGGCTGCTGACCACGATGCGGCAGATGGGCAGTGCGCTCGGGATCGCCGGGCTCGGGGCGCTGGCCGCGGTGGTCGGCCCCTGTGGTGCGGCCCCGGGCTTCCGGGTGGCGATGGCGGTGGCCGGGCTGATCTACGGGTCGGCGGCGCTGGCGGTGCGGATCTCGGCGCCGGCGGGACGGTGACGTTCCGGTGGCGGCCGGGTGATATTCCGGGTTTCCGGTGCTTTCGGACGGCTTCCGGATCCTCCCTCCGTACGGGTGCAGGGCCCCCGGACCGGTACGGCGGAGAGGTCATCCGGGGCTGAAACCCCCGCGGGGGATGGGATCCGGAACGGATGAATACCGCGGAGCACGTATGGGTGTTCGGCATACGGATGTGCGGTCACCTCGTACGGCGGTCTGGACCGCGTAGACGGACTGCGTAGCCGAGGGGGAGGAGTGGAAGGCGGGAGGGTCGTGGCGGGGGGTTCGGACGGGTCAGGCGGGGGTGGGGGCGGCGGCCGGGGCGGGCGCGGGCGGGCGCACCATGAACACGTCCACGGGGTCCTGGGACTCCACGGTGAAGCCGTGCCGCTCGTAGAGCCGGCGGGCGGCACTGCCCTGCAGGACGTTCAGGGCCACGGTCGCCCCCCGGGCGTCCGCGTCCGCGAGTACGGTGCGCAGCACGGCGGACCCGAGCCCGCGGCCCTGGTGGTGCGGGTCGAGGTAGAAGTGCTCCAGCCACAGCCGGCCGTCGGCGGGCCGCAGGGTCACGCATCCCGCGAGGCCGCGGCAGGTCATGACGGTGCGGGTGTGCCGGGGGGAGAAGGAGTCGCGCATCCGCTGGCGCACGCGGTGTGCGTCGTAGCGGCCGAGGCGCTCCAGGTCCGGGCGCATGACCACGGCCCGCAGTTCCGCCAGGGCCTCGACGTCCGCCGCCGCGGCGGGGCGCAGGCTCCAGTCCGGGGCGGGGGCGGGGCCTGCGGGCGCGGGGCCGGCGGGCGCGGGCGCGGGCGGGTCGGGGAGCGTACGGGCGTTCATGCGCGCAGCCTGCCACGGGCGGCGGGCCGGGCCCCGGCCGGGTTCCAGCAGGTCCCGGCAGGTCCAGCAGACCTCGGCAGGTCCAGCAGGTCCCGGTCGCAGGGTTCTGTGGCTTCAGAGCCTGGTCAGGGACCAGCAGAGGAGGGCGAAGGAGGTGGTGCACAGGAGGGTGCGCAGGTGGTTGGCCCGGACCCAGCGGGCCTCGAAGGCGGTGCGGGCGGCGGCCGGGTCGCCGAGGGAGTCGGCGTGGCCGGCCGACTCCAGGGCCTGGTTCAGCGGGATGTTGACCCGTGCGGTGAGCGCCACGGCCGCCAGGTAGGCGAGGAGGGCGGCGCCCGTCGCGACGGGCAGTTCCCGCCCGCCGCCGGTGAACGAGAGTCCGGCGGCGGCTGCGGTGAGCAGGAGTGCGCCCACGTACCCGATGAGGAACCACCCGTTGAGGATGGCGGTGTTGATGCGCTGCATGACGTCGACGAGGGTGCGGTCGCCGGCCCCGCGCAGGGCGGGCATCACCGCGATCGAGAAGGCGTAGAACAGCCCGCTCACGAGCCCCGTGGTGAGGGTTGCCCCCAGCAGTACGACCAGCAGCGCAGTCTCCATGGGGCGAGCGTAGGCGCGTCAGCTCAGGTGGTGGGCGAGCGAGACGACCGAGGTGAAGGCGGGCGGGGCGTCGGCATCGCCCTGGCGGGCGGTGACCCGCAGCCCGAGGTCGCGGCCCGGGGCCTGGTGGGGCTGGGGTTCCGCGGTGATCCAGCAGGGGCTGTCGAATTCGACGTACCGGCTGAACGTCACGTCCATGGAGACGGGCCAGCAGGGCTCCTGCGCCGGGGTGGCGGCCGGCCATGCGGCCGGTGCCGCCGCATGGGCGCTGGCGTAGGCGGCCTGGCGGGCGGCTTCCAGCAGCATCATCCCGGGGACGTGGTCGACGGGATGGTCGAAGAGCACGGGGTGCGAGGTGTCGACGCGCAGCTGCCAGCGCCTGTCCCCACCGGACGGCGACAGGACCACGTCCTGCAGCCGCTCCCGTCCGCAGACCTCCTTGGCTAACGGCGGCGCGGGCTCGGGCACGTTCCAGAACATCTGGGCCACGCTGCCCCGGCCGGCCCGCAGCCGCTGGTAGATGGCGGGTGCGTGGCACTGGAAGACGGTGGCGGCGACGGCGAGGAGCAGATCGCCGCGCATCACCTCGTAGTGCATGGTCAGCGCGACCGGGAGGGCGCGCCGGTACTTGATGTCGGTGCAGGTCACGCGGATGCTGAGCTCCGCGGGAGTGCGCTCGACCCGCATGGCGCGAGGGTTGACGGCGTACTGGAACCTCGACCAGCTGAGCTGGTGGCCGAACGGAACTCCGTACGCGGTGTGCGTGAGCAGCGGCAGGGTCTGCCGGATGGTCTCGCACAGCAGGAGCGGGTCGTACAGACCGTGCTCCGTCGCGTAGAAGCCGTGGTAGCGGGGCCACTGCGCCTTGATGGTGAAGGCGTCCGGCCCGTCCGTGGACCAGCTGGTCAGGAAGACGTCCGCCAGCGCGGCGCGGTGGACGTACTCCTTCGCAACGGTCGAGGTCAGTGCGGTCTTCTCTGGTGCGGGGCGTTCAGTCGATACGAGCATGCCATCCCCTTTGGCGTGCGTATGTCGGGCCCCGAATGACCTGTGCGGTCTTTGACCCGGACGGTAAAATAAAGTGCGTTCGCTTTGTTTGTCGAGAGAGGGTACGAGGATGGCAGAGGGGCGGCTGAAGCAGGAACGGGCGGTGAAGACACGGCACGCGATCATTTCCGCGGCGGCGGAGGTGTTCGACGAGAACGGGTACCACGGCGCGAGCATGCGGGAGATCATGAAGCGGGCGGGGGTCACGCTCGGCGCGGTGTACTTCCACTTCCCCAACAAGGAGGCGCTCGCGCTCGCGGTCATGAACTCCCAGCCGGAGACGATCATGCCGAAGCTGACTTCGGAGGGTCTCCAGCGGCTCGTGGACATCACGCTGGTGTGGTCGCACCAGCTCCAGGCCGACAAGATCCTGCGCGCCGCGGTCCGGCTGGCCGTGGAGCAGTCGGGGTTCGGGCTCCACGATCCGGAGTCGTACGACGAGTGGCGTCAGATCATGGAGGACATCCTCCAGGAGGCCGCGGACCGCGGGGAGCTCAGGGACTTCGTGGACGCGCGCAAGGTCGCGGAGTTCGTGGTGGGCGCGTGCACGGGCATGCAGCTGTACTCGGATCTTGCGGCGCGCCGCAAGGACCTGCCGCGGCGCACGGTGAACATGTGGGAGCTGCTCATTCCCTCCATCGCCAGCGACCAGGGCCGCAGCTCGGTCAAGGTGAGCGTGCGGAGGGCTGCTGCTCTGACGAAATGAGGGCCGGCACACGCGGGGTTTGAGGGGCGCGTGTGACCGGTGGGGTGTGAGAGCCGGGTCGTGCGTATCGGGCGCACGGGCCGAGGCTCCGCATGTGCACGCCGAGTGAAGGTTTCCCTGGAGCTTTATTTGAGCCATACTCGACACTCGTTGACGCCGTGCCCCACGGTAACTCTGCATTCCCCAGGCTTAGTTGAAGGATCGCATGAGCGCTATAGCCCTGCTGGAGCACAAGGTCGTCATGGTGACGGGCGCGTCCAGCGGCATCGGTGCCGCCGCCGCCCGGCTCTTCGCGGCGGAGGGCGCCGCGGTGGTCGTGACGGCCCGGCGTGCGGACCGCCTCGACGCGCTCGCCAAGGAGATCGCCGCCGCCGGCGGGCGGGCCCTCGCGGTACCCGGTGACGTGACCCGGGCGGAGGACGTCGGCCGGGTGGTCGACGCCGCGGTCGAGACCTACGGAAGGCTCGACGGGGCCTTCAACAACGCGGGCTGGGCCACCGCGGGCACCCCCATCCACGAGACCGAGGACGAGGTCTTCGACCGGGTGGTCGACATCAACCTGCGCGGGGTGTGGAACTGCCTCAAGCGCCAGATACCCGTCATGCTGGCGGGCGGCTCCGGCGGCTCCATCGTGAACACCGCCAGCGTCGCCGGGCTCCTCGCCACCGGCGCCACCGCCCCGTACATCGCCGCCAAGCACGCCGTCATCGGCCTGACCAGGGCGGCCGCGCAGGAGTACGGGCAGCAGGGGATCCGCGTGAACTCGCTGGTCGTGGGCAGCACGCTGACCGAGCTGATGCACGAGATCCTCATCGACGAACCCGCCCTGGAAGAGGCCTTCACCACCCGCTCGGTGCAGAAGCGGATGGCCGGGCCCGCCGAGGTGGCCCAGGCGGCCGCCTGGCTGCTCAGCGACCGGGCGTCCTTCGTGACGGGCGCGCCGGTGCCGGTGGACGGCGGCTGGACGGCGGCCTGACGCGCATGCCGAGGGGCCCCCGGGAAGGCTTCCCGGGGGCCCCTCGCGCTCCTGTGGCCCTGCCGCCCCCTGTGGCTCTGTGGCCCTACGGCCCGCCGGCGCCCGGGCCGCGGTCCCCGGCGGGCCGGGTCGGCGGGCTGCCGGGGCGGGTGCGGGGCCGGGCCCGCACGGGGACGTTGGGCAGCGGGCCGCCGGGTAGCGGGGTGCCCGGCGCGGCGCCGTTGGGGGAGCCGCCGCTGGGTGCGGCGGCGGGCGGGGACCCGTTCGGCACGGGGAGCTCCGCCCCCGGGGCCGTGCGGAACGGCAGGGCCTCCGCCGCGTCCTCGCCGGGTGCCAGGATCCCCGTCAGCACCAGCCGCCAGATGCGCTCCAGCAGCGCACCCGTGTCCTCGGCCGGAGCCTGCGGGGACGGGGAGTCCGCCCCCTCGACCCGCTGCCGGCGGGCCAGGATCTCCGCGCCCGTCACCAGGTGCACGGCCAGCGCGGCCACCGAATCCGGGCGGGCCGTGGCCCGCAACTGCCCCTTGTCCTGCGCCTGTTGGACCAGATCCCGGGCAGGCTCGAACCACAGCCGGGACCACTGGGGGGCGCCGGGGCGCTCCCGCTCCAGGCGCAGCAGCGCCCGTACGACGGTCTCCTCCTCGATCTGCCGGGTCAGCTCCAGCGTGAGCGCGACGAGTCTGCGCAGCGGCGGCGCCGTACGCCCGTACACGCGGTCCACCGTGGCCCGCACGGCCGAGCGGCCCGCCGCCTCCACCGCGCGCGCCAGGTCCTCCTTGGACGCGAAGTGGAAGGTCAGCCCGCCCATGGAGATGCCGGCGGCCTTGCAGATCCGGGACAGGGACGCGCCGGCGTATCCGTCGCTGTCGAATTGTGCGGCGGCTGCCTGTACGAGGGAATTGCGGCTCCTCGCTGCCCTTTCCTGTTTCACCATGATCTCTCCGGGTGCGATTCGTCCCAGAGTGCGCGCGCCGTCGACCCGCGGGCAACGCAGAGTTGCCGAAGTGACCCCGACTTGCCGAAGTCGCGGCGTGCCGCGCGGGGGTCGGAACCCTCTGCGGGCTTCCGCTGGAAAAAAAGAGAACGATCGCTATTCTAAATCTGTGTTCGCCTGGACGGCCGATGCAGAAGGGGAACGTGCCATGGCAGCCAACGACCTGACCCGCGCCCGGGTGCCGGTATCCGTGATCACCGAGCAGATCTTCGGGCACCTGCCGAGGGCCGATCAGCGGCACTGGGCACAGGCCTACCTGCAGGGACTGCTCACCACGGAGGGCAAGAAGTCCGTACGGCGGCTCGCGGCAGCGGTCTCCGACTCGCCGACCGCCTCGCAGTCGATGCACCAGTTCGTGAACGCGAGCCCCTGGGAGTGGGCCCCCGCGCGCACCGAGCTGATGCGCTGGGCGGAGCGCCGGCTGGCCCCGAAGGCCTGGGTCCTGGAGGTGGCGGTGCTGCGCAAGCGCGGCGACCACTCCTGCGGGGTGCACCGGCGCTTCGTACCCGAGACCGGCCGCTCCGTGAACTGCCAGGTCGGCGTGGGCGCGTTCCTCACCAACGGGAACGACGCCGTACCGACCGACTGGAGCCTGTTACTGCCCGGCAGCTGGGCCACCGACGAGGACCGGCGCTCCCGGGCCCGGGTCCCCGACGGGGTGGCGCACCGCGCGATCGAGCAGCACGCCCTCGACCTCGTGGACAGCCTCGGCGCGGGCACCCACCTGAGCACCCCGCCCGTGGTGGCCGACCTCAGCTGCTACGCCGGGGCCGCCTCGCTCGTCCGCGGACTCGCCGCGCGCGGCCGCGACTTCGTGGTCGCCGTACCCGGCCGGACCCCCGTCGTACCCGGCAGCCACCTGGTCGCGCACACCCCTTATACGGGCGAGCTGCCGGCGGCGGTCGAGGCGCAGCGCTTCTTCGAGCTCAAGACCGGCAGCCACCTGCGGATGGACACCGTCGGCGGGATCGGCCGGGACGGCCGGATGGGCCGGGCCTCCGTGATGACGGGCCTGGTCCGGCTGCCCGAGGCGCGGGTCTCGCGCACGGGCCCCCACCACACGTACCGGCTGTTCGCGGTCCGCCACTACGCGGGCCGGCGCTCGACCCGGATGTGGCTGACGAACATGGTCCACCGGCGGGCCGAGGAACTGGTCGGACTGGCCCAGCTCCAGCGGCGGGCGGGCGCGACCGTGCAGAACCTGGAGCAGGACTTCGGACTGCTCGACTTCGAGGGGCGCTCGTACCCGGGCTGGCACCACCACATGACCCTGGTGTCCGTCGCCTACGCGTACAGCCGCCTGGAGCTCCCGGGCGACGCGGCCCTGGCCGCGGTCCGCTCGGCCTGAGCGCACCGGGTCCGGCACACCGGCGGTCCCGCCGTCCAGCGCCGCCGGCGCCCGCCGGGCCCGGAGCACCTGCCCGTCGGCCACCGTCCGCCGCCGTCACCTCCCCGACGGCGCGGCCGGCCGTACCGACTGCCCCGTCTCTCCGTGTTCGTCCCCCCGTGACGGAGAGGCGGGGCCTTTGCGCTGCCGCGGTACGGGTCCTTGTTCCCTCGCGGGGGACACCGGGCCGGCGGCCGGTCAGACGGGGGCCGGTGCGCGGTCGGCGGCGACCACGAGCTCGCGGACCGCGTCCGCCACCGCCCGGAAGTCCTTGCGCAGGATCTTCGAGTGGTTGCTCAGCACCTTCTCCCGCATCCGGACGGCCGGGTTGCCGGCCACCGCGGGTCCCAGGTCGGCGCGGATCTTCTCCATCACCTGCGGGTCGCCGCCCAGGTTCCCGCCGGAGGCCAGGACGTACCGGGCGGGTACGGACAGCCCGTCGAGGACCGGGTTCAGCGCGGCGGGCGCGCACAGCTCGTTGATCTCGATGTTGATCTCGGCGTGCTGCTCGGCGCTCATCCGGGCGGCCAGGCCCAGCCTGCGGGCCACCGGGAACAGCGGGCTCATCCTGCGGAACAGCGCGCGGACCTGCTCCCGGGCCGCCTCGTCGAGCCACTCGTGCGGCATCGCGCCGTCCACGCACACCACCCCTGCGGTGCGCTGCGGGTTCCGGTGCGCCCAGTGCACGGCCAGCATGGCCCCGTACGACCAGCCCACCAGGATCGGCCGCTCCACGCCCCGGGCGGTCAGCACGGCGTCGAGGTCGCGCAGACAGGCCTCGAAAGAGTAGTCGGAGGCGCACTCGGACCTTCCGCGGGCGCGCTCGTCGTACGTGATGTGCCGGTAGCCGCCGCCGAGTTCGGCGATGACGCGGCGCCAGTGCGACTGGTCGGCGTACGAGCCGTTGAGGTAGACCACGGGCCGGCCGGTCCCGCCGGTGTCGGTCACGGAGAGGGCGGTGTCCTCGAAGGGGACCATGCCGGTCCAGGCGGTGCATGCGGTGCGTGAGGTAGGTGCGGTGGTCATGGTCTGCCCCTTCTTCCGGTTCTGCCGTTCCTGCGGGTGGGTGTGGCTCCCGTGGCGCGTGCCCGTCAGACGCTGTGCGCGTTGATGTCGCCGTAGGAGGTGGTGGCGTGGATGCTCAGGGCGGCGTTCGGGCCGTCCGTGTTGTTGAGCGAGTTGTTGATCCGGCCGTACGTCGTCCCGGCGTAGAGGGAGGCGGAGACCCCGCGGGCCGCGCCGACCGAGATCTCGCCGTGCTGGGTGTTGAGGGTGACGGTGCCGCTGACGGCCTCGCCGACGGTCAGGTTGCCGCGCTGGGTGGTGATCTCCGCGGAGCCGTTCAGGCGGCCGAGGAAGACCTCGCCGTCCTGGAGGGCCAGGCGGGCGCCGGCGACCTCGCCGAGCTTCACCGTGGCCAGCGCGCCCTCGAAGGACACCTCGCCCAGCGGGCCCGTGCTGCCGAGCACCGCGCTGGCGGCCTTCGCGTCGACCCGGGAGCCGGCGGGGAGCTGGACGGTGACCTCGACCGATCCGGTGTTGCCGAGGATCTTGTTGCCCGCCGGGCTGCCCTGGATGCGCAGGACCCCGTCGGTGAACTCGACGGTGACCTCCTCGGCGGCCTTCACGTCCCGGCTCTTCGAGGCGTCCGCGGGGCGGACCTCGACCGTGGTGTCGGCCCGCTCGGAGGCGATGAAGTGGATGCGGCCCGCAGCGATGTCGAGGACGGCGGCGATGGGGGAGGGGGTGGTGAACTGCATGGTGTGCGCTCCTTCGGTGTGTGGTGCGTTCCTGCTTTCCGACAACACGAACGCTACGTTGCATTCAAAGGTCGCGCAACAAGTTCGTTGCTTCGAATTCTCATTATCGCAGGTCAGAGTGCAAATATCGTTGCAAAGGCATGGAGTTTAATGCAACGAGCCGCAGCGTTGCGTTGCAATACTCTGAAGGTGAACGCTACGCGCGACCCCGGAATTGCACTGTTTTTCAGCGCGTGGCAGCCAGCCCCGCCCAGAAGGCGGTCCGGTGCCGGGCGGCGAAGTCCGTACGGCCGGTCCCGCCGCCCGACGCGAGCTGCTGCACGTACGGCCGCCCGGGCGCGAACGGCTTCCACGAGGGCGCTCCGTCCCCGTTCACCTGCCCCGTCGCCGCGAACCGACTCCAGACAGGTGGCCGCCGGCCTCCAGCAGGGGCGCAGCGGGATGGCCCGCGAGGTCACCGGAACCCCCGAGGCGGAGCTCCCCGAAGCGACGGTCCGCGCCCTGGGTTCCGTACAACTCGCCCTGGTCAGCGGCCTGATGATGCAACACCTCACCGACCCCGAGTCCGCCCCCACGGCCGACGAGGTCCTGGCGGGCCTGCGGGCCCTGGCGGCGCACCTGCCCGCGGAGTCCTGAGGCCGTACGCCCCCGGGGCTACCCGACCGGCGCATCCGCGGCGGCCGGTAGCCTCCCCACATGTCCGACACCCCACCGCTCGCCGTCCCCACCCGCGCCGACGGGGACCCCGACCGCGTCGCCCTCGTCGTACCGGGAGTCGGCTACTCCCCGGCGATGCCGCTCCTGTACTTCGCGCGCTGCGTGCTGGTCCGGCACGGCTGGACGGTCCAGGAGCTGTGGTGGACGGTGCCGCGCGACTTCCCGGGGCGCCCGGAGCACGAGCAGGTCGCGTGGGTGGAACAGCAGGTGGGCGCGGCCGTCGACGCCGAAGCAGGAGCGTGCCGCCTGATCGTCGGCAAGTCCCTGGGCTCCCTCGCCTGCGGCCTGGCCGCCGACCGCGGCCTCCCGGCGGCCTGGCTCACGCCGGTGATGCCCCTCGGCCACGTCCCCGCCTCCCTGCGGCGCGCCAAGGCCCCCACCCTCCTCGTCGGCGGCACCGCCGACCGCCTCTGGGACGCCAGCGCCGCGGCCTCCTTGGGCCACGAGGTCCTGGAGATCCCCGGGGCCGACCACTCCCTGGAACTGCCGGGCGACCCGGCGGGCTCGGTAGGGGTCCTGCGCGAGGTCACGTCCCGGCTGGACGAGTTCGTGGCGGCCCTGGAGGGCCCCGCCGGAGCGGAATAGTTCCGGAGTCAGTCCAGCGGGATGGACTGGTGTGCCGCGACGATGGTGTCGATGCGGCGGGCGAGGTCGAAGTCGGCCTCGGTGAGGCGGCGGCCCGCGTCGTGGGTGGTGATGGTCGCGCGGAGGTGGTCCATGCGGAGGTCGAGGTCGGCATGGTGCTGCACCCTGCGCGACCGGTCCGCGATCGTCACGATGGCGGCCACGGCCGCGTGGTAGCGGATCGGGTACGTGCGCACGATGGCGTCGCCCTCGCGGCTCGAGCCGGGCAGGCCGGCCAGTCCGGCTGCGATCTGCTCCTCTCCTCGGACAGCGGTGTCGGCACACCCATGTCGAACCCCCTCGGTCACGCGCGCCGGAGCTCGGAGAAGTGCCGGCCCTCGGGCGCATCGTGTCAGATCCCAGATCCGCAACTGGCGCCGCAAAGACCCGCGCTGCCCCGGCGGCGGCCGCAGGCCTGATCCGCCGTCGGATCACCGGGCCGGGCGCCAAGCCCTAACCTGGCCCTACCGATCTGGCAGGAGAGGGGCAAGACCGTGATGCATTCCGATGCGACCCCGGACCCGTACGCAGACCCGCTGGTGTTCGGCCAGAGGCTACAGATCCTCCGCACCCGCCGGGGCCTCACCCGCATCCAGCTCGGCGGTCTCGTCGGCAGGTCGGGGGAGTGGGTGAAGGCGGTCGAGAACGGGCGGCTGCGGACCCCGAAGCTCCCACTCGTCCTCCGGATCGCCGAAGTGCTGCGGCTGCGCGACCTGTCGGACCTCACGGGCGACCAGTCCGTACGGGTCCAGCTCTTCGCGGGACCGGGTCACCCCCGGCTGGCCGCCGTCCGCGCCGCCGTCAACGCCCTTCCGCTCGACAGCCGCGAGGCCCCGCCCGGCGAGCACATTCAGGCCCGGATCGCCCGGGCCTGGCAGGCCCGGCACTCCGCACCCCACCACCGGGAGGTCATCGGCGCCCTCCTCCCGGACCTGATCCGGGACACGCGGGCAGCGGTACGGCAGGCGGAGAGCCTCCCGCAGCGGAGGGCGGCGCAGGCCGCACTCGCGGAGACCTACGCGCTGGCGCAGTTCTTCGCCGCGTACCAGCCGGATGCCGCACTGCTCTGGAGGCTCGCGGACCGCGGGATGGTGGCCGCCCAGGAGTCCGAGGACCCCCACGCCATCGGAGTGGCGGCCTGGCTGCTCGTCCAAGCGCACCGGGACAGCGGGCCCGAGCAGTTCGATGCCGCGGACGAGATCGTGGACACGGTGCTCGGGCACCTGGAGCCCCTGCTCCCGGACGGCCCGGACGAGGTACGGGCGATCGTCGGCGCGCTCACCTTCGAGGCCGGTCACACTGCTGCCCGCCGAGGGGAGACCGGTACCGCCTGGCGGCACTGGGACCGCGCCCGGACCATGGCCGCGACGCTGCCCCAGGCCTACTACCACCCGGTGACCAGCTTCGGCCGGACCATCATGGACGCCCACGCGGTCACCCTCGCCGTGGAACTCCACGCGGGCGGGGAATCCGTACGCCAGGCGGCGCGCGCCGACGCGGAGACCATCCCCTCACGCCCGAGGCGGGCCCGGCACCGCATCGAACAAGCCCGCGGCTACCACCTCGACGGCCAGCCGGACGCAGCCCTCGCCACCATCGCGCAGGCGCACGAGGCAGCACCCGAGACCGTGCGCTACAACGGCTACGCCAAGCGGATCGTGCTGGAGGAGACCGAGGCGAAGAGCCCCGCACGCCGCCGCCGGGCCGCCGCCCTCGCCCAGCACATCGGCCTCCTGGCGGCCTGACGACAGGGGTACTTTCTGTACCCCTGAGGCCTCCCGGGCTCTCCTACCGTCGTTGCACCACCCGCGACGACGGCAGGGAGCACCCGTGCACGATTCCCACGCGCCCCAGGCAACAGCCCTCATCCACCAGGCACTTGTGCCGTACGAGCGGAAGCCGGAGGCGGGCGAGATCGCCCGACTCACGGACGGTCTCCTCACCCTCGGTGCCGGGCTGCTCGCCGCCGCCGAGGCGTTGCGCGAGACGGACGGCCGAGTGGGCGGTGCGCTGCGCGACTGGCACCAGCTCACCGAGACCGGCCCGACCGCGAGCCCGCTCGGGAACTGGGACCACGCCCGCGCCCTGGCCCGTACGGTGCGCACCCTCCACGAAGCCGTCGGCGGCCGACACCAGGAGGTGCCGTACGCGCACCTGGTGCCGCTGTCGTTCGGCTTCGGCCGGTGCCCGATGTGAGCGCGCCACCGGAGTGGCAGCGCCAGCTCCTCTACGTCGCGATCACCCTCGGCATCCTCGCCGCACTCGTCGTCGGCACAGTCCGCTGAGCACGGAAGGGGGCCCGGCTACCCTGGCCGAGTGATCCGTACCGTGGTGCTGGACGTGGGCGAGACGCTGACGTGCGACGACCGCTACTGGGCCCTGTGGGCCGACTGGCTGGGGGTCCCGCGGCACACCCTCTCGGCACTCGTCGGCGCCGTCGTCATCGACGGCCGGGACAACGCAGACGCCCTGCGCCTGCTGCGCCCCGAGATCGACATCGGCGCCGAGTACGCCGCGCGCGAAGCCGCCGGGCGGGGTGAACAGCTCGATGAGAGCGACCTCTACGAAGACGTACGACCCGCCCTGTCGGCCCTGCGCGCAGCCGGGATCCGTGTCGTCGTCGCAGGCAACCAGACGGCCCGCGCCGCAGAGCTGCTGAGGGCCCTCGACCTGCCCGCCGACCTGGTCGCAACCTCCGGCGAATGGCGCACCGCCAAACCGTCGCCCGTCTTCTTCGCCCGCGTGCTGGCGGTCTCCGGCGCCCCGGCCGACCAGACGCTGTACGTGGGCGACCACCCGGCGAACGACATCCACCCGGCCCGCGCCGCCGGCCTGCGCACCGCGCACCTGCGGCGTGGGCCATGGGGCTTCTGGTGGGCCGACGACCCGACCGTCAGGACCGCCGCGGACTGGTCGATCGACTCACTGCACGACCTCGTCGGCATCGCCAACAGGTAGTGCGGAAAAGCCGTTTCGCGGAGCGGTACGGTGTGTGAATGGCTGATCACATCGGGCAAGGCATCGCCGTGCGGCGCCGGACCCGACGCATGACCCAAGCAGACCTCGCCCGTGCTTCGCATGTCTCCCTGGCCATGGTGAAAAGCGTTGAGCGCGGAGTACGAAACCCCTCGTCGGCCTTGCTGGGGACTGCTGCAGGGTTGAGTGACACCTGACCTGGCTTGCTGAGAAGCGGCCTGGAAGGATGTTGTCGTGCCCAAGCCCTATCCCAAGGAGTT
>NZ_JBVJYM010000053.1:0-20575 GCF_055600495.1 Streptomyces sp. NPDC038213
CCGACGCCGGCGCCGTAGGACTCACCCTCGAACCCACCGGAGGATCCCCCCAACCCACCACCGAACCCCTCCTCCTGATGACCCTCCCCGCCTGAGCGCGCTCCCGACCGATGACGAGGCGGACGGGCGGCTCGGCGGGCACGCGCACAGCGTGCCCGCGCGGAGGGCCCGGCTCCGCGGGGTGCGGGGCCGGGCCCTGGCGGTGGTGTGCGGGCCGGTGCTCAGGTCACCGGACGAGCCGGTAGGCGTTGGTGACCGTCTGCCGGGCCGTGTTGCCCTGCTTGTCCTTCACGTCCACGCGGAGGGTGACGCCTCCGGCGGTCGCCGGGTGCTTGACGGTCGCCGAGCGGGCGCCCTTCGCGTCGGTGGCGACGGTCAGGGGCTTCCAGGTGCGGCCGCCGTCGTAGGAGACGTTCACGGTGAGCGCGGCGAGCTGTCCGGGTGCGGCGGCGGCGCCGGCCACGTGCAGGGGCAGCTTGAGGGTGCTGCCGGTCTTGGCCGTCCCGTCGAGGGCGAGCGCCGGGGCGATCCGTACGGTCGACAGGGGCAGGCGGGCGCCGCGGTCGGGGGCCTTGGCCGAGGTGAACGTCCACACGCCGGTCACCTTCGTGCTGATGGCGGTGTCCTTGGCGGGCCGGGTCGCCTCCTCGGTGAGCTTGTAGACCGCGGACGCGGCCGGGACCTCGGCGGTGAGCCACTCGCCGGGGCGCGCCTGGGCGAGGATCCGCCCGCCGGACTCCAGGCGGCTGGAGCCGCCGGACAGGACGGGGGTGCCCGCGTGCCCGGCGCCGTCGACGAACAGCAGCACGTTGGCGTCGAGGGTGTTGCCGTAGCGGTTGGCTCCCTGCTGGTCGGGGTTCGCGGCCAGGTCGGGGCCGATGACGCCCTTGTTGAACTCCAGGGTGTAGCGCCCGCCCGGCTTGTAGGCGGCGGGGCCTTCGCTGTAGGTGACGCGCGCGGCGCCCTGCGCGTCGGCCTGGGTGGCCGTCCAGTTCCACTGGACGCCGGTGGTGCTCATGTACTGGGTTCCGGACACCGGCAGGGTGCGCTGCATGGTGGAGATCGGTCCGGCGCTGAAGCCGTCCGGGGCCGAGGCGCTGATGTCCACCAGGCCCTTGGCGCCGGTGACGGAGGACCCGAAGCCGAACTTCACCGCGGCGAGGTCGGCGAGGGCGACCGTGCGGGTGAGGCCGGTGAACCAGCTGCCGGCGCGGTGGAAGGCGAGCCGGTAGTCGGTGGTCGGCGCGGCGGGCGAGCGCCAGACTCCGGCCAGCTGGGACTGCATCCCGCTGTCGGCCGCGCCGAGTGCGGCGGTGCGGAACTGCGTCGTGCCGTCGATCACCCAGCTGCCGCTGACGATCGCGTCCTTGTCGTAGTACCCGACGGTGGCGCTGACGAGCTTGGCGGTGCGGTCGGGGGCGGTGACGGCGAACGGCTTGGCCGCGCGGGCGTCGAGGACGACAGTGCTCTTCGCGGCCACCTTCAGGACCGGCTGGACGAAGACCGCCGTGCGGTTCCCGCTGCCGGGGCTGAAGATCTGGCCCTCCAGCTGGTACTCGCCCCTGGGCAGGCGCATGACGGCCGTACCGGGCTCCTTGTACGGGACCGCCCGGCGCTCCTGTCCGTCGCTGCCCGCCGTGGTGAACTGGGTGAAGTAGCTGTCGGCGGGCCTGCCGGCGTCGTCGAGGTGGCGCAGCGTCACGTCGTACGACTCGATCTCGCGCACGGCGGCCAGACCGGTCCGTACGGACTGGCCGCCGCCGGCCGCCAGGACGGTGCCGCCGAAGGAGCCGTCCTTGGTGCCCTTGCGGGTGTCGACGGTGACGGTGGTCTTCGCGGTGCCGCCGGCCGGGACGGTGAGCTTGGCGTCCTTGACGGTGAACATCCCGGCGGGGGCCGGGCGGCCCGCCGCGTCGGTGCCGGCGGCGGTCAGGGCGAGGGTGACGGGCGCGGTGCCGGTGTTGCGGTAGGTGAGGGTCTTGGCGACCGGTTTGTCGTCGGCGTGCGGCCACAGGTGGGTGCCGAAGTCGAGCGAGCCGGGCTCCGAGACCACGGAGGCGGTGCGCGCGCGGTTCAGGTCGGCCCGGCCGGCGCCCTGCTGGTGGGCGTTCAGCTCGGGGCGCGGGGTGGCCGAGCCGGTCAGCAGGGACTTCAGGCGGGCGCCGCTCCAGCCGGGGTGCTGCTGGAGCAGCAGGGCGGCCGCGCCCGCGACGTGCGGGGTGGCCATGGAGGTGCCGGACATGGCGGTGTAGCCGCTGCCGCCGGTCGCGCCGCCCTGGGTGCTGGCGGCGGCGGTGATGTCGACGCCGGGGGCCGTGATGTCGGGCTTGGTCAGGCCGGTGGCGGTCGGGCCGCGGCTGGAGAACTCCGCGATCTTGTCCTGGTGGTCCACCGCGCCGACGGTGAGGGCCGCGGGGGCGCTGCCGGGCGAGGTGATCGTGCCGGGCTTGTCGCCCTCGTTGCCGGCCGCGATGACGAACAGGGCCTTGGCGGAGAGCTTCGCGACCGCCGCCTCCATCGGGTCGACCTCGGGTTCGTCTCCGGCGACGATGCTCATGTTGACGATCTTCGCGCCCTGGTCGGTGGCCCACTGCATGCCGGCGACGATCTCCGACTCGCTGCCGAAGCCGTCGTCGCCGAGGACCTTGCCGTCGAGCAGGCGGGCGCCGGGGGCGACTCCCTTGTACTTGCCGGCCGATTTGGCGCCCGAGCCGGCGACGGTGGAGGCCACGTGCGTGCCGTGGCCGTGGCGGTCCTTCGCGTCGGGCGAGCTGCTGAAGTTCTTCTCGGCCACCTCCACGCCCTTGAGGTCGGGGTGGGTCTGGTCGACGCCGGTGTCCAGCACCGCGACCTTGACGCCCTTGCCGGTGTATCCGGCCTTCCACATCGAGGGCGCGCCGATCTGCGCGGTGCTCTTGTCCAGGGCCGCCCGGACCCGGCCGTCCAGCCACAGCCGGGCGACGGGCGCCGCGGAGAAGGCCGCGGGACCCCGGCCCGCGAGCTGCGACCACAGGCCGCCGGCCGCGGACTTGGGCGATTCGACCGCCTCCCCGTCGACGGCGGGCAGCGGCTTGCGGTCCCGCGCGGAGCCGGCCAGTGCCTGGCCGAAGGCGCTGGGGACCCGGGCCCCGGCGCCGTCCCGGCGGTACGAGACGATCAGCGGCAGCGTGCTGCGGCGCGCGTCGTCGTACCCGGCCGCGACCAGCCCGGCGACGTCGAACAGCCGCCGGTCCAGGACCCCCTGGTCCAGCAGGCGCAGCGCGTCCTGCGGGATGACGTACGTGTGCCCGGACGTCCGCCGGACCGAGAAGACCATGCCCTCGCGGCCCTTCCCCCGCTCGATCCGCGCGACCGAACCGTCCGCCGCCACGGCCACCCGGTCACCGGTGACCAGCGTGACGGTGGCCGCGGGCGCGGCGGGCTTCTTCTTCCCCTGGTGGGCGGTCGCCTGCTTCCCCTGGCGGGCGGCCGGTCTAGCCGCCCCGGGCTGCCCTGCGGCCATGGCCGCCGCACCCGTCCCCCCGATCAGCGACGCCGCCACCGCGGCGGCGAGCGCCGCCGTCCTCACCTTCGACACAGGTATCACCTGTGGTCCCCCACTCTCCATGCGCATGCCGGACTTTCACCCGGTACCACGCGTCGCGGGGGCCTTCGGTTCTCCGGTTCCGGAAATTTGTGGATCTTGCGCTCGGGACGGGCCGGGCCGGGTGGGGCGATCCGGCCAGGTCACGCGGCGTGTCGGTTAGGATTCCTCCCTTATGCATCGGACGGCCGGGGGGCGACGTGACGGGCTCGCAGGATGAGCGGGAGGCGGCCGCCGGCACGGTCCGGTCCACGCTCCGGTTCACGTTCCTGAGCGGTGTCGAGGCGCTCCGGGACGGGCAGCCGCTGCCTCTGGGGCCGCCCCAGCGCAGGGCGGTGCTGTGCGCGCTGGCGCTGCGGCGGGGGCAGTGGGTGTCCACGCAGAACCTGCTCGCGGCGCTGTACGAGGAGTCCGCGCCCGCGAGTGGTGCCGGGGTGATCCAGACCCATGTGGCCGGGCTGCGGCGGGTGCTGGAGCCGGAGCGCAGACCGCGGGCCGCGGCCACCGTCCTGCTGTCGGGGCACGGCGGATACCAGCTGCGGATCGGGGACGAGCAGACCGACCTCGGCGTGTTCGAGAGGCTGGTCTCCGAGGGGGAGCGGGCCCGCGGGCGCTCCGAGTGGCAGGCGGCCGAGGGGTTCTACGACCAGGCGCTGCGGCTGTACAGCGGGGAACCGCTCGCCGGCGTGCCGGGGCCCTACGCCGCCGTGTGGCGGGCGGCTCTGACCGAGCGCCGGCTCGCCGTGCAGGAGGACGCCCTCGACCTCGCGATCACGCTCGGGCGGTCCGACTCCGTGATCGACCGCCTGCGGGTGCTGACGGCCGAGCACCCGCTGCGCGAGCGCCCCCGCGCCCTGCTGATGCGCGCGCTGCACCAGGCCGGCCGCAGTTCCGATGCGCTGGACGTGTACGCGCGGACCCGGCGGCTCCTGGCCGACGAGCTGGGCGTCGATCCGGGGCGGGAGCTGCGCACGCTGCACAGCCTGATCCTGTCCGGACCCGCCGAGCAGGCCCCGGGCGCGCGGGAGGAGGCCGCCCCGGCCGCCCCGGTCCGCGCGGCGGCGCCCGCCGTCCCGTCCGGCCCCCGCAGGCCCGCCCCGGAGGAGGCCCCGTTCGTCGAACGGGAGGAGCAGCTCGCCGTACTCGCGTCGCTGGCCGGGCGCGCAGCGGCGGGCGAAGGCGGGCTGGTGCTCGTCTCCGGTATCTACGGGCACGGCAAGTCGCGCTTCCTCGCGGAGGCCGCCCGCCTGGTGCCCGGTGCGCGCCAGGTCGGCCTGCCGAGGGGGGCCGCCTCCGCCGGGGGCGCGCCCCTCGGTCTGCTGAACGCGGTCCTCGAACGCCTCCGGCCCGGCGCGGGTACCGGCCGTGCGGACGGCTCCGCCGTCCTGCGGGCCGACCGGACCGACGACGAGCTGGCGCAGGAGGCGGCCGGCCTGCTCGCCGACAGCGCCGCGGGGGGCCCGCTGGTCCTGCTCGTGGACGACGTGCTGTGCATCGACGAGCGCTCGCTGAAGGTGCTGACGCTGCTGGCCCAGCGGCTGCACGCCACCCGCGTCCTGCTGGTGCTGGCGCTGGAGGACCGGCCGTGGGATCCGCAGGCGTACCGGCAGACCCTGGACCTGGGGAACGTCGCCTCGGCGGCGCTGTACCTCGGCAGGTTCAGCGCATCCGCGATCGCCGCCCTGGCCGCGCCGCGGACGGCCGCCGCGCACCCGGCCCCGCAGGCCGCGGAGTTCGCCGGCAGCGTCCACCGGGCGACGGCCGGCATTCCCCTGCTCGTCACCGCACTGGTCGCGGACCTGTCCGCGATGCCCGGCGCCGGGCTCCCGCACGTGCCCGAGCACGCCCCGGACGTCCGCTTCCAGCGGGCGCTGGCCCTGATGCTGGACAACTACACCGACAGCCGGGCCCTGCTGCTGCGGGCCGTCGCCGTCCTGCACGAGCAGCAGCCGACGCCCGAGCTGCTCGCGGCGGTGTGCGGGGAGTCCGCGGCCACGGTCCGGGAGCGGTGCGAGCGCCTGGCGGCGAGCGGCGTCCTGGCCGCGGCGAACCCGCCGGCCTTCCGCCACCCGCTGCTCCCCAACACCCTGCGCTGGCTGTGCTCGCCGGAGGAGAACGCCCAGCTCCGGGTGGCCGCCGCCCGGTTCTCCCTGGCCTCGGGGCGCAGCGCGCGGGAGACGGCGCGGTACCTGGACGCGCTGACGGGCACGCAGTGGTCCGAGTGGACGGCCGTACTGGTCGACGCGGCGGACGAGTGCCTGCGGCAGCACGAGGTCAGGGAGGCCCTGGACCACCTGCAGGCCGCCCTGCGGATCGCGGGCCCGGACCGGCGCGCCGCCGTGCTCGTCCAGCTCGGCCAGCTGGAGCTGTGGGTGAACCCGGCCGCATCCCTGACCCACCTGCGCGAGGCGCTCACGGAGCAGCGCGCCGCGCGGGAGGAGCCCACCGCGCTGATCCCGCTGGCCTGGACCATGGCCTCGAACCGGCAGGCCGGCGCCGCGCTCGCGCTCATGGACGAGGTGATCGCCGAGACCGGGCGGCGGGATCCGGCTGCGGCGCAGGCCGCCCGGGCCTCCTGCTGGATGGTGGCCGCGCTCACCCACGAGAACTGGACGGCGGTCGTGGGGCGGCTGCGCGCGGAGCGGGCCGCCGGGCACGGCGGGGACCCGGTGGCGGACGCCGTCCTCACCTGGGACGACACCTACCAGGTGAGGTACAGCGCCGCGGAGGCGCTCGCGCGCTTCCCCGCGGAGTGCCACGAGGACGGGGCCTGGGAGAAGCTGCCCCGGGAGGTCGTGGGCATCCTCACGCACATCGCCAAGTGGGCCGGGCAGTTCACCTTCGCCGGACAGCTGAGCGACCTCTACGAGGACCACTACTTCGGCACCATGGACATCTACCGCCGCATCATGCGCTCGGAGGTCCACATGCGCAGCGGCGACTACCGCAAGGCGCTCGTCACCTGCGCACCCGTGGCCGGGCTGCCCCTCGCGCAGGTTCCGCGCCGCCCCGCCGCGCTCGTCGCCCAGTACGCGCAGGCCCTCCTGGGCCTGGGACGGGTGGCCGAGGCCGAGGAGCAGCTCGACAGCGCGACGGAGCACGTCAACGCCGAGACCTGGGAGCTGACCGTCGTGAAGTGGGTGCGCGCCCTGCTCTGTTCCGCGCGCGGCCAGGCCCACCAGGCGGCCGCCCTCTTCATCGACTGCGGGCGGCGCCACGCCGCCTGGGGGCTGCACAACCCCGGCTACCTCGCCTGGCGCAGCGCAGCCGCCATGGAACTGCTGAAGACGGGCGAACGCGAGCGCGCCAGGGAGCTGGCGGCCTCGGAACTCGCCCTCGCGCAGCGGTGGGACACCCCCGTGGCGCTCGGGCGGGCCTGGCGGGCCGTGGCGCTGGCGTCGGCCGAGGAGGAGGTGCTGCCGCTCCTGGAGCGGGCGGTGGACCACCTGCGCGGCACCGAGGCGGTGACCGAGCTGGTCGCCGCCCTGACGGACCTGGGCCGGGCCCGCCTCGAACGCGGCGGGGCGCGGCGCGCCCGCGAGGTCCTGGCCGAGGCCCGCGGGCTCGCCGAACCGCGGGGGCTGGTCCTGTCGGTCCGCGAGATCGACGGGCTCCTGGACGGCGCGTCCGGCACCGGCTGAGGTCCGCCGCGGCCCGCGGCGGGGCGTTCGGAGGACGTTGAGAGCACGTTCAGTACGGACTGCAAGGCTTTGGCCATGATCCCCACGAGGAGGCGGGCCGGTCCGGCGGGCCCGGACGGCCCGCGCACGGACGCCGTACGCGCCGGAGCAGTACGTACCGGAGCGCTGCGCACGGGAGCCGTGCGCGTCGCGGTCCCGCGCGCGGGCGTCCGCGGCCGGTTCAGCCGCGCCGCTGCCGCTGCGCAGCCGCGTACGCGGCGCTGCGGTCCCGCACCAGCCGGTCGAGCGGGGCGGCGATCCCCGGCGGCAGGCGCAGCGGATCGAAGGCGGGCTCCCCGGCGGGGGCCCCGGCCCGGTCGAGGATGAGGGTCCCCAGCACCGCGGTCTGCTCCGAGGACCACAGCCGGGTGGGGTCGTGCACCTCGTCCCCGGCCGCGGGCAGGTGGGCGACGAGGTCGAATCCGGCCGGGAGTTCCGCGGCCAGTCCGGCGCGGAGGTGGTCGCGCGGCCGGCTGCGGGCCTCCTCGGGGGACAGCGGCTGCGCCGGGCGGTGGGGCCGCCAGCCCAGCCGGGCCCACCGGGTCGTACCGGCGGGGTCCACCAGACCGAACGCGTGGACCGAGTGGTAGGACAGGCCCGTGAAGCCCGCTGCCGGGCGGGCCTGCCGGGCCAGGTCCAGGGCCGCGGCCGCCTCGGGGTGGCGGGCGGCGTAGGCGGGGACGGCCGAGGCCGGGTCCGGGGAGTTGGCGGCCCGGAGGAACTCGACCATGTCCGCCCCGGTCCGGGCGAAGAAGACCGGCAGGGTGAACATCACCAGGTCGAGGCCGCCGATCCGGGCGGCCATGCCGTGGTCCGACGGATCGCCGTCGTGGCCGTCCGCGCCGCCGAGCGTGCTGGAGAACCGGACCGCGGCGGGGGTGCCCGGCCCGGCGAAGACCCCGGCCGTGCTCAGGGCGGCGGCGGTCCCGGAGGGGGTGAACGCGCCGGCCGCCCAGGCGCCGCGGGTGTGCAGGAGGCGGTCGCCCGGATCGGCGCCCGTGGCCGCGGCCACCTGCCCGGCGATCCGGGCGCCTTCGTCGAGTGCAGTACTGGTCATGGCGGTGACGGTAGGCGGCCCTGCCGGGCGGGCGCATCGGTCACCGTATCCGCCGCACCTCGTGCGGCGCCCCCCGCCCACGGCTGGGGGAAACGTTTTGACGTACGTGGAACAGCGGGGAGCACGGAAGTGGAACTGTACGGACGGGACCGGGAGCGGCAGGAGCTCGACGGACTCCTCGAGGAGGCCCGGCGGGGCGGCGGGTCGGCCCTGGTGCTCTGGGGCGACCCCGGCATCGGCAAGACCGCGCTCCTCGAGTACGCAGCCGCCCGCGCGGCCGGCTTCACCGTCCTGGGCTGCCGCGGCAGCCGGATGGAGTCCAAGCTGGCCTTCGCCGCCCTGCACGGGCTGCTGTGGCCCCTCGCCGACCGGATCGCCGCCCTCCCCCCGCCGCAGGCCGAGGCGCTCCGCGGCGCCCTGGGGCACACCCGGCAGACCGCGGACCGCTTCCTCATCGGGGTGGCGACCCTCACCCTGCTGACCGGACTCGCCGCCCGGCAGCCCCTGTTGATCACCGTGGACGACACGGACCAGCTCGACGAGCCGACCTCCGAATGCCTGGCCTTCGTCGCGCGGCGGCTGCACAACTCGCCCGTCGCGATGCTGCTCACCGCGCACGGCGATCCGGCGGCCGGCGGCCCCTGGGAGGGGCGGCGCGCGCTCGCCGTACCCCCGCTGGACGATGCCGACGCGGCCCGGCTGGTGCGTGCGGCGCGGCCCGCGGCGGCCGAGGAGGCCGTACGCCGCACGGTCGCGGCCGCCTGCGGGAACCCGCTCGCGCTCCGGGAGCTGCCCGGCCCCGCCGGCTCCGGCGAACGGCTGCCCGTGGGCCCCCGGCTGCGCCGCGCCTTCGGAGCCCATACCGCGGCCCTCTCCCCCGCCGCCCGCTCCCTGCTGCTCGTGGCCGCGGCGGAGGACCGGGGCGACCAGCGCCTGGTGCGCAGGGCGGCCGCCGCGGCCGGGGCCGGTACGGCGGCCTGGGACGAGGTGCTGCGCTCGGGCCTGCTCGCCGTCCGGGGCTCCGTGCTCCGCTTCAGCGCGCCGCTGGTGGGGGCCGTCGTCTACGACGCGGCGTCCTTCGCCGACCGCCAGGCGGCCCACCGGGCCCTGGCCGGGGCCCTCGACGAGGACGCCGCAGCCGGGGGCGGCAGCGCCGAGGGGCCCGCGGAGGGGCTGCGGGCCTGGCACCTGGCCGCGGCCGCCGACACGGCCGACGAGGCGGTGGCGGACCTGCTGGAGGACACCGCGCGCCACGACTCGGCCGCGGGAGGCAACGCCTCGGCCGCCCGCGCCCTGCTGCGGGCCGCCGAACTGTCCCCCGACCCCGCCGACTCGGCCCGCCGCCTGTCCCTCGGCGCCCTGGCCGCCTGGGAGTGCGGACAGGTCGGCCGGGCCCGGGAGCTGCTCGCCGAGGCGGGGCGGCTGGCGTCCGCACAGACCGTGGCGCAGGACAGCGGCGGGCTCGGCGGGCTCATCGAGTTCGCCCACGGCGACCAGGAGGCCGCGCACCGGCTGCTGCTGCGCGACGCGCACTCGGTGTCCGACCGGACCAGGGCCGTGGAACTGGCCTGCCTGGCCGTGCGGGCGGCCTGGGCCGCCGGCTCCCCGGACCGGCAGGCCGCGGCCCTGCGCCGGGTGGCGGAGCTGACCCGCGGCGCGGACACCCCGGAGGCGGCCGTGCTGTCCGCACTCGCACCGTGGTGGAGCGGCGAGCCGGCCGCACCCCCGGACGCACCCCCGCTCACCGCCCATGCGGCGGATCCGCTCGGCACCGTGTCCTGGCGGCTGGTGCCGCCCGCACCGCTCGCCGCGGCCTGGGGTGCCGAACAGGCCCTCTCCGAGGCCCTCGACCGCAAGCTGGAGGCGATGCGCCGCACCGACGCGGCGAGCGCACTGGTGCTGACGGTGCCGCAGACGGCCACCCTGGACATCCTCGCCGGCCGCTGGGACCGGGCCCGGGCCAGCGCCGCCGAGATGCTGCGCACGGCCGAGGAGATCGGCGCCGACCACGCGGCCTCGCAGTGCCGCAACTCCCTCGGCTGGCTGGCTGCCCTGCGCGGAGACGCACAGGAGGCCGACGAACTCGGCGCGCTGACACTGCAGTTGTCGGTGCCGCGGCGGGTCCGCGCACTGACCGCAGCCGTCTACTGGAACAGGGGCCAGGCGGCCCTGTTCACCGGACGCGCCGAGGAGGCACTGGAGCTGCTGGTCCGCCTGGCCGAACCCGGCCACGAGGCGGCCCACGCCACCTTCGCGCTGCTCGCCGCCGCCGACACGGTGGAAGCCGCCGTCCGGGCTGGCCGCCCCGCGGCCGGCGGCGCCGCGGCCGAAGCCCTCGGCGCCTGGGCGCGGCGTACGGGCGCCCCCTGGGCGGTGGCCGCGGCGCATCGCAGCACGGCCCTCCTGCGGGGCGGCGACCGGGCCCAGGAGTGGTTCGAGCGGGCGCTGGAGGTGCCCGGGGCCGCCGACCGGCCGTTCTGGCACGCCCGTACCCGCCTTTTGTACGGGGAGTGGCTGCGCCGGGCGAAGCAGCGGACCGGGGCCCGGCGGCAGCTGGCCGCCGCAGCGGAGGCCTTCGAGCGGCTAGGCGCCCTGCCGCTGCTGGCGCGGGCGCGCAGCGAGCAGGAGCTGACCGGGCCCCCGGCGCGGACGGCCGGTGCGGGCGGGGAGTGCGCCCTGACGCCCCAGGAGCTGCGGGTGGCGAGGCTGGCCGCGGAGGGGCTCACCAACAAGGAGATCGCCGGCCGCCTCCTCATCAGCCCCCGCACGGTGGGCCACCACCTGTCCAACGTGTTCCCCAAGCTCGGGATCGCCGCCCGCTCGGAGCTGGCCCGCGTGGACTTCGACAACGGGCTGCGGCTGACCGCGTAGGGGCGCCGGAGGCCGCGCGGACCGTGACGGGCAGGTGGCCCGCGCACGGCGACGGATACGGTGACCGATGCCGGAACCGGCGCGCCTGCCTAGCGTCCTCGGCATGAACGACACAGCCTTCACCACCATCGTCGTCGGGGGCGGTTCCGCCGGAGCCGTCCTGGCGGCGCGCCTCACCGAGCGCCCCGGCCGCCGCGTGCTCCTCCTGGAGGCCGGTCCCGCCTACGCACCGGACGCCTACCCCGAAGCGGTGGCCGACAGCTCCGTGCTCGGCGGGTGGACCGGCCACGACTGGGGACTGCGCTCCGAGCCCGGATACATCGGCCACTCCGTGGATGCCTTCCGCGGCAAGGTCCTCGGCGGCAGTTCGGCGGTCAACGGCTCCGTCGCGGTCCGCTCCCTGCCCTCGGACTTCGCCCGCTGGTCGCAGCGCGGGCTGGAGGGCTGGACGTACGAGGACCTCCTGCCGGCGTTCAAGGCACTGGAGGCCACGGAGGCCGGCGACGAGGAGTTCCACGGCCGCAGCGGTCCGCTCCCCGTCACCCAGCTCACCCGGGACGGGCTCAGCACCATGCAGCGCGCGTTCGTGGACGCGGCGCTGGCCGAGGGGATCCCGGCCGCCGACGACTTCAACGGGGCCGACCCGCACGGCGTGGGGCCGTACCCGATGAACGTACGCGACGGGGTGCGCGTCAACACCGGCATGGCCTACCTGACCGGGGAGGTCCGCGCCCGGCCCCAGCTGGAGATCCGGGGCGGCGCCCTGGTCGACCGGGTGCTCTTCGAGGGCGGGACGGCCGTCGGCGTGCTCCTCGCCGACGGTACGCAGGTGCGCGCCGCCGAGGTGATCCTCAGCGCGGGCGCGTACGGGAGCGCGGCGGTCCTGCTGCGGTCCGGCATCGGCCCGGCGGAGGACCTGCGGGCGCTGGGCATCCCGGTGGTGGCCGACCTCCCGGTGGGCCGCGGTCTGCAGGACCACCCCTTCTTCTACAACGCGTACGCCGCCGACCCCGACCGGATCGGCGGGCAGACCCCCGTGATCGGCGCGAAGTCCTGGACCGCCAGCTCGGCCGCCGCCGCGGGCGAACTGGACCTGCACGTCACCGCGACCCACCTGTTCGACCACTCCGCCAGCCCGACCGGGGTCGGCTTCGTCCTCGCCGTCGCCCTGGTCCGCCCGCAGTCCCGCGGCACCCTCACCCTGGTCAGCCGGGACCCGCAGGACGCACCGCGGATCGACCTCAACCTCCTCGCCGAGCCCGAGGACCGCCGCCGGCTCCTCGAGGGCGTCCGGCTCGCCCGCCGGCTGGGGGCCGCCCGGCCGCTGGCCGACCTGGTCGAGCGCGAGCTCAACCCGGGCCCGCAGGCGCAGGACGACGCCGCGGTCCTGGAATCCGTACGGACCACCCTGGACACCTACCACCACCCCACGTCCACGGCCCCCATGGGCGCCGACGGGGACCCCGCGGCGGTCACCGACCGGCTCGGCGCGGTCCGCACCGTGACCGGACTGCGCGTGGTCGACGCCTCGATCTTCCCCGACGTCCCCTCCGCGGCCACCAACCTCACGGTCCTCGCCGCCGCGGAGCACATCGCCCGCCGGATCTGAACCCGCCGGGCCCGGCCGGTTCAGATCCGGCGGGCCCCGGCGGCGCGGGCACAGCAGACAGCACGACGGAAACGAAGGAACGGCAATGAGCAGCAACGAGTACGACAACATCGTCGTGGGCGCCGGATCGGCCGGTGCGGTGGTCGCACGGCGCCTGGTGGACGCGGGCCGCAGGGTGCTCCTCCTGGAAGCGGGCCCCGTGGACGACACCGAGGCCATCCACGACCCGGCCGGCTCGGTCCAGCTCTGGAACAGCGAGTGGGACTGGGCCTTCCAGACCGAGCCGCAGACGCACGCGGACGGCCGCCGGCTGCCCTGGCCGCGCGGGAAGGGACTGGGCGGCTCCAGCTCGTTCAACGGCATGATCTACGTCCGGGGCGCCGCGGCGGACTACGACTCCTGGGCCTACCAGGGCGCGGCGGGCTGGTCCTGGCAGGACGTCGAGCCGTACTTCCGGCGCATGGAGGACTTCGCCGGGGGCCCGGCGGGCGGGCGCGGTACGGGCGGTCCGCTGCACGTGCAGCGCAACCCCGGGCCGGACGCCCTGGTGCGGTCCTGGGTGGCGGCGGCCCGGGAGTACGGCCTGCGCTTCAACGAGGCCTACAACAGCGGGGACCAGCACGGGGTCAGCTACACCGAGCACACCATCCGCAACCGCCGCCGCCAGTCGACGTGGGTGGCCTACGGCCGCCCCGTGCAGGACGACCCCCTGCTGACCGTGGTCACCGGCGCGCTGGTGACCCGGATCCTGTTCGACGGCGACCGCGCGGCCGGCATCGCCTACACCGCCGGCGGCGGGGAGCACACCGCCCGGGCGCTGGGCGACGTGGTCCTGTCCGGCGGCGTGTTCGGCACCCCGCAGCTGCTGATGCTGTCGGGCATCGGCCCGGCCGACCACCTGCGCGGCTTCGGCCTGCGGGTCCGGGCGGACCTGCCGGGCGTGGGCCGCAACCTCCAGGACCACTGGTCGGCCCCGCTGGTCTGGAAGTCCCGCCGGCCCCTGCCGGCCTGGGCGGCGCAGGGCCTGGAGGCCCACTACTTCGCCTCGACCCGCCCGGGCCTGCCGGTACCCGACATCCAGCCGCTGTTCCTGTCGTTCCCCTACCCCGTGCCCGGGGCCGACCTCCCGGAACACGGCTTCTCCGCGGTGGGCCAGCTGCTGCACCCGCACAGCCGCGGCGAGGTCCGGCTGCGCTCCGCCGACCCGGCGGCCCCGCTGGTCCTGGACCCGCGGGTGTTCTCCGACCCGCGCGACCTGGAGACGCTCGTCGACAGCCTCGAGGCGCTCCGCGACATCGCCGGCCGGGACGCGCTGGCCGAATGGAACGCAGGCGAGGTGCTGCCCGGCCCCGGGACGGCGACCCGGGCGCAGCTGCGCGACCACGTGCGCGCCACGGTCGTCTCCGGACACCACCAGATCGGCACGGCCCGGATGGGCCTGGACGCGCTGTCCGTCGTCGACCCCGAGCTGCGGGTCCACGGGGTGGAGAACCTCCGCGTCGCCGACGCCTCGGTCATGCCGCACGAGCCCAGCGGCAACACCAACGCCCCCAGCATCATGATCGGCGAGAAGGCCGCCGACCTCGTGCTGGGCCGGACGGCCCGCTGACCGCCTCCCGCGGTCCCGTCGCGCCCTCCCCGTGCCGTCCTCCCGACCCGTACGGCACCCCGCACACCCCGAACCCGAGAAGGCGAGCGCTCCACCATGCCCACACCCGTCACCGCCGCCGTGTCCCGCGACCCCGGCGGGGGGTTCCTCGTCGAGGAGCTGACGCTCGAAGACCCGCGCCCGGACGAGGTGCTGGTCCGCTACGAGGCCGCCGGCATCTGCCACACCGACCTGGAGGCGGCCGCCGGCCGGCTGCCCACCCCGCACCCGGTCGTCCTGGGCCACGAGGGCGCCGGTACCGTCGAGGCCGTCGGCGCGGCCGTGACCGGCTTCGCACCGGGGGACCGGGTCGTACTGAGCCTGGACTCGTGCGGCGCCTGCCGCAACTGCGCGGCGGGCCAACCCGCCTACTGCGAGCGGCACATACCGCTCAACTTCCACTCCCGCCGCCCGGACGGCTCGACGGGTCTGCGCGATGCCGCCGGCCGGCCGGTCCACGACCACTTCTTCGGCCAGTCCTCCTTCGCCTCGTACGGCCTGGCCCGCCCCCGGAGCCTGGTCAGGGTCGACGGCGCGGACCTGTCCCCGGCCCTGCTGGCCCCCCTGGGCTGCGGGCTGATCACCGGGGCCGGAGCCGTCTTCAACTCCCTGCGCGTGCAGCCCGCGGGCACCGTGGCCGTCTTCGGCCTCGGCACCGTCGGCCTCGCCGCCCTGATGGCCGCCGCGGCCTGCGGCGCGGCCCGTATCATCGCCGTCGACCTGAAGCCCGAACGCCTGGCACTGGCACAGCAGTTGGGCGCCACGGACGTGGTGAACGCCACCACGGCCGATACCGCCGCCGCGGTGCTGGACCTCACCGGCGGCCGCGGGGTGGACTACAGCGTGGAGTCCACCGGCGCCGTCCCCGTGATGAACGCCGCCGTCGCGGTCCTCGCACCCCTCGGCGCGGCCGCCGTCCTCGGCGTGGCCGGCCTGGACGCGGGACTCGAGGCGAACGCCTTCGAGCTCCTCAAGGGCCGCACCGTCACCGGGTCCGTCATGGGCCACCAGGCACCGGCCGTACTCATCCCCCGCCTGCTGGACCTCCACCGGCAGGGCCGCTTCCCGCTGGACCGCCTCGTCACCGCGTACCCACTGGCGGACGTCGACCGCGCCGTCGCCGATGTCGGGGCCGGCCGCACGGTCAAGGCCGTCCTCACCCACCACGCTTGACCACACCCGCCCCGCGCGACCAGCCGGACCACCGGCCCGGCGGACCGCACCCCCGCCCCGTGAGCCGCTGCTCCCGCACCCGCCGTACCCGTCGCACCCCTCGCGCAGCACGCGCGCGTATCTCCCGAAGGAACCACGTGAGCACGTTCAAGCCCTCCCGCCGCACCCTCGCCGCCGCCGCCACCGCCGCGCTCGCCACGGCCGTCTCCGCCGCCTCCCTGTCCTTCGCCCTCCCCGACCGGGGAACCGACCAGGTCAGCAGCAGCGGCAGCGCCAGCGCCGACAAGGGCGCCAAGCCCACCGTCGTCCTGGTCCACGGCGCCTTCGCCGGCGCCTCCGGCTGGGACGCGGCCGCCGACCGGCTGCGCAGCCGGGGCTTCAAGGTCAAGGCCGTGGCCAACCCGCTGCGGGGCCCGGCGTACGACGCCGCCTACCTGCAGGCCCAGCTCGCGGGCACGAAGGGCCCCAAGATCCTGGTCGGCCACTCCTACGGCGGCGCCGTCATCACCAACGCCGCGCACGCCGTCCCCGGGGTCAAGGCCCTCGTGTACATCGCCGCGTTCATCCCCGAGAAGGGCGAGTCCCTCGGCCGGCTGATGGAGGAGCACCCCGACACGAGCGTCCCCCCGCTGCCCCAGGCGCCGTTCCGCTTCACCGCCCCCGACGGCACCGCCTCGACCGAGGTGCTGCTCGACCCCGCGCGCTTCCGCGCGGCCTTCGCCGCCGACCTCCCGGCCCGGACCGCCGCCCGGATGGCGGCCTCCCAGCGGCCGATCTCGGCGGAGGCCTTCGGCCAGCCGGTCGGGAACGCCGCCTGGAAGACCCTCCCCTCCTGGGCCCTGGTGGCCAGGAACGACCAGGCCATCGGAAGCAGCCTGGAGCGCTTCATGGCCCGGCGCGCCGGTGCCCGCACCACGGAGGTCGACGGCTCGCACGCCGTCATGGTCAGCCGCCCCGACGCCGTCGCGGACCTGGTCGACCGGGCCCACCGGGCCACCCGCTGACCCTCCCCCGCACCGCCCCTCCCCCGCACCACCGAACGGAACCGTCCATGTCCCCCAAGACCTTCCTCGCCCTCTCCGGCAGCCTGCGCCGGACCTCCCACAACACCGGCCTCCTGCACGCCGTACGGGCCCTGGCCCCGGCCGGCGTCACCGTCGAGCTCTACCAGGGGCTGGGCGCCCTCCCCTTCTTCGACCAGGACCTGGAGGCCGGGACGGCACCGGCCGCCGTCACGGAACTGCGCCGCCGGGTGCGGGAGGCCGACGGCGTCATCATCGCCACGCCCGAGTACAACTCCGCCGTACCCGGCGTGCTCGTCAACGCCCTCGACTGGCTCTCCCGCCCCTCCGAAGGCGAACCCGCCCTGCAGGACAAGCCCACCGCCATCCTCGGCGCCTCCCCCTCGCGGTTCGGCACCGCCCGCGGCCAGCTGGTCCTGCGCCAGATCCTCCACCGCATCCAGGCCCCCGTGGTGGCCCACCCCGAGGTCACCGTCTCGGCATCCCACCTGCACTTCGACGCCGACGGCTCCTTCAACGGCGACGACTTCACCGAAAGCCTCCTGCGGGCCCTGCTGGCCGAGCTGGTCCTGCTGGCGGAGCACAGAACCCTGGCCCTGAAGGGCTGATCCGCACCCGGCGCCCCGCCGGGTGCGGACCCCCGCAACCCCCGCTCGGGGAACCCGAGCACCCGCACCCGAACGAGACAGGACCCCATGCAGCACGCCCGCAACCTCATCGACGGCCAGTGGGTCGACTCCGCCCGCCGGACCGCATCGCACAACCCCTCCACCGGCCAGGTGCTCGGCACCTTCGCCGACGCCGGGGCGGACGAGGCGGCGGCAGCGGTCGCCGCCGCCCGCCGCGCCTTCGACACCACCGACTGGGCCCGCGACCGCACCCTGCGCGCCCGGGCGCTCTTCGAGATGGCCGACCGGCTGGCCGCCCGCCGCGACGAGTTCGTCACGATGCTCGCCCGCGAGAACGGCAAGATCCTCCAGGAGGCGGCCTTCGAGATCGACCTGACGGTCCCGAAGCTCCGGTACTACGCCGCCCTCGCCCTGAGCGACCACGGCAGCTCGGCCGAGGTCCGCCCCGGCCTGTACTCCATGACGCTCCGCGAGGGCGCGGGCGTCGCCGCCGTCATCGCCCCGTGGAACTCGCCCGTCGTCCTCGCCGTGCGCTCCTTCGCCCCCGCCCTGGCCGCCGGCTGCACCGTGGCCATGAAGCTCCCGGGCCAGACCGGCCTGGTCAACGGGCTGCTCAGCGAGGTCATCGCCGAGACCGAGAGCCTGCCGGCGGGCGTGGTGAACGTCTTCACCGAGTCGGGCAACGAGGGCGCCCCGCTGCTCGTCAGCTCCCCGGACGTGGACGTCGTCAGCTACACAGGCTCCACCGCGGTCGGCCGCGTCATCGCCGCGAACGCCGCGCCCACCCTCAAGGCCCTCTCCCTGGAGCTCGGCGGCAAGAGCCCGATGATCGTCTTCGACGATGCCGACCTGGACGCCGCCGTCCCCGTCCTCACCAAGGCGGTCACCACCTTCACCGGCCAGTTCTGCATGACCGGGAGCCGGATCCTGGTGCAGAGCGGGATCGCCGACGAACTGCGCCGCCGCCTGACCGAAGCGCTGCGGGCCGTCAGGGTCGGCCCCGGAGACGACCCGGCCAGCGAGATGGGGCCGCTCATCGACGAACACAACGCCCGGCGCGTCGAGGGCGTCGTCGCCGATGCGGCCGCGTACGCGAAGGTCCTCGTGCACGGCGGGCGCGACGGGGCGTTCCTGTCCCCCTCCCTGGTGGAGGTGGACGACGTGCACGCCCCGGTCGTGCAGCAGGAGGTGTTCGGGCCGGTCGCCACCTTCGAGGTCTTCGGCACCGAGGCGGAGGCCGTCTCCCGGGCCAACGCCACGGAGTTCGGCCTGGCGGCCTCGGTCTGGACCCGCGATGTGGACCGGCCGCTGCGCGTCGGGCGCGAGCTCGCCGCCGGGACGGTGTGGACCAACACGTGGGCCGTCGTCCACGACATGTTCGAGGAGGGCGGCTTCAAGCAGTCCGGTGTGGGCCGCCTGAACGGCGTGCGCGGCCTGGAGGAGTTCCAGGAGACCAAGCACTACGTCCACGCGGCGCCCCGCGCCTGAAGCGCGGCCGGCCCGATGCGCCGTCCGGACGGGAGTTCCGCGACCGCCCGCCCCCGGGGCACCGGCCCCGCCTCTCCCGGGGGCCGGGCCCTGGTCGCGGCCCGCACCGTCGAGCCCGGCCACGAGGAGGAGTTCCGGCAGTGGGCGAAGGACGTGCTGGCCGCGGCCGCCACGGTCCCCGGCCACCTGGGGAGCGGTCTCTTCGGGCCCGCCGGCGACGGCGGGCCGTGGATCATCGTCCACCGGTTCCGGGACGGGGAGGCGCTGGCCGGCTGGCTCGCCTCCCCGCGGCGGGCCGGGCTCTTCGCCCCGCGCGAGGCGCACCGCCACCACGAGGTCGCGCGCCGCGAACTGGCGGGCGTCGAGGCCTGGTTCGCCGGGCCGGGCGGGCCGCCGGCGCCTCCGCCCCGCTGGAAGACAGCGGTGAGCTCCGCCATCGGGATCTTCCCGATCTCCCTGCTCGGCAGCCTCTACCTCACCCCCCGGCTGGACCCCCTGCCCCCGGTGGCGAGGACCGCCGTCTTCGCCCTGCTGTTCAGCGTGCTGATGACCTACGCGGCCATGCCCGCCGTCACCCGCGTCCTGCGCCGGTGGCTCCAGCCCCGGCCCCGTACCACCCACCCCTCCCTGAAGGAGCACCCGTGTCCGACACCACCCCGTTGAGCCCCCTCGACCGGTTCGAGATCTTCGAACAGCTCGCCCTCCACCAGCGCTGCATCGACCGCGACGCGAGCCGCGAGTCCGCCGACGCGTACGTCGGCCTGTACTGGCCCGAGGCCACGTTCACCGTCCACGACCTGCGCAGCCAGACCTTCACCGGCCCCGAGGGGCTCAAGGCCCTCTACGACTACGCGCACAGCGTGTTCCCGCTGGAGAAGTGGTTCCACGAGGTCGGCTGGTTCGAGATCACCGGCGCGGGGGACTGCGCCGCCGTCTCCTGGCGCTGGCAGGTCAACTGGAAGGAGGGCCGCGAAGGGGTGGTGTCCAGCGGCACCTACCGGGACCGCTTCGAGCGGCGGGACGGTGTGTGGAAGGTGGTCGAGCGGATCTCGGACGTCGACCCGAACTGGCCCGCGGCCCTCTTCCAGCCGTACGCCGACCGCCAGGACGAGCTCTTCCGAGCCTCCTGACCCGGCTCCCGCACCGGGGATCCGGCCGCGACCGGCCCGGGCGCAGCGGGGTGCTGTGCCCGGGCCGGTCGCGACGGGGCTACTTCTGGTTGAGGGGCAGGGCCAGGTCGGTGACCTGGTGCTTCTTCGGGAAGGCGCCCTTGGCGGTGGCCTTGCCGGTCAGTACGTCGACGGAGTACAGGCGGTACGAGCCGCCGTTTGCGATGGTCGCGAAGCCGTGGTTGGCCCCGGTCGCAGGGTCGGAGTAGATGTCGAATCCGGCGTCGGGCGCGGCGTCCAGGCCGAGGTTCCCGGTCGGGGCGAGGGTGCCGGCGTTGGCCGGGGACTGCAGGGAGACGCGGTCGGCCGTCGTGTCGAGGTCGAAGAGCGTGGTCGCGGTGGCCGTGTTCAGGTCGTTGTTGGTGTAGGCGGCGCCGGTGACGCCCGTGGCGGTGGACGGCGGCACGGTCGGGTTGGTGAGGGTGCCGTCGACGGTGGTGGTGAGCGGGGCGGCGGGGTCGTCGATGTTGTGCCGCAGGTTCTGCCCGGTGTCGGAGAGGACGCGCAGGCGGTTGGCGGCGGGGTTGAAGTCGACACCGAACGCGGCGCCGGCCAGGGCCGCGGTCAGCTGGGACACCTTGACGGCCTTGGCGTTGGTGGTGCTCAGGGTGTAGATGCCGCCCTTGTCGCCGACGCCGTACAGCTT
>NZ_JBVJYM010000054.1:0-20124 GCF_055600495.1 Streptomyces sp. NPDC038213
CCCGCGGAGCGGGTTCCTGAGCGCTGCGCGCTCAGGACTGAACGGCCTCGCTGCGCTCGGCCGGGGCCCTTCGGGCCCAGCTCTCCGCTTCGCTCCGAGCCATGGCCTGGCCCTTCGGGCCGGAGTCCTGCGCTTCGCTCCGGACTGGCTCTGGCTCCGCTGCACTCCACCAGAGCGGGCCGGCTTCGCCGGCCTCCAGAGCTCCCGCGCTCCGCGCGGAAGGTGACCCCGTTTCACGGGGTCCAGGCCTTCGGCCTGTTGGGGTGGGTCCGCTCCGCTCCCCCCACCCCGAGATCCTTCCGGCTCCGCCTCCAGGACCAGCCCGCTCCGTGGGCAGCTGGCAGCAGAGCAAAGGTTTCCCCATTGCGCCGAGTGCACCACCTGGGACTCGTAAGGGCGAACCACCCTGGACCTCGCTGGAGACCGGCCCAAGTCCCAGGTCAGGGTGGACACGCCTCAACCACTCAACAAAAGGACCAGCCATGTCCACGGCAAGCAACGCACCGTCAGACCCCCAGCAGAACGGTGAACCCGACCTCCCTCGCCACGTCACCTGGCCCCACGGAGTCGACTACCCGGCGCAGCTGGAATTGCGAGACAAGCAAGGCCAAATCCTCGCCTACTACGACCTCCGCACCGAAGGCAACGATGCACGGTGGCAAATGAGGAATGTGGGTTCAGGCCCCTCCGACCGGCACCTGAAGACAGACGTCGTGGGTGTGGACTGGAGCCGATGACCACGCAACCCGGCTCCCCCGGCGAAAGCGACCCCGGGCATCAGTTCAACGGATTCGCCGTACTCGAAACCCTCACAGCCTTGCCTGTAAGCAGCTGGCGCTACACATGGGACCCCGAACACATCCGCCACCTTGGACCCATGGCACAGGACTGGCACGCAGCCTTCGGCCTGGGAGATACCGACACCGCAATCGACTTCATCGACACAAACGGCGTCACGATCGTCGCGATCCAAGCACTCCATCAACTCGTCACAGACCTCCAACAAGAGGTCACACAACTCCGATCACACCTGGCCACCCTCTCTCAACACACCACCAAACACTCCGCCCCGACGAGCTGAGCCCCAAGCCGCATCACCTGAGCTCTTCGCGGTAGAGAGCCGAAGCCCCCGTCGGCAACCCGAAGTCGACCCTCGGGCGACCGCCGTACCCAGGCCGCAACCAACCCGTACCTCCGGGACCAGGCTTGCGGCCTGCCGGGCTGTCCACTCCGCTCCCACCCTCAGGCGCGGGCGAGGGTCTCCAGACCGTTCCAAGGATGGTGTTCACCTGCTGTAGTTGACGATCGCCTGGAGGCCACGCCCCTCGGCTTTCTCACCGCCCTCCCCATTGGTCACATCCTCTTTCGCGTCTCCCAGAGGCCTGCTCCCGTCCCCCGGACTGTTGACGGCCTGATACGGGCGGCCTGCGGTGACGAGGGTGTAGGCGCGGGCGAGCGTCTCCAACTCGACGGACGACTTGCCCTTGTCCTTAGCCGCGCCAATCGCGGCGGCTTCGCTCGCGATCGCCTTCAGGAGCTCCTCGCGAGCAAGTGCAGCAGCAGGCGTCTGCGGCGCGGCGGTCAATGCCAGGCCTGCACCCCCCAACGCGGGCTGCTTCCCGTTGTCGCTCGCGGCGTGGTCAGCTTGGGTCTCGGGCAGACCTGGATCGCCCTCGGTCTTCTTCCTGGCCATGATCAACCCTCTTCCACTGTCGGTGAATGATCAAGCTAACGGCCTCGCAGCATCGATGGAGGCAAATCACCCAAACTTCCCGCATATCCACCCGCATCCTCGTGGAGCGGGACAGGACCCCCTGACACGGCTGGGCAGGAAACTAACGAGTGCATCATATTGCCGCAGCATGTACCATTGGCAGAAACGTAATGCATACGGCAGATACTCTGGATCGGTGCACTGGATGCCTGTCTATGAATACCATCCGGACGAGTTGGCGCAGATTTCTGTGGTCAGGCGGGCCACCGGACTCCACTTGAGCAAAGTGGAGGAGCAGCACAGGGCCGCCCGGGAGCGTGAAAAGCCGACGCTTGCTGGACCCCAGGAGCCGCGGAAGCCAACCGGGCTGGACATCGCCGTGTGCCAGCGGCTCGAATGGGCCCGGATCGTACGGGTCATGACGAAGCAGCAGATGACCGTGTACTCGCCGGACGAGGACGGTCGAGTAGCCCGCAGGGAAGAGCTGCGTATGCAGCGCAAGGCAACCGAGGCTGCCTGGAGCGAACAGTCGCAGGACGGACTGCCGCTGGAGGTGCTGCGGCACCGCGTCTACCGCATCACCGCCCGGACGACCACCGCCCCCGCAGAGGAAGAAGCCACGGTCCGGCACGTCTTCGCGGCCTCCGCCGGCGCGGCCGTCGAGCACGCCCACTCCATGCTCAGCCGGCCCGGCAGCCCCTACCACGACGACGAATACCGGATCATCTCCGTCGAGCAGGTCCTCCCCGAACCGGGAGAATTCTTTTGATCCAGCTCCGGGAACACCAGGCAGACCAGAAATCCGCGTTCCGGAAATGGGTCGGATTCCCTGCAAAGCCACCCGTGCCCCCGCAGGGCGCCCGGGCCACCATCGTGTCCGCAACCGGATCCGGCAAAACGATCACAGCCGCCGCCTGCGCGCTGGACTCCTTCCCCGGCGGCCGGATCCTCGTCACCGTCCCCACCCTCGACCTCCTCGCCCAGACCGCCCACGCCTGGCGCCTGGTCGGCCACCGGAACCCGATGATCGCCGTCTGCTCCCTGGACAACGACCCCGTACTGGACGAACTGGGGGTGCGCACCACCACCAACCCGATCCAGCTCGCACTGTGGGCTGCCTCGGGGCCGGTCGTCGTGTTCGCCACGTACGCCTCCCTGGTGGACCGCGAGGACATCGACGCACCCGAGGGCCAGCGGAAGGTTCGCGGGCCGCTGGAGGCCGCTCTGGCGGGCGGGGAACGCCTGTACGGACAGCAGATGGCGGGCTTCGACCTCGCGATCGTCGACGAGGCCCACGGCACCGCCGGCGACCTCGGCCGCCCGTGGGCCGCGATCCACGACAACGCACGGATCCCCGCCGACTACCGGCTCTACCTCACCGCGACCCCGCGCATCCTGGCTGCCGCCCGGCCGCAAAAGGGGGCCGGGGGCGAGGAGGTGGAGATCGCGAGCATGGCCGACGACCCGGACGGCACCTACGGCGCCTGGCTCGCCGAGCTGGGACTGAGCGAGAGCATCGAGCGGGGGATCCTCGCCGGGTTCGAGATCGACGTGCTGGAGATCCGCGACCCCTCCCCCGTCCTGGGTGAGTCCGAGGAGGCGCAGCGGGGCCGGCGCCTGGCACTGCTGCAGGCCGCGCTCCTGGAGCACGCCGCGGCGTACAACCTCCGTACGGTCATGACGTTCCACCAGAAGGTGGAGGAGGCGGCCGCGTTCGCCGAGAAGCTGCCCGAGACGGCGGCCGAGCTCTACGTCACCGACGCCTCCGACGCCGATCTCGCGGCCGCGGAGAAGCTGCCGAAGTCTTCGATCGACGCCGAGTTCTACGAGCTGGAGACCGGCCGCCACGTCCCGCCGGACCGGGTGTGGTCGGCGTGGCTCTGCGGGGACCACCTCGTCACCGAGCGCCGCGAGGTCCTGCGCCAGTTCGCCAACGGCATCGACGCCGACAACCGGCGCGTACACCGCGCGTTCCTCGCGTCCGTGCGGGTCTTGGGCGAGGGCGTGGACATCACCGGCGAGCGGGGTGTGGAGGCGATCTGCTTCGCCGATACCCGCGGCTCCCAGGTTGAGATCGTCCAGAACATCGGCCGCGCACTCCGCCTCAACAAGGACGGCACCACGAAGATCGCCCGCATCATCGTGCCCGTCTTCCTGGACCCGGGCGAGGACCCCAAGGACATGGTGGCCTCCGCGAGCTACCGCCCCCTGGTAGCCGTCCTCCAAGGCCTGCGCAGCCACGACGAGCGCCTCGTCGAGCAGCTCGCCTCCCGCGCCCTCACCCACGGCAAACGCAAGACCCACCTCCGGCGCGACGAGCACGGGCAGATCGTCGGGGCCGGCGGCGCGGGCGACGGCGAGGACCAGGAGGACGGCACCGACGCCGCAGCCGAGTCGGCGCTGCTCCACTTCTCCAGCCCGCGCGACGCCGCGACCATCGCGGCCTTCCTCCGTACGCGGGTCTACCGACCCGAATCCCTGGTGTGGCTGGAGGGCTACCAGGCCCTGCTGCGGTGGCGGGCCGAGAACGGGATCACCGGCCTGTACGCCGTCCCGTACGACACCGAGGTCCAGGTCGGCGTCACCAAGGCGTTCCCGCTCGGGCGGTGGGTGCACCAGCAGCGCAAGAACCTGCGCGCCGGCGAACTCGAGGACCGACGCAAGGCCCTCCTGGACGCCGCGGAAGCCGGGATGGTGTGGGAACCCGGCGAGGAAGCCTGGGAGAACAAGCTCGCCGTACTCCGCTCCTACCGACGGGCCACCGGACACCTCGCACCCCGACAGGACGCCATGTGGGGCGAGGACGACGAGACGGTACCCATCGGGCAGTACATGGCCAACCTCCGGCGCAAGGGCGCGAAGAACGGCCTGGGGAAGGACCCGGACCGGGCAGCGGAGCGCGCAGCGCAGCTGACCGCGATCGACGAGGACTGGAACTGCCCCTGGCCGCTGGACTGGCAGCGCCACTACCGGATCCTGGCAGACCTGGTCGACGCCGACGGCGTCCTGCCCCACATCGCGCCGGGCGTCGTCTTCGACGGCGACGACGTCGGCCGGTGGCTCCAGCAGCAGAAGCAGTCGACCAACTGGGCGCGGCTGCTGCCCGAGCAGCAGGAACGGCTGACCGTCCTGGGCGTGCAGCCCGACCAGGCGCCCGCTCCCGCCCCTGCGGCCAGTCGCGGGACGAAGGGGCCGAGCAAGGCGCAGCAGGCGTTCCAGCGGGGCCTGGCAGCCCTCACCCAGTGGGTCGAGCGGGAAGGCGCCCACCGCCCGGTCCCCCGCGCCCACGGCGAGGAGATCGAGGTCGAGGGCGAGGCCGAGCCGGTGGTGGTGAAGCTGGGTGTGTGGGTCTCCAACACCAAGAGCCGGCGCGACAAGCTCACCGCCGACCAGCTCGCCTCGCTCGCGAAGCTGGGCGTGGACTGGGCGTGACAGGCCGTCCGGCTCGTCGTTGAGCTGGTAGGTCAGCGAAGTGGAGGCCCCGGGACGTCGTGACCCGGGGCCTCCGCCGTGCCTTCCGGCAGCGGGGTTGGGCGGCCGGACCCGCCCTCACCGGCATCCTCACCGCCCCCACCCCCCACCCCCTCTTCCCCTCTTCCCCTCTTCCCCTCTTCCCCTCTTCCCCTCTCCCCCTCGCTCTCCTTGCCTTCCCGCACCCCCTCCGCCCCTCCTTCTCCGCTCCCTCGCCCTCCCCTCTTGCCCTCTCCCCGTCCCTCCCGTCCACGGTCTTGAGTAGTAGCGGTGCAGCCATTAGCGCTAAGGAATGATCTTCCTCGTATCTGCAGGGATCACCGACTGGCTTCTTCCTCGTGGTCTGCGGCGGTCAACTCGGCGCGCTGGGCGACCAGGCGCTCGCGCAGGTCGATCTCCTCGGGAGTGAGCGGGTCACCGGACCGGCGGATGCGTACAGGCTTGGGCCGCAGCGGCAGGCCGTCGTCCACCGCAGCGAGCGCGGCGGCCTCCTCGGCGTCGGCGAGCGCCCGGTACACCGAGGCCACCGACGGGTGCTCGCCAGCGTTCTTGCCGGTCTTGATGACCAGCTTCTTGGCGATCTCGGGCACCGGGGTGCCCTTGTCCTTGAGCGCGACGGCGAAGGTCAGCATGTCGTCGTCGATGACCTTGGGCCGGCCGCCGTGGTTGCCCTTGCGGGCGGCGGTCTGCTGCCCCTCCAGGGTCTTCTCCCGGATGTAGTTGCGGTCGAGCTGGGCGGCGACGGCCAGCACGGCGAAGAGCATCGAGCCCATCCCGTTGGGGTCGTAGACGCCGGTGAGCGGTCCGGTGAGGAGTTCGAGCAGGATGCCGGCGCCCTCCAGGTCGGCGGAGAGCTGCATCAGCTCGGCGGCGTTGCGGGCCAGGCGCTTCATCTCGTGGACGGTCAGGATGACGACCTGGTCGGGCGCGGCCTCCTTGAACTCGGCGGCGAGCTTGAGGGCTGCGGCCATTTCGGGGCGGTGCTTGACGCGGGTGCTGATCTTCTCCCGGAAGATCTTCGTGCAGCCCGCTGCCTCCAGGGCCTCGATCTGGCTGGCGAGCTCCTGGCTGACCATGGACGTGCGGGCGTACCCGATCCGCACGGGCCGGCTCTCGGCGGCGGGCTCGGGGGCGACGGCGAGCGCCGGGCCCGGCTGCCAGGTCCGGCCCGGGCCGCGGTCGGCGGGGACGAGGACTTCGAGGTCCTCGCGCAGCGCGGGTACGAGGATGAAGCGCGGCGTGTGGTACTTCGAGGCGGTCTTCCCGCCGAGGGTCCGGCACGGACTGCCGGGCGCAGCCTCACACTTCGGGCATTCGTGTCGTTCCACCGCAGATGCTGCCCGATCGGGCGTCAGATCCATGGCGGAAGTCTCTCAGAAGTGCTTCGCAGAAGTGCGGAGTTCTGAGAGGTTTTCTGCGAGAGCGGACCGGGGCGAATCGGACACGGTCCGGGCCTCTCGCAGAACTCGCACATCTGATCATTTCTGCGAGTGACACACCGTCACATACATCACGCTCGGCGACGCGAAGCGGCAATCAGGCGACCATGATCGTTCTCGCCGATAACCACGGTTCCGCTGATCCCCGAGGCCGAAGACCAGCTGAGTACATGGCCCGGGTGATCTTTCGGCGTTCTCCTGCGGGACCGTTCCCGCTTCGCGATCATGTCCGAGGCATCCCCTCTACTGGCAGGAGCACAGCAATGGCAGAGAGCATCACCTACGCGAACACGGAGTATCCGGTCCCGACTTACCGGTTCGTGCTGGACATCGACGGCGACGGCAAGACCGACGCAACTTTCGGAAACGTCTCTGGCCTCAACATCACGCACCAGACGATCGAGTACAAGGACGGCATGGGCGGCTGGTACCAGATGCCCGGCCAGGTCGACGGCACCAACGTCACCCTGCGCAAGGGCCTCATCCCGAAGGGCAGCCCACTGTTCGACTGGATCTCCACGGTCGCCGCGAACATGGTCGAGAAGAAGGACTGCACGATCACCCTCACGAACGAGGACGGCACCGAGACGTTCATCCAGTGGACCCTCACCGGCGTGTTCCCGGTGTCGGTGACCTCGCCGAACCTGAAGGACGGTTCCACCGGCGAGGCGACGATTGACGAGGTGTCCCTGCTCGCCAAGTCGGTCAACGTCAAGTTCTCCTGACCGTCGCCGCCACGGCACAAGCCGCTCGACCTGGTCCTCCTCCTCGCCGTGAAGGCCGCCGCAGGATTCTCTGCGCGGGGCGGGGAGGGGCACTGGCGCACCCGGTCGGCCGGGGCTACTCCTCGCTCTGGTCGTCGTTCGCCGCGGCCGGGTCGCGCAGCGGACGCAGCGCCCCCTCGGGCTGGGAGGGAGTGAAGGCGTAGCGACCGAGCACGTTGAGATGGCCGGCCTTGAGCGGGGACAGGCGGGCTACGTCCTCGTCCAGGACGTCGTGCTCGCGCTGGCCGGCGGGCAGGGCCCGCAGCGTTTCGACGGCGGCGTCCAGGTAGCGGGTGTTCCACAGCACCACGGCGTTGAGTACGAGTCCGAGGCTGGCCAGCTGGTCTTCCTGGCCGTCCTTGTACGCCTGCTGGATGTGGCCGCGCTTGCCGTGGCAGATGGCGCGGGCCAGGGTGTGGCGGGACTCCTGGACGGTGAGCTGGCGGTTCATCCGGCGCCGGTAGGTGTCGTCCACCGGGTCGACCAGGTCGAAGAGGTGGAAGGTCTTCTCGATCCGGCCGTACTCGGCGAACGCCTGGCCCAGCGGGGTGGGGTGGCCCTCGCGGCCGAACATCCGCAGCAGGTCGTAGGCGCGGACCTGGTTGGTGATCAGCGACCCGGCCACGCGCAGCATGTCGGGCCACTGCTCGCGGACCTTGCGCAGGTTGACCTTGTTGCGGGCGATGGCCTCCAGCGGCCCGTAGCCGGCCGCCGGTTGCTCGCCGGGTATGTCGGCGCGCCAGAACCGCTGGTCGGCCAGGTCGCGAAAGCGCGGCGCGAAGCGGAAGCCCAGCATCTTGAAGATCCCGAAGACCATGTCGGAGTTTATGTGGACAGTTCAAGTCGATCATCCTTCGGTTTGTCGTTTAGGGCGTCAGAGAGTCTGTTCAAGTCGACCAGTGGTTCACAGCTGGCCGCTGACTGTGACGGCCTGCGACTGAGCACTGGGCTGGGGCCACTGGGCACGTCAGACTGCATCCGGCTGTGCCAATGAACCTGTACCCCGACACGAAGGGCATCGGTTTCGCGGAAGTGCCGCCCAGGGCGGCGAGGGTTCGGGATACTCGCGCAGTCAGCGCACATACTTCTGGAGGCATCCCGTGGGACTCGTTGAGGGCCCGACCTTCGAGAGCCAGTTCAGCCCGAGCTGGGACTCCAACGCACTACCCGGTGCCATCGAGGCGACCACTTCGCCGGCCGCTTATCTGATCGAACTCCTCCAGTTCGCCCAGACCAGGGGGGCTGCTGTTCAGGCCGATGCCAGTGCGCTGGCCGAGGGTGACCGGCCCAATCTGACTGGGATCGTGCTGCCGGACGACACCGCCTCCGATCCGGCAGCCGCCAAGGTTGTCGCGGACGGGATCCAGCTCATCCTGGACACGCCCGCAGCAGCTGAGCAGCTGGAGCCGGACGAGGTCTCGCACATGGGTGTGCTTCTGGAACAGGCACGGGAGCGAGCTGGGGAGTAATCGCTGAGGGCGGGGTCTAGAGAGAGGATTCAAGTTGATCGACCTCGGGTGCGTTCGGATCCTCGAAGGGTTCGTTGAGGTCGGCCAGCAGCTTCTCGATGCGCTGGCTGGTGCAGCGGTGTCGTTCGACTTCCCGGTCCCAGCCGCGCTGGGCTGCGTCCAGGGCGAGGGTCTGCTCGACTCGGCGGCGCGTCCGTAGCCGTGGTGCATAGTCGGGTGTGGTGACGAACTTGGCGCACGCCAGGTAGAGGTCGCACTCGCAGGGGCCCTCGGCAGGCAGACGTAGGCACCGGCCGAGTTCGAGCTCGGTCTTGAAGAAGTTGGTCTTGAGCCAGTCGATCGAGGTGTCCGGCAGCGCGCCCGTTCTCAGCTCCTCAGCGGCCGGCCCGGCGATTGTCGCGCCGGGGCCGAGGACCGCGCGGTAGTCACGCAGCACTTCCTGGTCGCTGACCTGCGCGTAGACGAGTGCCATGCTCACTGAGGTGTGCCCAAGCACCTTCATGATGGTGTGCAGCTTCGCACCACGTTCAGAGAGTTGGGTCCCGACCGTGTGGCGGAACCGGTGGGCGGAGACGGTTCCGCGTCCGGTACCGCCGCGACCGCCCGGACGGACCAGTCCGGCAGCTCTGCAGGCGTCCTGGATCGGCGTCTCAAACAGGTAATAGGTCGACAGCAGCTTGCCGTGGCTCATGAACAGGTAGCGGATCTCCTCGCCGGTGCGCTCGTCGGTGAACGGACGCTCGGGCGCGTTCTTCCGCAGATCGATGACGGTCTGCAGGGCGGTGGCGGCGTCCTCGTGCAGCGGGACGACCCGCTCGCGGTAGGTCTTGCGTCCCGACAGCCGCAGCCGCGGGGTGCCGTCGGGGTAGCGGTCCAGGCAGTCGATCGGTAGGCGCTGGATCTCGGTGCGGCGGGCTCCGGACCAGCGGGCCACTAGTAGGGCGGCGCGTTGGAATGGGCAGTCGAGCGCCTCGATGGCCGGCATCAGCTTGTCGAGTTCGTGGTCGGGGATGAAGCGGGGCACCTTCTGGGGGTACTTGGGTGCGTCGCCCGCGCCGATGAGGGTGTGGCCGGGCACGTTGGCGTACTGCCAGACGGCGGTGTCGCGGAAGAACTGGGAGAGTCCGGAGATCCGCTGGATCCGCGACATCACGCCCAGCGGCTTACCGGTCCTCTCCGTCGGGGCCTGGGCGATGTGGCCGATCCAGCCGAGGCAGTGCTCCCTGGTGACATCGGCGAAGGTGGTGATCTCGGGATGGTTCTCGCCGAGCCAGACGCCGAACACGCGCACGGCGAGCTCCAGCTTGTCCACCGTCGACGGAGCGTCGGTCAGTTTGCGGGCCGCCAGCCATTTCTGGGCGACCGCCAGCATGCGCGGCGGCAGGTCCATCGGCGGCTTCCACGACGGCATCAGCTTGCGCGGCTGGGCGGCCACCTGGCCGCGGTGGAACAGCACGACCTGCAACTGGTGCAGATGGGTCACCCACTGCTTGGAGGCGTTGTCGCGGTAGCTCTGCGCCGACGGGTAGAAGCGGTGCAGGTCCTCGCGTTCGCTGAACAGCCGGACGCCTTCGAGCGCTTCGGCGATGTGCTCCTCGGTGATGTCCTCGGCGCGCGACAGGCCGGCGTGCAGGGCGATCCGGCTGACCGTCCAGTTCATCGCCTGCCTGGCCGAGCCTGCGGCGTATCCGAGCGCGATGGCTTCCTCGATCAGGGCGCCGGTGCCCAAGTCGATGCCCATCTCGGCGGCCGGGTCGATGACCCGCAGCTGCCCGGCGCCCAGCATCCACGGGTAGTCGAACGCGATGTGCCCACGCAGGGCGAGGAACAGCAGGTAGGGGCGGGCCCGGAAGGAGACCGGGAAGGACGGTGCCGTGTGCGGTTCGCCAGGCAGTCGGCCGACCCGTTCCACCAGTGGGGCGGCGAACCAGTCGGTCATGTTCGGCCAGCGCTGCATGAACACGCGGTAGTGCCGCAGCTTGGCGCCGCGGTAGCCCGGGTGGATGTCCTGCCCGTCCACGAACGCGAGGTAGTCGGCCTCGGGGCAGTGCCTCGCCAGGCGCCAAACGCGCTGCGGGGGCACCGCGAGCTGGGCTGCGGTGGAGACTGTTCCGGCCCTCACGTGTCGGCTCCGCCGCGGCCGAGCTGGTCGAGTGCCTTGTGGTAGTCGGTGACGACGGCCGGGTCGGAGACCCGGGTGTAGATACGTGTCGATTCGGGAGAGGCGTGACCGAGTCGCTTCTGCAGCGTCAGTTCCCGCATGCCGCCCTCCCACATGCTGGTCGCGTGGGTGTGGCGTAGGGCGTGCGGGGTCACCCATGGCTCGCGGATCCCGGCCCGCGTGCAGGCCCGGGAGAACATCCGCACCAGGCCGTCGTAGCTCAACGCCTCCAGCCGGCTGGTGCCGCGCCCGCCGATCAGGAACACCAGCCGGCTGTCGGCGTCGGCGGGACGCTCTCCCATCACGTAGGCGCTGACCGTGGCCAGGGTCTCGGCCTCGTGCAGGTCGACGACCCGTTCGTAGCGCGACTTCGACCGGGCGCCCTTGGGATGGTCGTCACGGTGACGGACCGTCACCCGCCGTCGGCCGTAGGCCAGGTCGTCCAGGTGCAGGCTGAGGACTTCGCCGGGCCGCAGGCCGCCATGGAGCATCAGCAGGACGATCGCCTTGTCACGCAGGCCCCGAAGCTGTGCAAGCAGGGCCTGGACCTGGTCATCAGACAGGGGGCGGGGCACCCGCTGCACGGTCTTGACGCGCACGGCCCGGCGGACAGGTCGCTGGCGGCTGGCCCGGCCCATGAAAGGGCGGTGCCGCTCGGAGACCCGGGTGAGCGCCGGGTCCTGCCGCTTCTCCAAAGGGTTGGCCCGCTCCAGCAGCCCCGACAGGATCGCGTACTCATAGAACGAGGACACCGCCGCCAGGATCCGGTTCACCGTGCTCGCCGCGAGCTTGGTCGCCGGCCCGTCGGCGTCCACGGTCACCACCGACAGGGTCATCCGCCGACGCGGACGCCGGGACGGTACCGACCGCAGGTACTTCAGCAGCGCGATCGAGTCCGGAGGGCCGAAGCGCTCCCAGCTCAGCCCGCTGCCGGCGAAGAAGAGCCACAGGTGCCGCAGGTCGTAGGCGTAGGAGACCAGCGTGTTCGGCGAGCAGTCCCGCGCCGCAAGGAACCGCAGGAAGCCGCAGACCACTTCGACCGGCTCGCCGCTGTCGTCGAGCAACTCGACGCGCAGTGACCCATTCTCCCGGCCCTCGCGTACCCGCATGGAAGCCTCCGCCGCCGTCGCACTCGACGGCCCAGCCGGCCGCCCCCGACCCTCAACGAGAGGCGAGGTGTCCATGTAACTAAATACGAGGCGTTGTCGGTCGCCACCATCTCCGGGCGCACGCCGCCGTCCAGGTTCAGCAGGGTGTCCAGGATGAACAGGGAGTCGCGCGGGGTGCCGGGCACCAGCATCGCGCCGATCCCCGAGACCTGGTCATTCAGTGCGTTGAGCCAGGTCAGACCCCTCTTCTGGCCAAAGTACTTGGGTGAGGGCGCCGAGTTGATGCTCCGCTTGGGCACCACGAACCGCAGCCCGTCGACCGAGGCCAGCAGACCCCCGCCCCAGGCATGCGCGAGCGGCACCTTGGCCTGCGCGGCGATCAGCGACGCGTTCGCCGCGGCGATCGTGTCGACCCGCAGGTAGTTCTGGTCGACGTGGGAGAGCCGGTCGCGAGTCAGCTCCGGGTAGACCGGGTTGGTCACCGGGGTCAGCCCGATGTTGCAGCTCTCCGAGACCAGCAGCGCCACCAGGCTGATCGGCAGGCCCTCCATCCGGGTCGCGCTGGTGGACACGTGGGTGAAGGCGTCCAGGAACCCGGTCCAGGAGTGCACCTCGAACAGCAGGTCCGGCAGGTCGATGCGCGGCAGCATCGCCAGCGTGGTCTTGCGCAGCCACCGCAGCGACTCGCTCTCGCCGAGCGCCCCGAGCTTGTCCACGCTCAGGCGGGCGCGGCCGCCGTCCGGCGGCACCACGATCTCCACCTTCGCCGCCGGCCCCGCCTCCTCCAGCCGCGCGGCCATCTGCCGCCACGCCGCGTCCAGGCCCCGGGTCAGGCCCTCCAGGTGCTCGTCCACGCTCTGCTGCAGACTCAGGCCAGCCAGCACGTCGTCACGCACAGCCTCCCACCGGGCGCCGTCCAGCAGCCGGGCCCGCGGGTCCGACCAGCGGTTCGACGGCGAGGCGAAGACGTCGCGGCGGGTCAGCGCGCGGTGCAACTGCTCCAGCACGCACACCACGTAGGCGTCCCGGTCCACCGCGCCCTCGGGCAGCGCGGTGTTGGAGTACACCGCCTTCTTCCACGCGGGCGGCACCAGCTCGGCGTCGATCTCCTTGGGCAGCAGCGGGCGCTGGGCGACCTTGCGCCGGGAGAGCACCGGCAGCTTGCGCACCGCCTTCAGCACCCGCCGGCCGCCCTGCGCGGCGCCCAGCGCGTCGCTCTCGCCCAGCAGTGCCAGGAACGGCCGCACCGTGTTGTAGCGGCCGGTCAGCTGCTGGCGAAGCGCGATCTCCGCCGACCCGTCGTCCTCGGGCACCAGCTGCTCGACCACCCGCACCGCGTTGTTCACCGCAGCGCGGGAGGCGACCTCCTCCACCGCCCGCCACAGCGCGGCCACGTCCAGGTCGGCGCCGGCCTCCTCGGTCAGCTCCAGCTGCCCGACCAGCACCCGGGCGGCCTTGGCCAGGGTCCGCGAGGCCTTCTCCAGGTGAGGCAGCATCACCAGCCGCTCCCGGTCCGAGGCCCGCTTGGACGGGCCGATAAGCCGGGTCGCCATCAGCAGCGCGAACAGGTCCAGCGCGTCGTCGATCGCCGCGGCCTCCAGGCTTCGCACCACCGCGGTCAGCAGCGCTGTCCGCTTGGGCTCCACGGTCCGCTCCAGCGTCTGGGCCTTCGAGGCGAGGCCGTAGCGGGCCAGCGTGGAGAGCCGGTTCACCGGTACCCGTGTCAGGTTCACCCGCCCGAGCTGGAACGCGGAGATCTCGTTCACCCGGTCCAGCGCCCGCGCCATCGCGGTGCCCGTCGTGCGGGTCGGCGGCCGGCGAAGCCGCTCCAGCTCCGAGATCCGCGCGCCGTCCGGGACCTCCAGCAGCCGCACCAGCTCCGCCGCGAGTGCCGGATCGGCCCGGTGGGCGGCCCTGGACACCGTGGTGAACAGCCGCTTCTCCGCCACCGCCCGGGCCTCCGAGACCTGCCGGGCCAGCACGCTCACCCCCGGCAGCAGCACCCGGTTGCGTCGCAGCCACGCCACCGCGTGGTTGAACAGTGCCACCGGCCCCTCGGCGTGCGTCCAGGCGCGGCCGTGCAGGAAGGTGCGGAACTCCCGCCCCCACACGGGGTCCTCGTACTCGTGGTAGCCGTAGGCGTCCCGGATCTCCCAGGCATGCTCGTACGGCGTCATCTGCCGCTCGGTGTACCGCTTCACGCACGAGGCGTCCCCGGTGCCCAGCTGCTCGGCCAGGTAGTCCACCACCGCCCACGGCACGTCCAGCGGGTCCGGCAGGAACACCCCCAGATACCGGACCGTGCAGATCTGCAGGGCGAAGCCCAGGCGGTTGTGGTCACCCCGCCGTTTCGAGATCAGCAGGCGGTCCTCGTCATCGAGGAAGAAGAATCGCTCCAGCTCAGGTCGGGTCGGCACCTCCTTGAAGGTGCCGTAGGACGCGGCCTGATCATCAGTCAAGAACTCAACGGGCACGGCCACTGACCGTACGCGGGCAACTACAAGGCAGGAGGGCGGTTTACCGAACCGCGATCAAGTACTTCCCGCCGCTGACCTGGGCCGGGGCCTTAGCGCTAACCGCTGTACCGCTACTACTCAAGACCGGTCCAGCCCTCTCTTCCCCTACCCCTCCTACCTACAAGTCTGGCTAGTCACCAGCTGGAATCCACGCCCTGACCAGGCACGATGCGGTGGGTTTCGGAAAATGGCTCCCCCCTTTGTTCACCCACATGTTCACCCCTATGTCCGCCCCCTTGTTCACCCCGATGTGAACCCCCACCGTTGACCCTCACCCCGGTGGTTTGCGTCGTCTGGACGCCCCCAGCCTGCACACGGCCGGACGACACGGCACCATCGGACCCAGTCCCTGGCCGCGGCACTCCCCCCGGCCGCGGCCGGGGACAACAAGACGGCCCCAGGGGATACCGGTCAGACAGGCGGCCTCCCCGGGGCCGGCCAAGGAATCGACGACACCGGGCCTCACCCACGCTTCACCGCCGACCTCACCAGTAAGGTCCCCGCCCCAGGCGAAGCGCCCGCCCGGCTCCCAGGCGGAAGGTCAACGGCACGGCAGCAGCCAGCCGATCGACTACCAACCTCACCAGTTCAGCCCCGTCGTGAAACTCACCGGCAAAGTCACCGGGAACCTCACCACGGACCTCACCGGTGAGTTCCGCAAAGGGCGGTGAGGCGACCCGGCCACGAGCGCCGCCAACCGCAGAAGTCCCGCGGCTACGCTGCGAAAGAGGGTTGCCCATGGCCGGTGACCTGGGCAAAACGAAGATCACCTCCGGGCCTTCAGTTCGCCCGGTGTTGGAGCGCGTACGTCTCGTCCGGCACGGCCGTGCCGTCGGCGGCGGGGTGGTCGGTGGTGCCGGTGCGGGTGAACCCGGCCTTGATCAGGACACGGCAGGAGGCCGGGTTGGCGGGACGGTGCACGGCTTCCACCCGGTCCAGGCCTGCGGTGGTGAACGCGAAGGCGCTTCCGTGCGCCCCAGAGGGGACAGCACCGGGGCCGCCGGAAGAGTGATTCCGCCCTCGCGTACGTGGGCGCGGTCCTAGTCGTATCGGCACAACTCGCGTTATTTCAAAGGCTATTGACACCGTTTCATGCGGTCTGTCATGTTCTGTCGCCAAGGTTCAAGGCGAACGAGCGAGAGCGAGGAAACCCCATGGCTCAGCGAACCGAGTACGACGAGGCGCAGGCCGCGAAGCGGCTGCACACGACGGTCGTGGTGCTGCGCTGGGCGCGGCACGTGGGTGTGGTCCCGGATCCGGACGTGCGCGGCTTCGCGTGGTCGCGGTCGGCGGTGGAGGCGATGGACGCGGAGGCCGTGCGGGCTGCGATGCCGCGCGAGGCGGTCTCGCCGTACGAGGCGGCGAACCGCATCGCGGAAGCGCTGGGTACGCCGAACGAGCCCGGCGAGCCGCCGGCGGTGTCCTCCTACGCGGTGGGGCGGCTGATCGCGCTCGGCCTCCTGATCGACCTCAGTGCCAACGGGAAGTACAGCTCCCTCAACCCCGACCAGGTCGACCAGGTCGCCGCCCGGGAGGGCCTGGCCGAGCTGCTGGCCCGTGAGGCGCCGCTCGGGCCGGAGCAGGCCGCCGCCCGCCTCGGCGTGCGCCGGGTCGATTTCGAGTGGATGCGCCGCCTGGGCTGGATCGCTCCCGTCTCCTGGGGCCGCGTCCAGTTCGGTGCGAGCAAGGCCGGTGCCGTCAACGTCCCCCGCTTCGCCGCCGGCCACGTCGACGACCTGCCCGGGGCACACCCCGAGGTCGACTGGGCGCAGCTGCGCACGGTCGGTAAGGGCCGGCGCTCTCCCCTCGCCGTGCTCCAGGCCCAGCCGGCCTGACCACCCCGCTCCTGGTCAGTTTCGACGCGGCGGGCTTCGGCGTAGGCCGGTGTCGCTCGCCAGGGTGGTCTTCCCCGTTTCGTGAGTGTGGCGTGGCCAGCGGGCGACGGCGCCGTGGTTGGCTGCGGCCTGGGCGATGCCGGGCCACGCTGGCGGTCGTCTGGGATGTGAGGGATGGCGGTTTCACAGCCGCAGCGTGAGGAGCCTGGAGGCGGCCGACTCCCGGGAGTTGTGACCCGGGAGAAGTGGCAGCGTGTCCCGAAGCCCACCCGTGCGTCACGCTCACCCGGCCGTTCAGCAGACGGCTGAGACAAAGACAAGCAGGTGGTGAGCCCCGGTGCCGCGCGCGAACGGCCAGCTAGCCGCGAGCGTGCCGGAGCCGCGAAGTCGCGTGGCGGTCTTCGGCTACGCGTACGAGCCGGGCCCGGCCCTCCGCTCCGTCGGGGGACCGGGCCCGTGCCGTATGCCCGCCTGCTCGGCCGGTCTTCCCACAGCAGCCGACGTTCGGCATCGTGATCCTGGTGGTCTATCAGGGTGTGGCTGACAGGGCGCGTGATGGGCCGCCATGCTGTCGGGCATGGACGACACGCTCCTGGACCGGCTGGAAGCAGCGCTGGACGAGCTCAACGGCACCGCCCCGGACCGGCAGTGCTTCGCTCGCGTCGACGAGGACGTCCTCGGCGTTCTGGTCGACGCAGCCGAGCGAGCGGCCAAGGCGCAGGCGCAGGTGTGGGCGCTGGTGGACGCGACCGTGGATACCGAGCCGTCCCTGGTGCGATGGGGCGCCCGCCTTTTCCACGACCTGTCCGCCACGGGTGAGGAGGCCGCCCGGACCGACGCCGCGATGCGCGAACGCGCCGCCGAGGCCGCGCACAATCAGGCCCGGTGGCGCCGTGAAGCGCTGGACAAGGTGAGCCGGCTGGTGGCCGAGAACAGGGAACGGCTGGCCAAGCAGGTACAGCAGGCTGAAGCCGAGATCGCGGCCGGCCCGCCCCCGCGCCCCGAGCGGGGCTTCGGAACTCTGTAGCCCCGCCGCCCGCGGGCCTGCCGAGTTCAGTCCCCTACGGGCGCTGAGCCCCACCCTTGCACGAAGTCGGCCAGGGCACGGCGCTGTACTTCCTCACAGACAATCTGCCGGGCGAGCACGGTGCGGTCGATGCAGGGGTCGACGGCGGCGAGCACCAGGCGCTGGAGTTCGGCCGGTTCCATATTGGTAGGTCCGGCTATTGGAGCTTGCGGAGTTCCCCCTCCTCGTGGCGGAGCGGCATCCCACGCTGTGGGACGCTTTGTCTGCGATCAGGGATTTGTCGGGGGCGGTCGTTAGCCTGAGGCCATGGGGGACAACAGGGCGGGGGCAAACCCGTACTCCACAGGCGGCGGCGGCACTGTGTTGGAGCACACCTATGGCGCGGTGTTGCTCACCCATCTTCTGACTGGAGAGCCACTCGCGGTTCTCGGAGACGACGTTGAGCCTGTCGAGGTGTCGTTCCAGGATGCTGCAGAGAGCCCTGTCGACGACCTCTTGGTGCAGGGACTAGACCCGCGTGGTGTTACGCACCGTGTTTCCATTGCGGTGCGTCGGGACCCGAACCTGGTGCAAAGCGATAGGGACTCGATCAAGCTCATTGCCACCTTTATCCAGATGCTGGAGAAGTACCCGGAAGAAGTCGCCGCTGGGCAGTGGCGGCTTGCACTGGCCGTAGCGGCACCCCATCAGCAAGCCAAGGATCTCGACACTCTGTGCGGCCTCGCCCGCGTCCACTCGGATGAGAAGTTCCGAAGCGTGGTGGCTGTGCGTTTCAACAGAGACGTGCGTGGGCGGCTGGAACAGCTGGACGGTCTGGTGGCGGCAGCAGCCACGGCCACGGCCCATTCCGAGGACCTCACCTGGCGGCTGCTGCGCGCCCTGAGCGTGGTCCAGCTGGACCTGCAGAGTACGAACCCGACACACCGCACCGCCGCGCTGCACCGGCTACGTGCCGCTCAGCCTGGCCGGGATCTTTCTGAGGCTGGAGCGATGTTCAACAAGCTCGTGGTCTTGGTCGGCGGCTACGCCCCCACGGCCGCGCGCCTCACCCTGGAGAAACTGCGAGGCGACCTCAGCCTACTGCAACCCACCCCGCGCGAGCAGGATGTGCACGACTACCTGCGACGGATAACCGAGCATCTCTCCCGAGACCTGCCCGAGATGGTCCCTCTGACCCTCTCCACACAGAACAACGAAACGCTGGACTCGTCCGAGTTCCCGAACCACCTGCAACCGGGCAGGCACGTGTACCTGGTCGGACCATCCGGTACCGGCAAGTCTCACTTGCTCCGGCACACTGCCCTGGCCCTTTCCCAGGGCCCCTGGTTCCCTGTCTTCGTCGAGGCGCGGCTTTACGGCGACGACGGGTTGCAGGCCCTCCTGGACGACTCCCTCGATGAGTACTCCACCTCTCCAGCATTGCCGCTGCTGCGTTCCGCCCGTGCCCTGGGACGCCACTGCGTTCTGCTCGTGGATGGCCTCAACGAGTGCCCGCCTGCTCTGCGAGACCGGCTCGAACGTCAGCTGGGCGCGCTCTGTCTGCGCGAGGATCTGACCGTCGTAACGACAGGCCAGCCCACCGTCACAGCTCCTCGCCTGCTCGGGGGCGCGGTGATCAAAGCCGAACTGCCGACCATCGAGGAGCGCGAGGCGATCCTCCGCGCGTACGGCGCGGACCCAGACGACCTTCGCTTTTCGCCGTTCAGCACGCCGATGGAACTGTCGGTGGCGGCCAGTCGGGCAGGTGACCTACAGCCCGGGGCCGGCCGGGCGCTGCTGCTCGACTCGTACGTACGCGAGCGACTCTCGCAGGCCGAGCACCGCATCGAGGTCCGCCGACTACTGGCACGCTGGGCGCTGGCCATGGATCAGCAGCTCACAGCTGCCCTGACCATCGGCGAGGCGGAGAGCACCGCCACACCGGGAGTCTCCGCCGAGGTTCTGGCCGAGGCTCTGCGCTGCCCTCTCGTCAGAGTCGCCCGCCAGCGCGTCAGCTTCGTTCATGAGTTCTACCAGCGCCTCCTCGCCGGGCAGGCTCTGGTCGACCAGCACAGGGGCGACAACAAGAGCCTAGTCCGCAAGCTGCATGAACCTCGGCACCGGGACCTGGCCGAGTACGTCCTCGCTCTGGCCCACGACGAGGACACCACCCGACGGATCATGAAGAAGCTAGCGGACGGTTCACTCATAGGGCAGGCGCTGATCGGACGGTTCGGCCAGCACGCTGAGGACGTCGCGTCCACGCTGGCGCGCCCGCTGCTCGTCAAGACAAGCCGGGCCATGACCGGCGCAAGCATCCACTTCGGTGATAGGGCACAGCTGAGGCTGAGCCGTGCTCCCGCTCTGGACCCTTACAGCTCAGCCGTCTTCACTGCTGTCGGAACAGCGCTCCTCTCGGGTCGCCTCTTCGGCGAAACCGTTGCGTTGCTTCAGGCCACTGATGCCGCGTTGCAGAACGCGACCCTCGCCACGCCCCGGCACCCGCAGGAAACCCACCCGTTCCTCGCAGGGCAGGCCCTGCACTCAGGGGACTGCTGCGTGATCGGGTGACAGTTGGGGTTTACGCAGCGAGTGCTGTGTGAGGGGCCATGATGGTTTCGTACTCGACGGGCGTCAATC
>NZ_JBVJYM010000055.1:0-18491 GCF_055600495.1 Streptomyces sp. NPDC038213
CGCTCAAACGAGCCGAGCATCGCAACGGGACACCACCCGCACCTGACACCGTCACCATCACTCGGCAGGACAGAACTTAAGTCACCAACATTGCGTCTAGACCAGGCTCGGGCCGCCCGTGAGCTGGTGCATCCGGCGCAGGAGGTCCTCCTGCTGCCGGGTCAGCACGTCGACGCGGGCGCGCAGCCGGGCCAGTTCACGGCCCAGGTCGAGCAGGGCGGCATCGGTCGCGGGGACGGGCACGGCGAGCGGGGCGGCCAGCTCGGTCGCGGTCAGCGGGGCCTCGTGGAGGATGGCCTCCATCCGGGCGCGCAGCGCCGGGCCCGGCCCCGTGCCCAGCCCGTCGGCCAGCCGGCGGCGGGCCCGCTCGTACACGCCGAGGGCCTCGGTGGGCCGGCCCGCCCGGCACAGCGCGACCATCAGCAGGTCGTAGAACCGCTCGCGCAGCGGGTGCTCGGCCGTCAGCCGCTCCAGTTCGTACGCCACCCGCTCGGCCCGCCCGCTGCGCAGGCTGGCCTCGTACAGGGACTCCAGCGCCGCCAGCCGCAGCTCCTCCAGCCGGTCGGCCTCCGCGGTGCAGATCGCCCCGCGGACGCTGCCCTCCAGCGCGGGCCCCCGCCACAGGTCCAGCGCCCGGCGCAGCAGTGTGACGGCGCGGGCCGGTTCGGCAGCGGCCGCGGCCCGGCCCTCGGCGGCGAGCCCGTGGAAGCGCTGGGCGTCGGTGGTGGCCCGGTCCAGCCGCAGCAGGTAACCCGGCGGGCGGGTGGCGATCCACTCGGGCTCGCCGCCGCCGGGCAGCAGCCGGCGCAGCCGCGCCACATGGGCCTGGAGGGCGTTGGCCGAGGCCGCGGGGGGCTCCCCGCCCCAGAGCTCGTCCACGAGCCGGTCGGCCGCCAGCACCTGCCCGGCCCGCACCGCGAGGGCGCCGAGGAGGGCGGTCTGCTTGGCGCCGGACGGGACGGACCGCTCACCGGTGCGCGGATCGAGGACCTCGACGGGGCCCAGGATGCGGAAGTCCACCGGCCCGTGCGCTCCGGGCGGCCTGCGGTCCTCGTGCTGCGCGCTGCGGTTCACGGGCGTGACTCCCGGAATTGGTGTGAACTTCTGTCCTAAATGGGAATACCTGTGCCGGAGTTCATTCCTCGTGCGAAATCTACCAGGGGAAATTTTCTCTACAAGATCAGGAAATGGAGAGCCGCTCGACAGGCGCTGGAGATTTCCGGGACTCCACTCGACACTTCGCTACCGTTCGTGCGTCGAAGGCTGAAAATCGATGCGAACTCGACCACGTACGGAGGAAACCGTGAAGATTCAGGTTCTGGGTCCGTTGAGTGCCGAGGTCAACGGGGGCTCGATTGTTCCGACGGCCGGGAAGCCGCGCCAGATCCTGGCTCTTCTCGCGCTGTATCCGGGACGGGTGATTCCCGTACCGACACTCATGGAGGAGATCTGGGGGACACAGCTCCCCCAGAGCGCCCTCACCACCCTGCAGACCTACATCCTCCAGCTGCGCAGGCGGCTGGGAACGGCCATGGGGCCCGGCGCCCCCGGCGGCGCCAAAGAGGTGCTCGCCACCCGCCACGGCGGCTATCTGATGCAGATCGCCCCCGAGGCGGTCGACGTCCACGAGTACGAGGCGCTGGTCGCCAAGGGCCAGTCCGCCTTCGAGGAGGGCGAGGACGAGCAGGCCGCCGGGCTGCTCCGCAAGGCGCTCGGCCTGTGGCAGGGGCCGGCCCTGGTCGACGTGCGCGTCGGTCCGATCCTGGAGATCGAGGTCATGCGGCTCGAGGAGAGCCGGCTCGTGACCGTCGAGCGCCGGATCGACGCCGACCTGCGCCTCGGCCGCCACACCGAACTCATCGCCGAACTGGCCGAACTGATAGCCCGTCACCCGCAGCACGAGGGACTGCACTCGCAGGCCATGGTGGCGCTCTACCGGTCCGGCCGCCAGGCGACCGCGCTCGACGTCTACCGGCGGCTGCGGGCCCGGCTCATCGACGAGCTCGGCGTGGAGCCCTCGCCCCAGCTGCAGCGCCTCCACCAGGCCATGCTGACCGTGGACCCCGCCCTGGACGTGACCTCCGGCCCGCGCCGCAGCTCCACGTTCGACCTCTACGCGGCCTAAGCCGCACCGGCCTCCCGCGGCGGCGGGTTCGAGCGGACCTCCAGCGCGGTGCGCGAGGGTCCGGGAAGAACCGACGACCGCGGGAGGACCGGCATGACTGTGCAACTGGTGTGCTTCGCGCACGCCGGGGCCGGCGTGACCGCCTTCCGGCGCTGGCAGGAGCTGAGTGGCGGCGGCGTGCAGCCGCGCCCCTGGCTGCTGCCCGGCCGCGAGGGCCGGCGGCGCGAGCCCCGGGTCACCGGCCGCACCGCCCTCCTCGCGGAGGCCCGCGCGCTGTTCGACGACCCGCCCCCCGGCCCGTACGCCCTCTACGGGCACAGCCTGGGCGGCATGATCGCCTACACCCTCGCCCGCGCCCTGCACGAGGCCGGCCGCCCGCTGCCCGCCCTGCTCGCCGTCGGGGCCTGCCCGCCGCCCGACGCCCCGCCGGGGCTGTCCGGGGCCGCGGAGGCGCCCGACGAGGACCTCTTCCGGCTCCTCGACTCCTTCGGCGCCGCCCCGCCCGGGGACGCCGCCGGCAGCCTCTGGCAGCGCAAGGTGCTGCCCGTGCTCCGGGACGACCTGCGCCTCGCCGCCGACCTGCGCGCCGCCGCGCTGGCGCCGTCCCCCGCCGGGCCGCTGCCCGTCCCGCTGCTCGCCGTGGCCGGGGCCGAGGACCCGCTCGCCACCCCGCAGGACCTCGCGGGCTGGGCCCGCTGGACCTCCGGGCGGTTCGTCCGGCGCACCGTGCCCGGCGGCCACTTCTTCGTACGGGACCGCGAACTGCCCCGCCTCATCGGCCGCGCGGGCCGCCTCGTCCAGCGCCTGCACTGAAGCGGGGCCGCGACCGGCGCAGAAGACCCTCAGGCGAGAGACGCAAGAGATCCAAGAGATGCAAGAGACGCACGTGACGGAAGAGAGGGATGCCGTGGACCGGCTGGAGCTCACCGAACTGACCCGCATCCTGCGCGAGTGCGCGGGCGAGGAGGAGCACGTGGACCTCGACGGGGACGTCCTGGACCTGCTGTTCATCGACCTCGGCTACGACTCCCTCGCCGTGCTGCAGACCACCGGCTACGTCGAGCGCAAGTTCGACGTGCTCCTCGACGAGGAGGCCGTGGACGAGGCCGACACCCCCCGCCGCTACCTCGACATGGTCAACCGGGCGCTGTCCGCCCGGGTCGCCGCCTGATCCCGTGGCGGCCCCCGCGTACGACCGCGTCCGGCCCGCGACCGGCGCCGGCTCCGAACAGGACACCGACGTCTGCGTCGTCGGTGCCGGACCCGCCGGGCTCGCCCTGGCCCTGATGCTGCTGCGCTCCGGCATCCGCGTCACCGTCCTCGAACGCTCCACCGCACTGCGCCGCGAGTTCCACGGGGAGATCCTCCAGCCCGGCGGCCAGCGGATCCTCGACGAGCTCGGCGTCCTGGCCGCGGCCCGCGCCGCGGGCTCCTGCGACCTGCGCGGCTTCCAGGTCGTGGAGCGCGGCCGGACCATGCTCGACGTGGACTACGCCCGCCTGGGCGAACCGTACGGCACCCTGCTCGCCCTGCCGCAGCCGCAGCTCCTCGGCGCCCTGCTCGACGCCTGCCGGTCCCTGCCCGGCTTCACCCTGCTCGAAGGCCACCGGCTGGCCGCCCTCGTCGAGAAGCGACCCGGCAGCCCCGTCACCGGAGCAGTCGCCCACGGGCCCGACCGCTCGCGCACCACCGTGCGGGCCGCGGTCGTCGTGGGCGCCGACGGCCGCTTCTCCAGGACCCGCGCGCTCGCCGGGATCGGGGCCGGCCGCACCGAGTCCTTCCGGCAGGACGTGGCCTGGTTCGCCCTGGAGGCGCCGGGCCGGGCCACCGGGCACGTGCGCGTCCACCGCGGGGACGGCAGCGCCGTCCTCGTCCACGACACCCACCCGGGCCGGCTGCGGATCGGCTGGACCCTGCCGCACGGCGGCTGGAACCGGGCCGCCGCCGGGGGGATCGAGGCCATCCGCCGCGATCTGGCCGGCATGCTCCCGCAGTTCGCCGACCTGCTGCACGAGCAGCTCACCGGGCTCCGGCAGCTGAGCCTGCTCGACGTGTTCGCCGCACACGCCGAGGAGTGGGTGCGCGACGGGCTGGTCCTGCTCGGCGACGCCGCCCACACGCACGGGCCCATCGGCGCCCAGGGCATCAACCTCGCCCTCCAGGACGCCGCCGCCCTGCACCCCGTGCTCGTCGGGGCGCTGGAGGCCGGCGAACCGACGGCCGGGCGGCTCGCCGCCTACCGCGAGCGCCGCGAACCGGCCGCCCTCGCCGTGCACCGGATGCAGCGGATGCAGGCCCGGGCCGTGCTCGGACCCGCCTCCGGGCCCGTCACCGGCCTGCTGCGGGCCGCCGCGGCCGGACTCGTCACGCGCACCCCCGTCGGCGGCAAGATCGCCCGCAAGGTCGCGTACGGCGCGGACCCGGTACGGGTGCGGACCGACCTCTTCACCCGGGGCACCGTCGTCGGACTGCGGCGCAGCGCCGCCCGGGCCGCCGCGGCGCGCTGAGCCGGGCCGGCCCGGCGGCCGGTACGCGCGCACCGGCGGCCGGTACGCGCACAGGGGCGGCCGGTACCCGGGTACCGGCCGCCCCTGTGCGTACGTCTGAGGACCGTCAGAACGACAGGTGGTCCGGGGTGATGCGGCGCTCGCGCACCAGCAGCCCGCCCCGCATCCGGACCAGGACGTCCTCCACGACCGCGCTCGGGCTCGGCTCCGGCACCGGGTTCCACGGCCGCGTCACCCACACCACCGAGTAGAAGCGCGTGCGCAGCGAGCCGTCCGGCTGCTCGTACACCTGGAGCATGTTGAACCAGTGCCGGCGCTGCACCTGCTCGGCGCCGAAGCGCTTGTGGTGCGCCGTGCGCAGCGCCAGGGCGATGGCCCCGCGCCCCATCGCGCCCGCCTGCACCGGCGAGGGCGAGAGCACCCCGTCCTCCGTGAAGGTCTCCGCGAACGCCTCCACCCGCAGGTCGTCGAGGAGCTCCACCTGCCGGGCGTAGAACTGCTGCACCTCGGTGTACGGATCGGCGGCCGGCGCGAGCAGGGGCTCCCTGAACTCGGCCTCGGGGATGGTCGTGTACGGGCTCATGCCGCTCCTCGGGATTCGTCGAACGCTTCCGGACCCGTCCGATGCCTGCGGTCCAGCGTGTCCGGACAGCCTCTGCGGCACAGATCGAGGGGCCTTCGAAGATTCCTCAAGCGGCGCTGCGGACAGTGGGACGGCCGGACCGGCCCGAACAGCTCGCACCGCCCGCACAGTTCGACCAGGAGGGACAGCGCCGTGCCGATCTTCACGTACCCGGAACTGCCGCTCGACGGACTCCTGCGCCGCGCCGCCATCCGGGACCCCGGGGGCTGCGCGCTGCGCACCGGCGAGCACGCCCTGACCTTCGCCGGGCTCGACGACCGGGCCGACCGCTTCGCCGCGTACACCGCGCGGGCCGCGGGGCGCCGCGGGGCCCGGATCGGCGTGGCCAACGTGCTCGGCCCCGACTTCGCGGCCGCCTACTACGGGACCGTCCGCGGCGGGGGCACCGCCGTCCTGCTCAACCCCCTGCTCACGGCCGAAGGGCTCCTGCACGCCTGCGCCGCGGCCGCCGTCGAGATCGCCTTCGTCCCCACCGCCACCGCCGAACTGCTGGTCAAGGTGGCCGACCGGCTGCCGGCGCTGCGCACGGTCGTGGTCACCGACGCGCCGGACGGGATCGTGCCCTCCGACGCCGTGCCGCTGGAACTCGCCCTGGACTCCGTACCCGCGGCGGAGAGCGCCCCCGGCGGGCACGGCAGCGGACCGGCCGACCTGGACTCCGACGCCTGCATCCAGTTCACCACCGGCACCACCGGCCGGCCCCGCGGCGTCCGCCTGACCCACCGCAACCTGGTCGCCAACGCCGCGCAGACCGCCGCCGCGCACGGCCTCGGCAGCGACTCCGTACTCGTCAACCACCTGCCGCTCTACCACGCGATGCACCTCAACTCCGGTGTGTACGCGGGCGCCTGCCAGGTGCTGTGCCCGGACCCCGACCCCCGGGCCGCGCTCGCCCTGGCCGCCGCGGCCGGGGCCACCCACCTCTACGCCCTGCCGGCGCGCCTGCACCGGCTGGCGGCCGACATCCGGCACGCAGAGGCCGCCGGGTCCGCCGGGTCCGCCGGGTCTGCGGGGGAGGCCGGGGCGGACAGGGCGGCCGGGCCGGCCGGGGATCCCGCGGCCGTCCTGCCCCCGCGGCCCGCCGGGCCGGCGCTGACCGCCGTCCTCAGCGGCGGCACCGCCCTCGCCGCCGCGGACGCCCGGCTGCTGCGCGAACGCCTCGGCGTTCCCGTGGTCCAGGGCTACGGCATGGCCGAGCTCTCCCCCCTCAGCCACTCCCAGGGCCCCGCCGCCAAGGCGAAGACCGGCTCCGTCGGCACCCCCGTCCCCGGCACCGACTGCCGCGTCGTCCACCTGGAGACCGGCCTCCCGCTGGGCGTGTACGCCACCGGCGAGGTACAGGTCCGCGGACCCCAGCTGATGGCCGGGTACCTCGGCGAGGAGACGCACCCCGCCCTCAGCGGGGGCTGGTTCCCCACCGGCGACGTCGGCTACCTCACCCCCGACGGCGAGCTGTTCCTCGTCGACCGGATCGGCGACGTCTTCAAGTACGACAACGAGCTCGTCTCCCCCTCCGCGGTCGAGGACGCCGTCACCGCCGACCCCCGCGTCGCCGACTGCGTGGTCGTCGGCTGGCCCGACCCCGTCCACGGGGCCGTGCCCTGGCTCGGGATCGTGCTGCGCGACCCCACCGCGCCCGGGCTGCTCGACCGCGTCGACTCCGTGGTCGAGGGAGCCAACTCCCGCCTCGCCGCCCACGAGCAGATCCGCCGGGTCGAGGTGATCGACTCCGTACCCCGCACCCCCGTCGGCAAGCCGGAGCGCCGCGCCCTGCGCCGCGACATCCGCAACCGCGCCGCGGCCGAGGCCGCCGCCTGAGAGGAGAAGTACCCGTGACCTCCCACGTCCTGGTCGTCGGCGCCGGTCCCGTCGGCCTCACCGCCGCCCACGAACTCGCCCGCCGCGGCCTGCGGGTCCGCCTGGTCGACGGGGCCCCCGGCCCCGCCGCCACCAGCCGCGCCGTCGCCGTGCACCCGCGCACCCTGGAGACCTTCGACCAGATGGGCATCGCGGAGCCCTTCACCGCGGCCGGGCGGCAGAACCGCGCCTTCACCATGTTCGCGCGCGGCCGCAGGCTCGTCCGCCTCGAAGCGGACTACTCCTCCATGCCCACCCGCTACCCGTACACCGTCATCCTGGAGCAGACCCGCACCGAGGCCCTGCTGCGCGAGGCCGTCGCCCGGCTCGGCGTCCGCGTCGAGTGGGGGGTGCGGCTCGACTCGCTGGAGCAGGACCGCGACGGGGTCCGGGCCCGCCTCACCCACGCCGACGGCCGCACCGAGGAGTACGCGGCCGACTGGCTCGTCGGCTGCGACGGCGGCCACAGCACCGTCCGCAAGCAGCTGCGGCTGCCGCTCATCGGCGAGTCCAGCGAGACCTGGGAGCTCGCCGACGCGCCCGTCGAGGCCGACCTCCCGCAGGACACCATCTACTGGGTCCACACCGGCCGGCAGGCCCTGATGATGGTCCCGTACAGCCGCGAGGGCCGCTGGCGGCTGCTGGACACCGCGCCCGCCGCGGCGGGTTCCGGTACGGAGTCCGGTACCGCGGCGGTCACCGCGCGCCTCGGGGCCAAGCTGAGCGCCGGCCTCGGCCGCGAGGTCCGCGTCGGCACCCCCGAGTGGACCTCCGTCTTCACCTTCCAGCAGCGCATGGTCCCGCGGATGCACGACGGCCGCGTCTTCGTCTGCGGGGACGCCGCCCACGTCCACAGCCCCGCCTCCGGCCAGGGCATGAACACCGGGATCCAGGAGGCGTACAACCTCGCCTGGAAGCTCGCCATGACCGCCCGCGGCGAGGCCGGGCCCGAACTCCTCGCCACCTACAGCGAGGAGCGGGTGCCCGTCGGCAAGGCCCTGCTCGGCTCCACCCGCAAGGCCACCTTCCTCGTCCAGTTCAAGAACACCCTGGCCGGGATCATGCTCCCGGTCGTCTTCACCTTCGTCCGCAACATCGGTCCGCTGCGCCGCGCCATCCAGCGCAAGGTGCTCGGCGCGATGTCCGGACTGCGGCTCGGCTACCCGGAGAGCTCCCTCACCACCGGCGCGGCAGCCGGCACCCGGGGCGCCGGCGCGCTCGCGCCCGGCACCCGGGCCGCCGCGGCCGCCGCCCGCCACCCCGGCAGCCTCGGCGCCGACGCCCTGCGCAGCGAACTGCGCGACGTCCGCTGGTCCCTGCTGGTCGCCGACGGCGGCTCCGACGCGGCCCGCCGGACCGCCGCCGCCGCCCGCGGCGCCCACGGCTCCTGGCTGTCCGTACGGACCCTCGGCGCCCCCATCGGGACACCGGGCGCCCTCCTCGACCCCGCCGGCCGGCTGCGCCGCACCCTGGGCCTGGGCCCCGGCGGCTGGGTGCTGGTCCGGCCCGACGGGTACACGGCCGCCGGCGGCCCCGCCCTGGACCGCGCCGCCCTGGAGCGGGCCCTGTCCCCGCTCGGCCCGGCCGCCGCCCTGCCGGAGGAGGACGCGCCGTACGCGCAGGACAGCCCGTACGCGCAGGACGCGCCCGCCGCGACCGCAGCCGCGTACACGGCCGCCGCCCACACCGCCGCCGCGCGGCCCTGCGCCCCGCACACCGCCGTCCCCGACGCGGCCGCCGCCCGGGTCCTCGAAGCCCGGCGGTAGCCCCGGCAGCCCCGCACCACCACGCCGTCACACCCGAGGAGCCGCACATGACCCGATCCGCGCAGACGCACGGCACGGTGCACCAGACCGAGATCGCGGCCCCCGCCGGACTGGTCTACGGGCTGCTCGCCGACGCGGCGCAGTGGCCCCTGTACGTGCCGGACGCGGTGTACGTGGAACGCCTCGGCTTCGACGGGGCCGGCGAGCGGCTGCGCCGCTGGGACACCACCGGCGGCGCCCCCCGCTCTCGGACCCTGCGGCGCACCCTCGACGCCACCCGGCGCCGGATCGCCTTCCACGAGGAGGACCCGGCCGACCCGGACACCGCGCCCTCCGGCAGCTGGACCGTGGAGTCCCTCGGCGCCGAACGGGCCCGGCTGACCCTGGAGCTGGACCCCGCGGCCCCGGGCGGCCGCGGCCCGTCCCCTGCGGCGGCCCGGGCCCGGGAGGCCGCCGCGGACTCCGTACGCGCCGAGGCGGACCACCTGGCCCGGCTGGCCGCGCACTGGGACCGCCTCGACGAACTGGTCCTCTGCTTCGAGGAGTCGGTGCACATCGACGCCCCGCCCGAGCGGGTCTACGCCCTGCTGGAGAACCAGGGACCCCGGCCCTGCCGGGTCGCCGCGGTCCCACCCGACTCGGTCCGGGTCCGGCTGCCCGCCCGCGGCCTCGTCGTGCACAAGCAGCCCCGGCCCCCGGCGCCCCTGGCCTCCCACACCGGGGTCTGGACCGTCGCCGACGGCGGCGCGGGCACCACCACCCTCACCTCACGGCACGGGGTGCTCTTCGGCACCGGGGACATCACCGGGCTCTTCGGCCCCGGCGCCAGCTTCGAGACCGCCCGCCACCACGTGCGCCGCACCCTGGTCAAGCGCAGCGCCGCGGTGATGGAGCACGTCAGGCGGTCGGCAGAGGAACCGGACGCCCGGCTGCCGCAGCCGGCTCGGGCCGCCTGAGCCCCCGCCGCGCGCCGAGCTCCGCCCCGCGCAGCTCCGGGCTGCGGCCCAGGTGGGTCAGCACGGTGTCCAGTACCGCCTCCTCGTGCTCGGTGAGGAAGAAGTGCCCGCCGGGGAACACCTCGGCGGTGAACGGCCCGGTGGTGTGGTCCTCCCAGGCCAGCACCCCGTCCAGGGGCACGACGGGGTCCCGGTCCCCGGTCAGCGCCACCACCGGGCACACCAGCGCGGGCCGCGGCCGGTACGCGTACGTCTCCACCGCCCGGTAGTCCGCACGCAGCGCCGGCAGCACCATCGCCAGCAGGTCGGGGTCCTGCATCAGGGCCGCGTCCGTACCGCCCAGCGCGCTCATCTCCGACAGCAGCCGCTCGTCGTCCGCACTGCCCAGGTCCCCTTCGAACGGGACCGAGGGGGCCGGGCGCCCGGAGGCGAACAGCGCCGCCGGCACCTCCCCGGCGGCCTCCAGCCGGCAGGCCACCTCGAAGCCGAGGGTGGCGCCCATGCTGTGCCCGAACAGGGCCAGCGGCCGGTCCCGGTACGGGGCCAGGGCCTGCGTGATCAGGTCGGCGAGCACCTGCATATCGTCCAGCGGCTCCTCGGCCCGCCGGTCCTGGCGGCCCGGGTACTGGACGGCCAGCACGTCCACGGCGGGGGACAGCCCCCGCGCCACCGGTACGAAGAACCCCGCGGAACCGCCGCCGTGCGGCAGGCACACCAGCCGGACCGGAGCCTGCGGAGCGGGCTGGAACCTCCTGAACCAGCTGCCCCCACCCGGAACCACGCCCATCGCCCCGCCCCTCCCTGCCGCGGCCCCGGGCCGTCTCTCCCGGCCGGGCCGACTCCTCGCGTCGCGCCCAGCATCACCGGCCGGGGCCCGCCCGGCCAGAGCCGGCCGCGCGCGTTCCGACGGTTGTCGACGGTTTCTCCAGCGGACGCTGAGAACGTGCCGAGTACGCCGCGGCCCGCAGCCCGCGGCCGTCCGTCCGCCGCCCGCCGCGGCAGCCCTCCCGGAGGAGTCCATGCCCGTGTCCGCGCAACCCGCCGGGAACCGGCGCGCGCCGGGCGGCAGGGACGTGCGGGACAGGATCACCGCGTACCTCGCGCGCTTCCTGCCGGTGCACGAACTGGCGGACGACGAGGACATCTTCGGCCTGGGCTACGTCAGCTCCGTCTTCGGACTGGAGCTGCTCGCCTTCGTCGAGGAGGAGTTCGGCATCCGGACCGGGCGGGCGGACCTGGACTTCGAGGACTTCCGCTCCGTCGGCGCCCTGGTGGCGTTCGTCGGCGCGCGGTGTCCCCCCGGGACGGCCGCAGGAGCGGCACCGCCGCCGAGCCGCGCGTGAGAGCGCCTGGACGGCGGATCGAGGGCGCTTCGAGCGGCCCTCAGGCACAGCAGGGCACAGTCGAGAGCAAGGGCGAGAGAGGTGTGGGTCGATATGTCGGTTGAGCGAGTGCATCGCACGTCGTACGCGGTGGACGTGGCCGCGCCCGCGGGCGTTCTGTACGGGCTGGTCGCGGACACCACGCAGTGGCCGCTTTTCGTGCCGCCGACGGTTCACGTCGAGCGGCTGGACTTCGACGGTACGCGCGACCGGTTCCGCATGTGGGTGACGGCCAACGGCTCCGTCAACTCGTGGATCTCCCGCAGGTACCTCGACGCGGAGAACCGCACGATCGACTTCCACCAGGAGATCGCCGCGGCCCCCGCCGCACACATGGGCGGCCGCTGGGTCGTCGAGGAGCTGGGCCGCGACCGCTCGCGGATCACCCTCCTGCACGACTTCACCGTCACCGGCGACGACCCGGCGGGCACCGAGTGGCTGACGCGCGCCACCGACGACAACAGCCGCGCCGAGCTCGCCCGGCTGAAGCAGACCGCCGAACTCTGGGACCGGATCGACGAACTGCAGCTGACCTTCGAGGAGTCGGTGCGCGTCCAGGGACCCGCCGAACTCGTCTACGACTTCCTGTACGGGGTCCAGGACTGGCCCGACCAGCTGGCCCACGTCGCCCGCGCCGAGGTGCGCGAGGAGCAGCCCGGCATCCAGATCGTCACCATGGACACCGTCACCCCCGGCGGCGGCCCCGCCGAGACCACGGAGTCCGTCCGCGTCTGCTTCCCCCACGCCGGCCGGATCTGCTTCAAGCAGACCCGCACCGCCCCGCTGATCACCGCCCACAGCGGCGAGTGGTCCGTCACCCCCGACGAGAACGGCGTCACCGCCGTCGCCACGCACAACGTCCTGCTGCGCGAGGACGCCGTCGAGACCGTCCTCGGCCCCGGCGCCGACCTCGCCCAGGCCCGCCGGTACGTGCGCGACAGCCTGGGCGCGGCCAGCGCGGCCACCCTCGGGCTCGCCCGCCGGCACGCGGAGTCCGCGGTCCGCGTGCTGTCCCCGGGGCGGTGACCGGGCACCCCATGGCCACCCTGCTCGACGTCCAGCCGCCGCCCGCCGGCGCCCCCGCCCCCGGGGCGGCGGCGCCGGAACGGGCCGCGCGGCTCGAAGCGCTGCTCGGCGACCCGCTGCGGCCCGCCAACCCCCACGGCATCGCCGCGCTCATCGCCGCCGACGACCTGCGCCGGCCCCCCGCGGCCACCGAGCGGCTCCTCACCGAAGCAGGCCTCGGCGCCGAGTTCGTACCCGCCGCCCTCGGCGGCCGCCTCACCCGCGCCGACCTGCTCGCCAAGGTGCTGCGCCCGGTCTTCCGCCGCGACCTGGCCCTCGGCTTCGGCTTCGGGATCACCTCGCTCTTCGCCACGGCCGCCGTCTGGGCGGCCGGCACCCCCCGCCAGCGCGAGGAGACCGCCGCCCTGCTCACCGGCGGCGGCCGGGCCTCGATCGTCCACCACGAACTCGCCCACGCCAACGCCATCCTGCGCGACGAGTTCACGGCCGCCCCCGCCCCCGGCGGCGGCCGCCTCCTCGGCGGCCGCAAGGACGTGATCATGAACGCCGCCCGGGCCGGCGCGTACGTCGTCTACGCCCGCACCGACCCCGAGCGCGGCCCCCGCAGCCACTCCGTCTTCCTGCTGCGCCCCGGCGAACTGCCCGCCGACGGGGTGCGCCACCTGCCCCGCGTCCACACCCCCGGGATGCGCGGCGGGCTCTTCAGCGGACTGGAGTTCACCGACTGCCCCGTACCCGGGGACGCCATGGTCGGCCGGCCCGGCGAAGGCGTCGCCCTCGCACTGCGCACCTTCCAGGTCAACCGCTGCCTCATCCCCGCCGTCGCCGTCTCCTCCGTCGACACCGTCCTGCACTCGGCGGTCCGCGCGGTCACCACCGGCCGCAGCACCCCCGTCGCCCGCCGCTGGCACAAACCGCTCGCCGGGGTCTTCGCCGACCTCCTCGCCTGCGACGCCATGGCCGGTACGGCCCTGCGCTCCCTCAGCCTGCTGCCCGAGCGCACCCACGTCCTCGCCGCGGCCGTCAAGTACGTCGTACCCGACCTGCTGCGCGAGGACCTGGAAGAGCTGGCCTCCGTCCTCGGCTCCCACGGCTACGAGCACGGCAGCCCCCAGTACGGCGCCCTGGAGAAGGTCGTGCGCGACCTGCCCGTGGCCGGCCTCGGCCACGCCGGCACCGCCGCCTGCCAGGCCGTCATCGTGCCCCAGTTGCGCACCCTCGCCGAACGCTCCTGGTTCCGCGCCGACGAACCGCCGCCCGGAGTGTTCCGCCCCGACGCCGACCTGCCCGACCTCGACTACCGGCTGCTCGGCTTCGCGGGCGGCGAGGACTTCCTGCCCGCCTCCCTCGTCGCCTGCGCCGACCGGCTCGCCGCGCACCGCGCCGTCGGCGGCCACGTCACCGCCCTCGGCGAACTCGCCGAGAGCTTCGTCAACGAGCTCCGCACCCTGCGCACCGTCTGCGCCGCACTGCCCACCGGGCGCGCCGCGCTCTCCGACCCCGCCGTCGTCGTCCTCAGCGACCGGTACGCCCTCATCCTGGCCGCGGCCGCGGTGCTCGGGGTCTGGGAGGGCCAGGACGGCAGCGACCCCTTCCTCGCCGCGCCCGCCTGGGCGGTGCTCGCCCTCACCCGGCTCGCCGGCCGCCTCGGCATCGCCGCCCCCGAACTGCCCGCGGGCTGCCTGGAGGAGGTGCTCGCCGAACTCCTCGCGCGCTACCGCACCGGCCGCAGCTGCGACCTCGACGGCACCGGGCACCCCCTGTGACCCGCCGCGCGGGAGCCCCGCGAGACCCGATCACCGAGCGGTGCGCGACCGGCGCACCCCCCGGCCGCCGCAGAGGAGGGCAGGACCCATGCCGGAGCAGTACCGCACGACCGACGGGCGCGGAGTCCCGTCACCCGTCCACGTCGCGGGCCCCGAGGGCCCCTGGGAGGCCGTGCACGGGGACCTGGAGGCGCTCGGCAGCGCCGTGGTGTACGCGACCTGGGGGGAGTGGCTGACCGCCGCGCTCTCCGACGCGGGGCTGCGGCCCCTGCTGGGCCGCGACTGGCCGCGCTACCGGCGCACCGAGGACGCGGCCGTGCGCTACCGCTTCGTCACCTCGCGGATGGTGGTCAAGTACACGGCCGCCGCCGCGCTGCGGACGGACCCGGCCTCCCTCGACCTCGCGTACAAGATCGGTGGACGCCCCTACATCAGGGGGCTCGACCAGATCGACGTCAGCCTGAGCCACACGGACGACGTGATCGCCGTGGGCGTCAGCAGGACCGGCCGGATCGGCGTGGACGTGGAGCCGGCCGCCCGCCGGATGTCCTTCGAGCTCCTCCACGACCACATGTGCACCCCGGCCGAACAGGCCGAGCTCGTCGGGCTGTCCGAGGAGCGCAAGGCCGCGGAGCTGCTCAGGCTGTGGACCCTCAAGGAGGCCTACACCAAGGCCCTGGGTCAGGGCCTGAGGCTGGGGTTCACGGAGTTCGGCTTCGGACTGGAGAGCGGGGACCTGCTGGCCCCCGACGGCAGCCCGGCCGCCCGCGGCGAATGGGCCTTCGGAACCCACCGGGTGCTCGGCCGCTACCTGCTCAGCGTGGCCTGCCACGACACGGGCCTCGACCCGGACCGCGACACCGCCGTCGGCACGATGCTCGACGACGGGTTCATGGGCGCCGTGGAGGAGATGCTCGCGGCCGGCTGACGCCGGGCAGGGGTGCGGGAGGGCCCGCGGGCCGCCCGCGGCACCCCCGTGTCAGCGGCGCGTCAGCGCCGCGTGGCGGGACGGCCCATACTCCCGACCCCCGCCGAGTGCCTGCGCACCCGGCCGCACGAACCGCACGACCTGCACCACCCGTACGAGCTGCACCACCTGCACCACCTGCGCGACCTGCACCACCTGCGCGACGGAACCGACCGAGCACTGCCGACAGAGGAGGAGGGACTGATGACCGTGGCCGCACCCCGGGCCGTGACGGTGGTCATCACCCCCGGCCGGCCGAGCTCGCTGGACCTCCACGGCCCGCTGGCACCCGGCGAGCTGGAGCCGCTGTTCGACCGCTTCCCGCCGCCGCGCCCCGCACTGCACCGGCACTCCCCGGTCCACCACACCCTGCGGCTGCCCCTGTCCTTCGACGCCGGCCGGCTGGCCGACCTGCTGACCCTGCCGGGTCCGGGCGGGACGGCGGAGACGGGGACGGAGACGCAGACGGAGGTACGAGGGGCGGCAGATGAGGCAGATACGGCAGCCGCTGCGGCGCCCGCCGCGCCGGGTGCGCGCGCGTTAGCGGACGAGGTCCGGGAGGGCCCGCGGGACTGCCGCCCGCAGGACCCGGGGCCCGCCGACCCGCGCACCGGACCCCGTACGGACGCCCGTACGGACGCCCGTACCGAAGCCCGTACGGACGCCCTCGCCGAGGCCCTCGCCGAAGCCCTCACCGACGCGGGCGGCGAGGCGCGCACCGGCGCCCGGCGGTCCGGCGCCGCCGCGGGCAGCCCGTACGCGCCCCTCCACGGGCACCCCGCCGCCCCCCGCCAGCAGGACATCCTGCTCGGCTCCCTCACCCACCCCGGCGCCGGGCTCCACGTGGAGCAGATCCACTGGCGCTGGCACGGCCCGCTCGACCCCGAGCGCTTCCGGGCGGCCTGGCAGAGCGTCACCGACCACGAGGCCGTCCTGCGCGCCGCCCTCGCCCGGCCCGTCCCGCACCGGCCGCCGCGGATCGTCGTGCACCCCACCGGCAGCCTGCAGATCACCCGCTACCCGCAGGGCACCGCCGAGTGGAACACCCTGGTCGCCGCCGAGCGGCTGCGCGAGTTCGACCTGGACCGCAGCGGACCCCTGCGCATCGTGCTCGTCGACGAGCACCCGGACGCGGCCGCCGACGGCCGCCGCGGCCACGAAGCGGCCGACGGGACAGACCCGGCCGATACGCGCGGCGCGAACGGCCCCGGCCCCGGCCCGGGCGCCCCCGGCACCCGGATCCTCGTCACCTACCACCAGGCCCTGATCGACACCCGCAGCATGGGCCTGCTCCTGCGCGCCTTCTACCGGGCCTACCTCGCCGACGGCCGCGCCCGCGGCGGCGAGCGCCGCCCCGACCTGCGCGACCACCTCCAGTGGGTCGGCACCCAGGACCTGGGCCCCGCCCGCGCCTTCTGGACCCGCGCCGTCCCCCCGGCCGGGGCCGCCACCCTGCCCGCCCGGGCCACCGCCGCAGACACCCGCCAGCGCGGCCACGGCCGCACCTGGCAGCGGCTCGCCCCGCACGAGGCCGTCCGGCTCCGCGACTGGGCCGCCGGCCACGGCGCCACCGAGAGCACCGTCGTCCAGGCCGCCTGGGCCCTGCTCCTGCACCGCGCCCACCCCGCCCCCGCCCCGGTGGCCTTCGCCGCGACCGTGTCCGGCCGCGGGATCGGCCTCGACGGGGCCGAGGCCCTGCCGGGCCCGCTCTCCAACCCCCTCCCGGTCGCCGTGGACGTCAGCCCCCGCACCCCGGTCCGCGAACTGCTCGCCGCCCTCACCGACCGGGCCATCGACACCACCGCGTACGAATGGGTCTCCGCCGGCCAGGTCCACGCCTGGTCCGGCCGCCCCGGCGACGAGGAGCTCACCGAGTCCGTCCTCGTCTTCCTGCCCCCCGACCCCCTCGCCGCCCGCCCCGGACCGGTCGCCGACCCGGCCGCCGGGCTGCGCGGGGAACTCGCCGCCGAAGGCGTGCGCGTGGAGCCGCCCGAGATGTTCGGCGCGCACACCGGCGTGCCCCTCACCCTCTCCGCCCGCCACGACGGGGTCGGCGGCCTGGTCCTGACCGTGGTCCACGACCGGACCCGGATCGCGGACGCCGACGCCGCCGAATGCCTGGCCCAACTCGTCCGGCTGCTGCGGGACTTCCCCCTCGCCGTGGCGGGCGCCACCACCGTCGAGGAGGCCCTGCGCCTCCTCGACGGGCGGCCCGTACCCGCCATGGCCCACCGGCCGGCCTCCCCGCTGCACCTGCTGCGCCCGGCCGCCGCCCCCGGCGCGGGCCTGATCTGCCTGATCCCGCCGCCCGGCGCCCCCGTCGGCTGCTACGACGCCCTGGCCCGCGACCACCGCGGCCCCCAGGCCCTCGCCGTGGTCGCCGCCCCCGCGGACGCCACCGCCTGCCTGACCGCCCTCGGACCCGCCCTCGCCGCCCGCGAACCCGTCCTCCTGGGCGGCCACTCGGGTGCCGGCTCCCTCGCCTACGACGTGGCCCGGCGCATCGCGGCCCACGGCTGGGAGCCCCCGCTCGTCGCCGTCGGCGGCGCCCCCGCCGCCCGCGGGGCCGCCCACGAACTCGCCTCGGCCCTCACCGAGGCCGCCACCGCCACCGCCCGCGCGGCGCGCGAAGCCGCCGACGGGCCCGCATGACCCACGCACCGGCCGGGCGCACCGGGCCCGGCCGCCCGCCTTCCTCCCACCACCTGGAGTCCTCCATGTCCCGCCGCCTGTTCACCTCGGAGTCCGTGACCGAGGGGCATCCCGACAAGATCGCCGACCAGATCAGCGACACGATCCTCGACGCCCTGCTGAGCCAGGACCCGACCTCCCGCGTCGCCGTGGAGACCCTGATCACCACCGGTCTCGTGCACATCGCGGGCGAGGTCACCACCAAGGCGTACGCGCCGATCGCCCAGCTCGTCCGCGAGAAGATCCTGGAGATCGGCTACGACTCCTCGCAGAAGGGCTTCGACGGGGCCTCCTGCGGGGTCTCCGTCTCCATCGGCGCGCAGTCCCCGGACATCGCGCAGGGCGTCGACACGGCGTACGAGAGCCGTGTGGAAGGCGACGAGGACGAGCTGGACAAGCAGGGCGCCGGCGACCAGGGCCTGATGTTCGGCTACGCCAGCAACGAGACCCCCGAGCTGATGCCGCTGCCCATCCACCTCGCGCACCGGCTCTCCCGCCGCCTCTCCGAGGTCCGCAAGAACGGGACCATCCCGTACCTGCGCCCCGACGGCAAGACCCAGGTCACCATCGAGTACGACGGCGACAAGGCCGTCCGCCTCGACACCGTCGTCGTGTCCTCGCAGCACGCCTCGGACATCGACCTCGACGCCCTGCTGACCCCGGACATCCGCCAGCACGTGGTCGAGCACGTGCTCGCCGCCCTGGCCGCCGACGGCATCAAGCTGGAGACCGAGGGCTACCGCCTGCTGGTGAACCCGACCGGCCGCTTCGAGATCGGCGGCCCGATGGGCGACGCCGGCCTGAC
>NZ_JBVJYM010000056.1:0-15585 GCF_055600495.1 Streptomyces sp. NPDC038213
GAGCTGCTGGCCGAGTCGCGTGCCTGGCCCGAGACCGGGCGCGCCCGCCGCGCGGGCGTCTCCTCCTTCGGCGTCAGCGGCACCAACGCCCACGTCATCATCGAGCAGGCCCCGGCCGCCGAGCAGGCCGAGGCGCAGACCCCGGCCCGCGAACTCCCGCTCGTACCGCTTGTGCTGAGCGCGAAGTCCGAGGCCGCGCTGCGTGACCAGAGCGCCCGGCTCTCCGCCCTCCTCGACGGGGCGGGTGCCCCGCGGCTGCTGGACGCCGGCTACTCCCTGGCCACCACGCGCTCCGTGTTCGAGCACCGGCAGGTGACCCTGGGCGAGTCCGTGGTCGAGGGCACCGCCTCGGCCGGCGGCCGCCGCGCGCTGGTGTTCCCGGGGCAGGGCACGCAGTGGGTGGGGATGGGTGCCGGTCTGCTGGAGTCCTCGCCGGTCTTCGCCGCCCGTCTGCGCGAGTGCGCCGACGCGCTGGCTCCGTTCGTGGACTTCGACGTTGTGGAGGTCGTACGGGAGGGCCGCTCGCTGGACCGTGTGGACGTGGTCCAGCCGGTGACCTGGGCCGTGATGGTCTCCCTTGCGGAGCTGTGGCGCTCCCTCGGGGTGGTCCCGGACGCCGTCGTGGGCCACTCGCAGGGTGAGATCGCGGCTGCTGCGGTGTCCGGGGCGCTGTCCCTCGAGGACGCGGCCCGGGTCGTCGCGCTCCGCGCCGCCGTCATCGGCCGCGAGCTCGCCGGTCTCGGCGGGATGGCATCGATTCCCCTTCCCCGTAAGGCAGTTGAGGAGCGGCTGTCCGCTCCCGAGTGGACGGGCCGGCTCGGTGTGGCCGCGGTCAACGGGCCGTCCAGCACGGTCGTGGCGGGTGACGCGGACGCGATCGTGGAGATCGTGGCCGCGTACCAGGCGGAGGAGGTCCGGGCCCGTCAGGTGCCGGTGGACTACGCCTCGCACTCCGCGCACGTCGAGCGCATCGAGGCCGAGCTGCTGGACGTACTCGCCCCGATCGCCCCGCGCCGCTCGGAGATCCCCTTCTACTCCACGGTGACCGGCGAACTTGCCGACACCACCACGCTCGACGCCTCGTACTGGTACCGCAACCTCCGCCAGACCGTCCGCTTCGAGGACACCGTCCGGCTGCTGCTCTCCAAGGGCTTCGGCACCTTCGTGGAGTCCAGCGCCCACCCCGTGCTGATCATGGGCATCCAGGAGACCGCCGACGGCAGGGACGTCGTGGCCGGCGGTTCGCTGCGGCGCAAGGAGGGCGGACCGGAGCGGTTCCTGACCTCCGCCGCCGAGCTGTTCGTCCGCGGCACCGACGTGGACTGGGCCGCCCTCTTCGAGGGCACCGGCGCCCGTACCGTCGACCTGCCCACGTACGCCTTCCAGCACGAGCACTACTGGCACGAGCCGGCCGCCCCCGCCACCGCCGCGGCCGCCGACCCCGCCGGTACCGACGCCTGGCGCTACCGCACCACCTGGAAGGGCCTGGGCGCCTCCGGCACCCCCGCCCTCGAAGGCCGCTGGCTGCTGGTCGTCCCCGAGGGCGCCGGGGCCGCCGACCTCGCCGCCGGGGCCGAGGCCGCCCTCGGGCGGCACGGCGCCCGCACCGAACGGCTCGACGTCGACGTGCACACCGCCACCCGCGGGTCCCTGGCCGGGCTCCTGGGCGCGTACCGGGCCGCGGAGGAGACCGGCGGCGCCCCCACCGGGGTGCTGTCCCTGCTCCCCGCCGCCGGGGGCCCCGAGGCCGTCCTCGCCTCCCTCGCCCTGGTCCAGGCCGCCGCGGACACCGACCTGGCCCCGGCCCGGCTCTGGGCCCTGACCCGGCAGGCCGTGGCCGTCACCCCCGGCGAACTGCCCGAGGACTCCGGCGCGCAGGTGTGGGCCTTCGCCCGGGTCGCCGCCCTCGAACTGCCCGGCCTCTGGGGCGGGGTGGTCGACCTGCCCGCGCAGCCCGACGCCCGCGCCTTCGACGCCCTGGCCGCCGCCCTCGCCCAGGGCGGCCGCCCCGGCGCCGAGGACCAGATCGCCGTACGCGCCTCCGGCTCCTACGGCCGGCGCGTCACCCGCGCCGGACGCGCCGCAGCCAAGGCCCCGGCCGAGCGCTGGCAGGCCCGCGGCACCGTCCTCGTCACCGGCGGCACCGGCGCCCTCGGCGCCCAGGTCGCCCGCTGGGCGGTCCGCCAGGGCGCGGCCCACCTGGTGCTCACCAGCCGCCGCGGCCCCGAGGCCCCCGGCGCCGCCGAACTGGCCGCGGAACTGCGCGCCCTGGGCGCCGAGGTCACCGTCGCCGCCTGCGACGTCTCCGACCGGCAGGCCGTGGCCGCGCTCCTGGAGGCCCACCCGCCGACCGCCGTCTTCCACACCGCGGGCGTCCTCAACGACGGCGTGATCGGCTCCGTCACCGCCGACGCCTTCCGCGAGATCCGCGCCCCCAAGGCCGACGCCGCCCGCCACCTGCACGAACTCACCCGCGACAGCGGCACGGACCTGGACGCCTTCGTCCTCTTCTCCTCCGTCACCGGCACCTGGGGCAACGGCGGCCAGGCCGCCTACGCCGCCGCCAACGCCTCCCTCGACGTACTCGCCGAACAGCGCCGCGCCGAGGGCCTGCCCGCCACCTCCATCGCCTGGGGCCTGTGGGGCGGCGGCGGCATGGCCGAGGGCGCCGGCGAGGAGAGCCTCAGCCGCCGCGGCATCCGCGCCATGGACCCCGACGAGGGCATCGAGGCCCTCCACCGGGCCCTCGACCTGGGCGACACCTGCGTCACCGTCCTCGACGTGGACTGGGCCGACTTCGCCCCCCGCACCGCCGCCCTGCGCCCCGGACCGGTCTTCGACACCGTGCCCGAGGCCCGGCGCGCGCTGGAGGAGCAGCGCCGGCACTCCGCCGGCGCCGCCGCCGGACCGGCCGACGGGCTCGCCGAGCGGCTCGCCGCACTCCCCGCGGCCGAGCGGACCCGCGTCCTGGTCGAGCTGGTGCGCGGCGAGGCCGCGGCCGTCCTGCGGCACCCGGGCACCGACGCCGTCCGCGCCGACCGCGCCTTCAAGGACGCCGGCTTCGACTCCCTCACCGCCCTGGAGCTGCGCAACCGGCTCGCCGCCGCCACCGGACTGCGGCTGCCCGCCACCGTGGTCTTCGACCGGCCCAACCCGGGCGCGCTCGCCGCCTTCCTGCTCGGCAAGCTGCTCGGCGACACCCCGGCCGAAGCCCCCGCCGCCCCCGCCGCCGTCCGCACGGCCTCGGACGCCGGGGACCCGATCGTGATCGTCGGCATGGCCTGCCGCTTCCCCGGCGCCGCCGACACCCCCGAGGCCCTGTGGGACCTCGTCATGGCCGAGCGCGACGTCATCGGCGCCGCCCCCGCCGACCGCGGCTGGAACCTCGACGAGGTCTACGAGCCCGACCCCGAGTCCGGCCGCCGCGGCACCACGTACGTCCGCGAGGGCGGATTCCTGCACGAGGCGGCCGAGTTCGACGCCGAGTTCTTCGGGATCTCCCCCCGCGAGGCCCTGGTCATGGACCCGCAGCAGCGGCTCCTGCTGGAGACCTCCTGGGAGGCCCTGGAGCGGGCCGGCATCGACCCGCTGTCCCTGCGCGGCACCCGCACCGGCGTGTACGCGGGCCTCACCCACCAGGAGTACGCCTCCCGCCTCCACGAGGCCTCCGAGGAGCACGAGGGCTACCTGCTCACCGGCAAGTCCGCGAGCGTGGTCTCCGGCCGCATCTCGTACGTCCTCGGCCTCGAAGGCCCCTCGATCTCCGTGGACACGGCCTGCTCCTCCTCGCTGGTCGCCCTCCACATGGCCGCCCAGGCCGTCCGTGCGGGCGAGTGCGAACTCGCCCTCGCCGGCGGTGTGACCGTCATGGCCGCCCCCGGCCTGTTCGTGGAGTTCTCCCGGCAGCGCGGGCTCGCCGTCGACGGGCGCAGCAAGGCCTTCGCCGACGCCGCCGACGGCACCAGCTGGGCCGAGGGCGCCGGCATGGTCGCCGTCGAACGGCTCTCCGACGCCGTCCGCCACGGCCACCCCGTCCTCGCCGTCATCCGCGGCGACGCCGTCAACCAGGACGGCGCCAGCAACGGGCTCACCGCCCCCAACGGCCCCTCCCAGGAACGGGTCATCCGCCAGGCCCTCGCCAACGCCGGACTCGGCACCGCCGACGTCGACGTCGTCGAGGCGCACGGTACGGGCACCCGCCTCGGCGACCCCATCGAGGCCCAGGCCCTGCTGGCCACGTACGGGCAGCGCCCGGCCGAACAGCCCCTGTGGCTGGGCTCGCTGAAGTCCAACGTCGGCCACCCGCAGGCCGCCGCGGGCGTCGGCGGGGTCATCAAGATGGTCATGGCGCTGCGCCACGGCATGCTCCCCAAGACCCTGCACGTGGACGCGCCGTCCTCGCAGGTGGACTGGGAGGCGGGCGCGGTCGAGCTGCTGACCGAGACCCGCGCCTGGCCCGAGACCGGGCGCGCCCGCCGCGCGGGCGTCTCCGCCTTCGGCGTGAGCGGCACCAACGCCCACGTCATCCTGGAGGAGCCGCCCCTACGGGAGCCCGCGGCGGAGCCCGCGACCCGCGAGCTGCCCGTGGTCCCGCTGGTCGTCACCGCCAAGTCGGCGGCCGGGCTCGCCGCCCAGGCCGAGCGGCTGCGGGCCCGGCTCGCGGACGCGGACGCGCCGCGGCTGCTGGACGCCGGGTACTCCCTGGCCACCGCCCGCTCGGTGTTCGAGCACCGGCAGGTGACCCTGGGCGAGTCGGTGTTCGAGGGCGTCGCCGGATCCACGGGCCGCCGCGCGCTGGTCTTCCCGGGGCAGGGGACGCAGTGGGTGGGGATGGGTGCCGGTCTGCTGGAGTCCTCGCCGGTCTTCGCGGCGCGTCTGCGGGAGTGCGCGGATGCGCTGGCTCCGTTCGTGGACTTCGACGTTGTGGAGGTCGTACGGGAGGGCCGCTCGCTGGACCGTGTGGACGTGGTCCAGCCGGTGACCTGGGCCGTGATGGTCTCCCTTGCGGAGCTGTGGCGCTCCCTCGGGGTGGTCCCCGATGCGGTGGTCGGTCACTCGCAGGGCGAGATCGCGGCTGCTGCGGTGTCCGGTGCGCTGTCCCTCGAGGACGCGGCCCGGGTCGTCGCGCTCCGCGCCGCCGTCATCGGCCGCGAGCTGGCCGGACTCGGCGGCATGGCCTCCATCCCGCTGCCGCGTGCGGCGGTCGAGGAGCGCATCGCGGACGCCCCCTGGACGGGCCGGCTCGGCGTGGCCGCGGTCAACGGGCCGTCCAGCACGGTCGTCGCGGGTGATGCGGACGCGATCGTGGAGATCGTCGCCGCGTACCAGGCGGAGGAGGTCCGGGCCCGCCAGGTGCCGGTGGACTACGCCTCGCACTCCGCGCACGTGGAGCGCATCGAGGCCGAGCTGCTGGACGTACTCGCCCCGATCGCCCCCCGCCGCGCGGCCGTGCCCTTCTACTCCACCGTCGAGGGCCGCCTGCTCACCGACACCACGGCGCTCGACGCCTCGTACTGGTACCGCAACCTCCGCCAGACCGTCCGCTTCGAGGACACCGTCCGCGGGCTCCTCGACGACGGCTTCGCCACCTTCGTGGAGTCCAGCGCGCACCCCGTGCTGACCATCGGCATCCACGAGACCGCCGACACCGCCGGGCTCGACGTGGTCACCAGCGGTTCGCTGCGGCGCAAGGAGGGCGGGCTGGAGCGGTTCCTGACCTCCGCCGCCGAGCTGTTCGTCCGCGGCACCGACCTCGACTGGAGCTCCTTCTTCGAGGGCACCGGAGCCCGCCTGGCCGACCTGCCCACGTACGCCTTCCAGCGCCGCCACCACTGGGCCCCCACCTCGCCCGCGGGCGTCGGGGACGCCGCGGCCGCCCGCTTCGGCATGGTGTGGGAGACCCACCCGCTGCTCGGCGGCGCCCTGCCGGTGGCCTCCACCGGCGAGACCGTGTTCGCCGGGCGGATCTCGCTCGCCGACCACCCGTGGATCACCGACCACGCCGTCCACGGCCGCACCCTGCTGCCCGGCACGGCCTTCGTCGAACTCGCCCTGCACGCCGCCGCGGAGACCGGCTGCACCACCGTGGAGGAACTCTCCCTGGAGGCCCCGCTCGTCCTCGAGGGCCACCGCGCCGCGCAGATCCAGGTCCGCGTCGAGGCCGCCGACGCCCAGGGCCGCCGCCGGCTGACCGTCCACTCCCGCCCCGAGGACACCGGCGGCGAAGGGACCGCGTGGACCCGGCACGGCGAAAGCCTCGTCGCGCCCGCCGCCGCCGAGCCCGCCCGGGCGGACTGGGCGGCCGCCGCGGCCTGGCCGCCCGCCGGTGCCGAGCGGGTCGAACCCGCCGACGTCTACGGTCAGTTCGCCGACCTCGGCTACGAGTACGGCGAGGTGTTCGCCGGCATCGAGGCCCTGTGGCGGGCCGAGGGCGCGGTGTACGCCGAGATCCGGCTGCCCGACCGCGCCCGCTCCGACGCCGCCGCGTACGGCGTCCACCCCGCCCTCCTCGACGCGGCCCTCCAGCCCTGGCTGGCCGGCGGACTGCTGGAGGTCCCCGAGGGCTCCGTGCTGCTGCCGTTCGCGTGGAAGGGCATCACCCTGCACGCGGCCGGCGCCGACTCCCTGCGCGTGCGCATCACCCCGGCCGGCGAGGGCACCGTCCGGATGGAGGCCGCGGACCTGTCCGCCGCCCCCGTCCTCAGCCTCGACGCCCTCGTGATGCGGCCCCTGCGCCAGGACCGCCTGGAAGCCCTCCTCGGCGCCGCGGCCGACAGCGAACTCCCCCTCTACCGCGTGGCCTGGCAGCCGTACGCGGTCCGCACCGCGGCCGCCGCGGCCCCCGCCCGGCTCGCCGTGCTCGGCGCCGGGACCACCGGGACCGCCGCGACGGACTGGATCGCCGCCGGACCCGGCGTGCAGACGGAGGAGTACGCCGACGCGGCCGCGCTGCGCGCCGCCCTCGCCGCCGGGGCCCCCGTACCGGACGCCGTGGTCGCCGCCTTCCCGGCCGGACCCGCGGCCACCGCCGCGGAGGTGCGCGGGCTGACCGTCCGCGCACTGGCCCTCCTCCAGGACTGGCTGGCCCAGGACGGCGAACCCGGCGCCCCCGCGGGCGTCCCGCTCGCCCTGCTCACCGGCCGGGCCCTCGCCGCCGCCCCCGAAGACACCGCGGACGGACTCGCGGGCGCCGGCCTCTGGGGGCTCGTACGCTCCGCGCAGAGCGAGCACCCGGGCCGCTTCCTGCTCCTCGACACCGACGGCACCCCCGCCTCGGCGGCCGCGCTCCCCGCGGCCCTCGCCACCGGCGAACCCCAGCTCGCCCTGCGCGCCGGGCAGGTCCTCACCCCCGCGCTGGCCCGCACGGAGCAGGCCCGGACGGCTTCCCCCGCGGACGCCCCCGCGGCCGCGTTCGACCCCGACGGCACGGTGCTGGTCACCGGGGCCACCGGCACCCTCGGCCGGCTCCTCGCCCGCCACCTCGTCACCGCCCACGGCGCCCGCAGGCTCCTGCTGGTCAGCCGCAGCGGCCGGGACGCGGCCGCAGCCGCCGGGCTGGAAGCCGAACTGACCGCCCTCGGCGCCCGCGCCGAGATCGCCGCCTGCGACACCGCCGACCGCGACGCGGTCGCCGCCCTCCTCGCGGGCATCCCCGCCGCCCATCCCCTGACCGCCGTCTTCCACGCCGCCGGGGTACTCGACGACGGGGCGCTCACCGCCCTCGACCCCGGGCGGCTGGACACCGTACTGCGGCCCAAGGCGGACGCCGCGCTGAACCTGCACGAGCTGACCCGCGGTCTGCCGCTGTCCGCGTTCGTGCTGTTCTCCGGCGCGGCCGGCCTCCTCGGCCGGCCCGGCCAGGCCAACTACGCCGCCGCCAACACCTTCGTCGACGCCCTGGCGCAGCACCGCCGCGCCGCCGGGCTGCCCGCACTCTCCCTGGCCTGGGGCCTGTGGGGCGAGGCCACCGGGATGACCGGACACCTCTCCGAGACCGACCTGCGCCGCATGCGGCGCTCCGGCATCGCCCCCATGACCAACGACCAGGGACTCGCCCTCCTCGACCTCGCCCTCGCGGACCAGGGGGCACCGGCCGGCGAAGCCCTGCTCGTACCGCTGCGCCTCGACGCCCAGGCCCTGCGCCGCGAACAGGCCGCGGGCGGCCCCGGCGCCGTCCCCGCCCTGCTGCGGGCCCTCGTGCCCGCGGCCGCCCCCCGCGCCGCGGCCGCCCCGGCCCCGGCCTGCGCCTCCGGTGCCGCCTCCGGCACCGGATCCGCGGAGGGCACAGCCCAGGCCCTCGCCCAGCGCCTGGCCCCGCTCGACGCCGCCGCCCGCGGCCGCGAACTGCTCGCCCTGGTCCGGGCCGAGGTGGCCGCCGTACTCGGCTTCGCCGGGCCCGACGCCGTCGAACCGGCCCGCGCCTTCCGCGAGATCGGCTTCGACTCGCTCACCGCGGTCGAACTCCGCAACCGGCTCAACGCCGCCACCGGACTGCGCCTGGCCGCCTCCGTGGTCTTCGACCACCCCACCGCCCAGGCCGTCGCCGAGCACCTCGGCGAGGAGCTGGCCGCGGCCGCGGGCGGCGGCCGGGAGGCCGGCGAGGCCGCACTCGCCGGACTGGAGGCCCTGGAGGCCGCCGTCACCGGACTCGCCGAGGACGACATCCGCCGCGAGGTGGTCCACCGCAGGCTCGCCGCCCTGGTCGCCGCCCTCGGCGGCCCCCCGGCCGGTACGCCCGCCACCCCCGAGCCGGCGCTCGAACTCGCCGACGACGACGAACTTTTCGCTTTCATCGAGGAGCAGCTGTGACGGGAAGCGCCGGCACCAACGGCACCGCAGGCACGCACACCGGGACCACCGGGAAGACCGCCGGCGGCGGCGACGCGAACAACGACAAGATCCGCGACTACCTCAAGCGGGTCACCGCGGAACTCGTCGCCACCCGCACCCGGCTGCGCACCGCCGAGGAGGCCGCCGAGGCCGCCCGCGAACCCGTCGCCATCATCGCGATGAGCTGCCGGCTGCCCGGCGGGGCCGACACCCCCGAGGCCCTGTGGCAGCTCCTGGAGTCCGGCACCGACGCCGTCTCCGCCCTGCCCGCCGACCGCGGCTGGGACCTGGAGGCCCTCTACGACCCCGACCCGGAAGCCCACGGCACCAGCTACGCCCGCGAGGGCGGGTTCCTCTACGACTGCGCGGACTTCGACCCGGAGTTCTTCGGGATCTCCCCGCGCGAGGCCCTCGCCATGGACCCGCAGCAGCGGCTCCTGCTGGAGACCGCCTGGGAGGCCTTCGAGCGGGCCGGGCTCGACCGCGAGGCCGTCCGCGACAGCCGGACGGGCGTGTACGCGGGCGTCATGTACGACGACTACGGCGCACGCGTCCCGCACGTGCCCGGCGCCCGCATCCCCGAGGGCCTGGAGGGCTACCTCGTCAACGGCAGCGCCGGCAGCGTGGCCTCCGGCCGCATCTCCTACAGCTTCGGCCTGCGCGGCCCGGCCGTCACCGTCGACACCGCCTGCTCCTCCTCGCTCGTCGCCCTCCACCTCGCCGCGCAGGCCCTGCGCGCGGGGGAGTGCGACCTCGCGCTGGCCGGCGGGGCGACCGTGCTGTCCACGCCGACCATGTTCATCGACTTCTCCCGGCAGCGCGGGCTCGCCGCCGACGGCCGCTGCAAGGCCTTCGCCGAAGGCGCCGACGGCACCGGCTTCGGCGAGGGCGCCGGCATGCTGCTGCTCCAGCGGCTCTCCGACGCCCGCCGCGACGGCCGTACGGTCCTGGCCGTCCTCCGCGGCTCCGCCGTCAACCAGGACGGCACCGGCGCGGGCCTCACCGCCCCCAACGGGCCCGCCCAGCAGCGCGTCATCCGCGCCGCCCTCGCCAACGCCCGGCTCACCGCCGACCAGGTCGACGCCGTCGAGGCCCACGGCACCGGCACCAGCCTCGGCGACCCCATCGAGGCCCAGGCCCTCCTCGCCACCTACGGCCAGGGCCGCTCCGCCTCCTCGCCGCTGCTCCTCGGCTCCCTCAAGTCCAACATCGGGCACGCGCAGGCCGCCGCGGGCGTCGCGGGCGTCATCAAGACCGTGCTCGCCCTGCGGCACGGCACCCTGCCCAAGACCCTCCACGCCGAGGTGCCGTCCAGCCGCATCGACTGGAGCGCGGGCGCGGTCACCCTGCTGACCGAGCACACCCCGTGGCCCGACCGGCCGGGCGAACCCCGCCGCGCCGGCGTCTCCGGCTTCGGCGCCAGCGGCACGAACGCCCACGTCATCCTGGAAGCCGACCAGCCCCCGACGGCCCCGGCCCCGACCCCGACGGACACCCCGGGTGCTGCCGCCCCGGCCCCCGCACCCGAAGCCGGGGTCCACCACGGCGCCCTCGCCTGGGTCCTGTCCGCCCGCGACGAGAACGCCCTGCGCGCCCAGGCCCGCCGCCTCGCCGACCACTTCGCGGCCGACGCCGCGGCCGACGCCGGATCCGGCGAAGCCGCAGCCGCCCCCGACGCGGGCGCCGGGTCCGGTCGGCCCGTGGGCTCCGCCCGCCCCGGCGGGCCGGTCGACCCCGCCGCCGTGGCCTCCGTACTCGCCCACCAGCGGACCGCGTTCCCGCAGCGGGCCGTCGTGCTCGGGGCGGATCTCCCGGAGCTCCTGGCGGGGGTCGGGGCGCTCGCCGCCGGGACCGGCGCCGACCCGGCGCGCGTGGTCACCGGCCGCGCCGCCGCCGGCCGCCGCACCGCCTTCCTCTTCACCGGCCAGGGCAGCCAGCGCCCCGGCATGGGCCGCGGCCTCTACGCCGCCCAGCCCGCGTTCGCCCGCAGCCTCGACGAGGTCTGCGCGGCCTTCGCCCCGTACCTGGAGCGCCCGCTGCGCGAGGTGATGTTCGCCGAGGCCGGGACCGCCGACGCCGCGCTCCTCGACCGCACCGAGTACACCCAGCCCGCGCTGTTCGCCCTCGAAGCCGCCCTGTACGCCCTGGTCACCTCCCGCGGACTGCACCCCGAGGCCGTGTCCGGGCACTCCGTCGGCGAGATCACCGCCGCCTACGCCGCCGGGGTCTTCTCCCTCGCGGACGCGGCCCGCCTCGTCGCCGCCCGCGGCCGCCTCATGGGCGCCCTGCCCGAGGGCGGCGCCATGGGCGCCATCGCCGCCAGCGCCGAGGAGCTCGCCCCCCAGCTGGCCGGCCGCGAGGCCGAACTCGACCTCGCCGCGGTCAACGGACCCGCAGCCGTCGTGGTCGCCGGGGACGCGGACGCCGTCGGCGAACTGGTCGCGCACTGGAAGGGCCGCGGTAGAGCCGCGAAGCGCCTGAAGGTCAGCCACGCCTTCCACTCGCCCCACATGGACGGCATGTTGACACAGTTCGAGATCATCGCTCGCGGTCTCGAATACCACCCGCCCAAGATTCCTGTCATGTCGAACCTGACCGGAGAGATCGCCGACGGCGATGCGCTGTGCAGCGCGGACCACTGGGTCCGCCATGCGCGCCGCCCGGTGCGGTTCCTCGACGGGGTCCGCGCCCTGCGCGCCTCGGGCATCGACACCTTCCTCGAACTCGGCCCCGACGCCGTGCTCACCGCGATGGGCCGCACCGTCCTCGACACCGACGAGCCCGGCGCCGACCCGGCCGCCGTCACCCTCTCCGTACTGCGCCGCGGCCGCCCCGAGGACACCGCCTTCGACCAGGCCATGGCCGCCGCACACGTCCACGGGCTGCCCGTCACCACGGCCCCCGAGCCGGGCCCCGGTACGGACCTCGCCGCCGCCCTGCCCACGTACGCCTTCCAGCGCACCCGCTACTGGCTCGACGCCCCCGCCCCGCAGGCCCCCCTGGCCGCCGCCGGAATCGCGCCCGCCGGCCACCCGCTGCTCGCCGCCGCCGTGGAACTGCCCGACGGCCGGGGCACCGTGTGGACGGCCGCCCTGTCCACCCGCAGCCACCCGTGGACCGCCGAGCACACCCTCGCGGGCCGCCCCGTGCTCCCCGGCACCGCCCTCCTCGAACTCGCCCTCACCGCCGCCGGGGACGGCCGCGTCGCGGAACTCGCCTTCGAGAACCCGCTCGTGCTGCCCGAGGAGGCCCCCGTCCGGCTGCGCCTGTGGCACGGCCCGGCCGCCGCCGACGGCACCCGCCCGGTCGCCGTGCACTCCGCCCCGGCCGCGGGCACCACCGCCGCGGGCGCCGGCGACCCGGACGCCGAGTGGACCCTCCACGCCACCGGCCACACCGCCCCCGCCGCGGCCGACGGCCCCGACCTCACCGGGCTGGCCGGCCCCTGGCCGCCCGAGGGCGCCGAACCCGTCGACCTCGACGGCGAGGACGAGCGCTTCGCCGCCGCCGGCATCGGCTACGGACCCGCCTTCCAGGCCCTCGACTCCGCCTGGCGGCTCGGCGAGGACGTCTACGCGTACGCCGCCCTGTCCGGGCCCGAGGCCGCCGAGGCCCCTGCGTACGGGATCCACCCGGCGCTCCTCGACTCCGCCCTGCACGCCGTCACCGCCACCCGCGGGGACGCCCACGGGCTCGTCCCCTTCGCCTGGACCGACGCCGCCCTCCACGCGGCCGGAGCCGACGCCCTGCGCATCCGCATCTCCCCGGCCGGGACCGACGCCGTCACCGTGACCGCCGCCGACCCCGAGGGCCGGCCCGTCTTCGCGGCCCGCTCCCTCGCCATGCGCCGCATCGCCGCCGACCGCATCGCCGCCACGGCCGCCGCCGGCACCGCCCCCCTGCTGCGCCCCGACTGGACCGCCCTGCCCGCCGCCCCGGCCGCCCCGCAGGACACCCGCTGGCACCTCCTCGGCGAACACGACCCGGCCGTCGCCGCCGCGCTCACCGCCACCGGGGCGCCCGTACGGCACACCGCCGCGCTCCGGGACCTGACCGCAGACCCGGCCACCACCCCCGCCGACGGCGCTCCTGCGGAGGTCCTCGTGGACCTGGGCGCCACCCGCGACCCCCTCGAAGCCGGCGCCCGCGCCCTCGGGCTCGTCCGCGACTGGCTGGCCGCGGACCTCCCCGGCGCCCGCCTGACCCTGCTCACGCGCGGGGCCGCCGACTGCGCCGGACCCGTCACCGACCCCGCCGCGGCCACCGCCTGGGGCCTGCTGCGCTCCGCGCAGACCGAGCACCCCGGCCGCTTCGCCCTCGCCGACCTCGACGCGGACCCCGCCTCCGCGGCCGCCCTGCCCGCCGCCCTCACCAGGGCCGACGGCGGTACGCAAGACGCCGTGCAGCTCGCCCTGCGCGCCGGCACCGCGTACGCCCCCGCCGTGGTCCGCGCCCCGGCCGCGGCGCCCGCCACGGACGGCGGCGCCCCCGTCTGGCACCCCGCGGGGACCGTGCTCGTCACCGGCGGCACCGGCGGCCTCGGCGCCGCCGTCGCCCGCCACCTCGTCCACCGCCACGGCGTCCGCAGCCTGCTGCTCACCAGCCGCCGCGGCCCCGCGGCCCCCGGGGCCGACCGCCTCACCGCCGAACTCGCCGCCGCCGGCGCCGAGGTCCGCACCGCCGCCTGCGACGCCGCCGACGCGGCGGCCCTCGGCGCGCTCCTCGACGCCCTGCCCGCCGAGCGCCCCCTGACCGGGGTCGTCCACACCGCGGGCGTACTCGACGACGGACTCGTCGCCGACCAGAGCGCCGACCGCCTCGCCGCCGTCCTGCGGCCCAAGGCCGAGGCCGTGCGCGTCCTGCACGAGCTGACCCGCGGCCGGGACCTCGACGCGTTCGTGCTCTTCTCCTCCGCCGCCGGCACCCTCGGCAGCGCCGGACAGTCCACCTACGCCGCCGCCAACGCCCACCTCGACGCCTTCGCCTCCTGGCGGCGCGCCCAGGGCCTGCCCGCCCTCTCCCTCGCCTGGGGCCCCTGGGCCGGCGAGGGCATGGCCGGGGAGCTCTCCGCGGCCGACGCCGCCCGGCTGCGCCGCAGCGGGCTCGTCGCCCTCCCGCACCCCGAGGCGCTCGCCCTGCTCGACGCCGCCCTCGCCCGCGGCGGCGCCGAACCGGTCCTGCTGCCCCTGCGCATCGACCCCGCCGCGAGCCGCGAACCCGGCAGCGGGCTCCCGGCCCTGCTGCGCCCCCTCGCCGGACCCGCCCCCCGCCGCACCGCCGCGCGCACCGCGCAGCAGGCCGCCGGGACCCCGGGGCCCGACGCCCGGCCCGCCGGACTCGCCGAACGGCTCGCGGCACTGCCCCGCGCCGAACGCGCCGCGTCCCTCCTGGACCTCGTACGCACCGAGGTCGCGGCCGTGCTCGGGCACGCCGGCCCCGCCGACGTGGCCCCGGCCCGCAGTTTCAAGGAAGCGGGCTTCGACTCGCTCACCGCCGTCGAACTCCGCAACCGCCTCACCGCGGCCACCGGACTGCGGCTCACCGCCACCCTGGTCTTCGACCACCCGACGCCCCTGGCCCTCGCCGAGCACCTCGACGGGGAGCTGCCCGGCGCCGAGGCCGCCGTACTCGCCCTGCTCGACCAGCTCGCCGGGGCCGTCGCCCCGGCCGGCCTCGGCGAGCTCGGCGAAGGGGCCCGCCAGGCCGTAGCCGGCCGCCTCGAAGCACTGCTCGCCGAGCTCGGCACCGCCGCCGCTGCCCCGGCCGGGCACACCCCGGATCCGGGCACCCCGGACACCGGCCACGTCAACGACCTACTCCATTCCGCCTCCGACGACGAGCTGTTCCAGCTGCTCGACAGTGGCTTCCGCACCGCCTGAAGCCCCGGCACCGACACCTCCAGGGGAGAGCTGTGTCCGCTAACGACACCCACAAGGACGCCACCGGCAACGAGGGCAGGCTCCGCGAGTACCTGCGCCGCGCCATGGCCGAGCTGCACGAGACCCGAGAAAAGCTGCGCGCGGTCGAGGAGCGCGGCAGCGAGCCCATCGCGATCGTGGGGATGGCGTGCCGTTTCCCGGGCGGGGTGGGTTCGCCGGAGGGCTTGTGGGAGCTGGTGTCCTCGGGTGGGGACGCGGTGTCTCCGTTCCCGGGTGACCGTGGTTGGGACGTGGAGGGCCTGTTTGATCCGGAGCCGGGTGTTCCGGGGCGTTCGTATGTGCGTGAGGGCGGTTTCCTGCACGGTGCGGGCGAGTTCGACGCGGGGTTCTTCGGAATCTCCCCCCGCGAGGCGGTGGCGATGGATCCGCAGCAGCGGCTGCTGCTGGAGACCTCGTGGGAGGCGCTGGAGCGGGCGGGTATCCCGGCGACCTCGCTGAAGGGCTCCCGCACCGGAGTCTTCGTCGGCTCGATGTACCACGACTACGGCACCGACCGGAACACCGGCGAGGACGCCGGCGGCTACGGCGGCACCGGCGTCTCCGGCAGCGTGGTCTCCGGCCGCATCTCCTACGCGCTGGGCCTCGAAGGCCCCGCCGTCACCGTCGACACCGCCTGCTCCTCCTCCCTGGTCGCCCTGCACCTCGCCGCCCAGGCCCTGCGCTCCGGCGAGTGCGAACTCGCCCTCGCGGGCGGCGTGACCGTCATGGCCACCCCCGGCACCTTCGTGGAGTTCTCGCAGCAGCGGGGGCTTGCGGCGGACGGCCGGTGCAAGGCGTTCGCGGAGGGTGCGGACGGTACGGGCTGGGCGGAGGGCGT
>NZ_JBVJYM010000057.1:0-14246 GCF_055600495.1 Streptomyces sp. NPDC038213
GCGCGGCCGAGGGCCGGGGGCGGGTACCCCGGGTACCCACCGAACCCGCCACCTCGTGCACCCCCCCGCCGAACCCGCCACCTCGTGCACCCCCCCGCCGAACCCGCCACCTCGTGCACCCCCCGAACAATGCCGTCACAGTGACGGCATGGGGCTAGCCGTCACTGTGACGGCCTGCCGGTTCCTGGATGCCGTCACAGTGACGGCTAGGGTGCCGGGCATGAGTGACGACGTGGTCCTGCGGAAGGTCGGCCCGGACCTGGACTGCCGCTGGTGCGGCGAGCCGGTGTCGCAGCTCGGCACGCGGACGCCCAGGAAGTACTGCCAGCGGTCGCACCGCCAGCGGGCGTACGAGGCGGAGAGGCTCGGCCTGCCCATGAAGAAGGACCGGCCGAAGAAGCCCGACGGGCCGCGCCCGGTGCCGGCGCCCGTGCGCCGCGCCCAGGAGGACCGGGGAGCGGTCCTGTTCCTGGCGGACGCGGTGGAGAAGGCGTCGGTCGACGTCCCCGCCCCGGCTCCGGAGCCGACGCCCGTCCCGGCCGCCGAGGTACGGCGGCCCGCGCCCGAGCCTGCTCCCCTGCCCCGGCCGGTCCGCGGCCGTCGTCGGGCGGGGATGACGGCCTCGGCCATACCGCTGCCGGAGCCGACGCGCGGCGACGCGATGCCGCTGTGGGAGGACCCCGACATAGAGGCTCGGTTGGCGAGCTACGGGATCGGTGCCGACGGCGAGGAGTTGCCCACCCACGGCGCATAGGCGGTGGGTGCGCACGGGCGTGTCGGGAGGCACCGGACGACACGCTCATCAGCCACAGCGAGACGTGCACCGACCCGGAGGGACCGTGACGGGCTCAGACGGGGCGCGGCAGCAGTTGCCCCCCATCAGCCACGGCCGGAGGGTGCGGTCGCCTCACGCTCGGTTCGGGTTGACGGCGGGGGTACGGTCCGCGCCCAACTCGGCGCCGGCGCTCGCCCGACGGCCCGCCACCCACCGATCCCCCCTCCGCCGCTGGCCGTCTTTCCCAGCCCGGCCGGTCCGCAGACGCCATGACCGGTGGCCACGGAGGCTAACGGTCTTAGGCGCCCCAAAGGACTTGGGAAGGCCGGGAACGGCGAAGGCCCGCACGGTGTGCGGGCCTTCGTGGTCGTGCTGCCGGATCAGGAGTAGCTGACGGGCCAGCGGGCGGACGGGCCGCGGGTGAGCGCGCTGTGGATCTCGACGCGGTCCGCGGGGATGACGTACGCGGAGCACTCGGCCGGGCGGCCGTCGTGGGCGGACAGGCCCACGCGCAGGATCCGCATGACCGGCATCAGCGAGGAGATCCCGAGGAGGTCGGCTTCCTCCCTGGTCGGCATGGACGCCCTCGCGGTCTCTTCCCAGGACAGGGGCCCGTGTTCGGTCTCCTCGATCCGCGCGAGGTACCCGCCGGTCCCGGTGACCGGCTCCGCGGCCTGCGGGGCCACGGCGACGATGTGCGGGGGGATCCAGGTGTCGATGATGTCCCAGGGCTCCTCCCCCTCCGGCGACATCACCCGGCGGCGCCGGACCACCGGCGTGCCCGGCTCCAGCTCGAAGACCGAGGCCACGTCCGCCGGCACCGGCTCGACCGACGTCGTCGGCTCACCGTGGGGCACCCAGGGCTCGCCCTGGGCCGCTGCGGCGGGGAAGCGGTAGATCTTCCCGTCGTGGCTGATCTGGGACGAGCGGGTCAGCCGCCGGCGGCCCGACCGCTCGCGCACGACGATCCCCGACTTCGGCAGCGTCCGGACGCGACCCTCGGCCTCCAGGATCCGCAGCGCGGCGCGGACAGTGGCGTCGCTGACGCCGAGCTCGGTCACCAGCGACCGGACTGACGGAAGGCGACTGCCGGGCGGGTAGTCCCCCGCCTCCATGCGTTCGCGCAGGTGCGCGGCGGTCTCCTCGTAGCGGGTCGCGGACATCCCCGGTCTCCTTCATCAGCATCTGTGTGTACGCAGTCGCGTCCCCATGAAGGTAGCGCCCCCTCGAATCGACCGCATCTGTGTCTACACAGTTGACTTCTGCGTGGCGTTGGGTGCAACATCTGTGTAGACACAGATCCGGCGCCAACTCCGGTGCGGAGAGGGTCTGTTGATCCGATTTCCACCCATTCGCCATGCCAGAGGGGGCACAGCCATGCCTGCGCGCTTACCGCAGCAGCACACGGAGAGGCCCGGGACGGACGAGCTGGTCGTCCGCTACCGGCTGGCCCGCCGGGAGCTGCGCGTCCTGGACCAGGACGTTCTCGCACCGTGCCGGACCACCGACCCGGAGGTGTTCTTCCCGGAGGACAGCTCGGGCCTGGCCCAGACGCCGTTCCGGGCGGAGCGGCAGGCGCTGGCCGTCTGCGACGGCTGCCCGCTGATCGCGGCCTGCCTGGTCCAGGAGCTGCGCGAGACCCCGTCGGTCTTCCAGATCAAGGGCGTCCGCGCCGGCCTCCGGCAGTCCGAGCGCCGCGCCCTGTACCTGGCGCTGGAGAAGGACGGCCTCCTGTGAGCACCGGCACCGCGGCGGCGCGCCGCACGAAGAAGCAGGCTCGCCTCGCGGCCGCCCCCCTCCCGACTCAGCCGAAGAAGCGGGGCAAGGGCAAGAAGGCCAAGGCCCCGAAGAAGATCAAGATCGGCGCGGCGACGCTGGCGGCACTGCGGGGCCACACGACCCCGGCCGCGCTCGCCGCCGACGTCGAAGCGGCTGCCGTCGCGGCCGTGTCCAACCCCCGTCTGCGGTGGGCCGCGTACAACGGCTCGGCCGCGCTGGCCGGGCACGCGCTCCTCTTCCCGGCCACGGGCACCTGGCACGGCCTGGAGCCCGGCATGGGCGAGGTGATGCTCGCGCTGCCCAACTGCGGCGCCTTCGTCGTCACCATCGGCGCGGCCTACATCGCCTACCGCGTGGCCAAGCCGTTCCGGTGGCTGCTCGGCCCGTTCGCCCCGGTCGCCCCTGTCGCCGCCGGTATCGGCGCCGCGTTCTGGGGCCAGGGCACGGCCGAGCCGATCGCCGACTTCCTTGCCTGGTCCGCCCCGTGGTCGGTGCTCCTCGCCCCGCTGATCGTCGCCGGTGGCGCGGGCGCTCTCGTCTGGACCCTCCTGGAGTCCCGGGCCGCCGGATGGCGCCGCCCCCTGCGCTGGCTGGCCCGGATCCCGCTGGCCACCGTCATCACCTCCTCCCTCCTCTACGCCCCTGGAGCACTGCTGTGAACTCGCTGACCATCGCCACCGACGTCGTGATGGCCGCCGGAGCCGGACTCGGCGGCGCCGGAACCTCCGGCCTCGCTTTGACCAACGGGATCGTCCTGCTCGCGGGCCTGCGCGGCTCGAAGCGGGTCAAGCTCAACCGCGACAAGGCCGGCGCCTTGGGCATCGGCCTGGGCATCCTGTCCGCCACCGCCAACACCGCACTCGGCCAGCTGTCGGACGCGGCGGCCGAGCTGCCCAAGTCGCTGATCCAGGGCGGGACGTTCGGGGATATGACCCTGGGCGGGACCGCGCTCGCGCTGACCGCGATCATCTTCCTGTTCGAGTGGAAAAAGCTCTGGATCCCCGCCCTGCTGGGCATCGGGGCCGGGGTCATCTACTCCGAGGCGGGCGGGATCTGGGGCGTCGTCCACAACGGCGTGCTGATGATCGCGCAGGCAGTGGGTGCGCTGTGAGCCGTCTCCACGGGGTGGGCACCACCCTCACCGCGCTGATCTCCGGCTCGATGGTCCTGGGCGGCAAGCTCTGCGGCTGCGCGGCGGCAGCGTGCCGGTGGGCCTGGGACACCGCCGCCACCGACCCGGCCGCCACGGCCGACAAGCAGGAGGCCGCCGACCAGGCCGCCCGCAAGCGCGCCACGGCCAAGGCCAAGTCCCGCTCGCGCCGCCGGCGGAAGGGCGGCGACGACGACCAGGACGAGGACCAGGAGCCGGAGCTCACCGAGGAGCAGATCGCGGCCATCACCGCCCCGCCCGTCGCCCCGGTGATCCGCGGCCGGGGGGACACCTGGGGGATCCTCGGCATCGCCGCGCTCATCGGGGGAGCCGCCCTATACGTCGCCGCCCGGACCTTCGGCCCCGGCATCGCCGAGGCCCTGGCCCCGCACGGGCCGCTGATCCTGTGCGGCGGGGGACTGGCCTGGATGGTCGCGGCCTGGATGGTCGCTCCTCCCCCGCTCGCCGTGGCGGCCGACGAGGACGAGCACCAGGAGGACGACTCCGAGGACGAGTTCGCCGCCGAGGACCAGGACGCTGACGACGACGGCGACGGCTCCGAGGAGGACCTCGAGGACGACGACGCGGGGGAGGACGACGACTCAGCCGATGACGGCCTCTCCCCCGCCCAGCGACTCCAGCGCCACATCCTGGAGCAGCTGGCCGCCCTGGAGACCGCCCACGGCGGCAAGGGGGGACTGCACGTCGTCACCCTGATCCAGTCCGCCGAACAGGCCCGGCTCCTCTCCCCCGGCGCCATGAACAAGAAGCAGATGCGCGACTGGCTGGAGGCGTCGAAGTTCCCCGTCGCCAAGTCCACCCGCCAGCCCGGCGGCATCCCGACGCCCGCGCCCTCGGACGTCGACTACGGGATCAAGATCGTGGAGCTGGCCGGGGTGCTCGGATCGAGTGTTTCCGAGGCGGTCCGTCGCATGTACGGAACCCCCGTTGCGGCGCCCCCGCCGGCCCCCGTCCAGACCCCCGTCCAGACCCCCGCTCAGAGCCCCGTCCCGGCCCCCGCCGAGGCCCCGTCCGAGGCCCCCCCCGGGGCGGTCGCGGGGGGTGTCCCCGGGCCCCGGCTGAGGCTCGTTCAGCCCCTCTCCCCCGACCCCTCCCAGGGGTCCACCCAGGACACCGCGTAGACGCGTCTACAGGCCGTCTCACCTGCGGTTCTACAAACCGGCTACGTCCGGCTACAGCAGGGCTACACGCCCCCGCTACACCCCCAAGACCCCCGCCCCCGAGAGGGGTTCGGGACAACGAAAAAGCCCGACCCGGGCCACCTACCAAGCACCCCGGGACGGGCGCCCACCCCGTGAAGAGATGGAGACGCCATCATGGCACTTTTCCGCAAGACGATCAGCCAGTCCGAGCTGGGCGCGAACCAGAGCGACGCGGACCGGAAGCGGCACGGCCGGGCCTACTCCGCGGAGACCGGCGGCTGGACGGAGACCACTACCGACAAGCCGGTGGCCGGCACCGGCACGACGGACCGCGACGAGTCCGGCGCCCGGAAGTGGTGGCAGTGACCACCCTCCGAGGCCTGGCCCGCGCGCTCTCCCACCTGTGGCAGTGCGCGAAGTGCGGGGCCTGGTCCACCGAGAAGACGAAGAACGGCCGCTGCAAGCAGTGCCGCTAGCCCCTCTCCCCCGCCGTGTCTGCCGTTCCCGGCAGGATGGGCGGACTCCGAACCACCCCCGGGGCCACCGTCAACGACGACGGCCCCGGGGCCACCTACCGCTCCACTGGAGGACCCCCGTGACGCTGCTCGACTCCCGGCCGGACGTGGCCGACGCCCCCGGGTCACCGCCGTACGCCGCCGAGTCAACGACGGACCGCCCCGGGTCAACCCCGGCTCCCCGCCCCTCCCGTACGCCCCGCGTCGACCGCTGGCTGATGCCGATCCTGTACGTCATCGCCGCGGCCGGCGGGCTCCTCGTCGGTGGCATCGGCTTCGCCGGGTCGTACGAGACCCTGCGCGCCGCCGCGATCACGTGGCACTTCTCCCCCGCCATCGCGGACTGGTTCCCGATCGCGGTGGACGGCGCCATCGTCGCCTTCCTCGTCATGGACCTGGTGCTCACGAAGCGCGGGATCCCCTGGCCGTTCCTCCGGCTCGCCGGGCACGGCATGACGGCGGTCACCATCGTCCTCAACGGCCGCGCCCACGGCGGCGCAGTGCTCTCCACCGAGACCCTCGCGCACGGCGTCATGCCGTTCCTGTTCTCCGTCGGCGCCGAGTCCGCCCGCCGCCTCGTCGTCCAGGCCGCGCGCCTGGCCGCCGGCCACGCGAGCACCGGAGTCCCGTTCCACCGCTGGCTGCTGGCCCTCCCGGCCACGTTCAAGCTGTGGCGCCGCATGAAGCTGTGGGAGCTCCGCAGCTACGACCAGGCCGTGCAGATGGACCAGGAGCGCGAGGTCTACGCCGCCCGCCTTGAGCAGCACTACGGCAAGAACTGGCGGAAGCTCGCGAAGGCCGACGAGATGCTGCCCTTCCGGATGGCGCCCTTCGGGCTGTCCGTCGCCGAGGCCCTGGCGATCCCGGAGAAGGAGGCCGAGGCCGCCCGCCTGGACGAGCAGGCGAAGAAGGACCAGGCCGTGGCCGACCAGGCCGCCGACGAGGAGCGGCAGGCGCGGGCCAAGCTCGCTGCCACAGAAGCGCAGATCAAGACGCTGGAGGCCGAGGCCCGCCTCGCCGAGCAGCAGGCGATCCTCCAGGCCCGCACCGCGACCACCGCGGCGAAGGCCGGCGCCGAGGTCGCCACCGCCGAAGCCGCCGCCGCCGCGCAGGCCGAGGCCGCCGTAAAGGCCGCCGAGGCCGCCGCCACGGCCCAGGAGGACGAGGCGACCACCGCCGCCCTCCGGAAGGCCGCCGAGCACCGCCAGGCGACCGCTGACGCCAACAAGACCGCCGCTGACGCAGAGGCCGCCGCCGCTGACGCTGCCCGCCGCGCCGCTGACGACCGGAAGCGCGCCGCTGACCTCGACCGGGCCGCAGCCGCCCAGGAACTGGCCGCCGCTGACGACCGCAAGCGCGCCGCTGACCTCGACCGCGCCGCCGCTGACGCGAAGCGCGCCGCCGTTGACGCAGAGAACGCCGCCCGTGACGCGGAGATCCAGCTGAACCTGAACGACCAGGAGCGCAAGGCCCGCTTCATCGCGCGGATCGTGCTCCAGCAGTACGCCGGTGACGCTGAGGCCATGCCGGTGGAAACCGTCCAGGACGTCCTCGGCGGAGCCTCCCACGGCACTGCCGTCAAGCGCCGGGCCGAGGCCGCGAAGCTCATCGCCGACGGCTACCGCGGCTGACCGACCACGACGAGGAAGGCACCGACATGACCGAGCCCATGACCGCCGACCAGGCCCGCGCCATCGTCTACGACGCCTACACCACCGGCCTCTCCCAGGCCGCCGCCACGCAGCTGCTCGACGGACGCGCGACCCCGGCATGGGTCGCCCACGAGTACGCGGCTCTCCGCCGGCGCGGGGTCTCCTCGATGGCCGGGCAGCAGACCCTGTTCGACACCGAGACCGCCGAGTGACCGCCGACCACCCCTCCCCCGCCCGACCGAGCCACCAGGAGGCCGACATGGACACCACCCGCTGCCCCGCCGCCCACGACGAGGACCTGACGCCCTGCACCGGCCCGCAGGACGCCGTGACCATCGTGGACAAGTTCGGGACCGCCGTCCCGGCCTGCGAGCCCCACGGCGCCACGCTCCTCGCCTCGCTCTACGACGGCCGCGCGGAGCCCGGCACTGTCCCGGGCGCGGCCACCCGGGTCTTCGAGGCCGCCGACACCACCCACCCGTTCCCCTGGCTGACCGATGCCCCCCGGACCAGGCCCGACCAGCTGTCCAACGCCGCGAACCGGCGGGCCGCCGACCAGGACGACGTGGACGCCGACGCACCCCGCGACCCGAAGGAGCTGGAGGAGCGCCTGGCCGCCGAGGCCGACGAGTACGAGATCGAGCCCGACCTCTTCCCGCCCCACGTCTGGACCACCGAACGCTGACCGCACGCCCCGCTGGCCCCTAGCCCGGACCCCACCCGGTCCGGGCTCTCTTCGGCCCCCCGAACCCCACCAGCCCCACCGGGCGCCGCGGTTTCTGCACTTTCTGCACCGCCCCATCGCGCGCACGCGTACGGATCGACCCCGGCCGGGAGACCGCCCCGCGGACCGCCGGCCCCGAGCTGTCCGCTTCGGCGCCTACAACGGCCCCATGAGGAAACGGCCCCACCGCCCTACCCGCGCCCGCGGGCGCGTGGACCTGCGCAATCAGCGCAACAACCCGGCGCTACGTCCGGGTTCGCCCTGCTTCGCGGGCGAGGGGTGTCACAGATCCGCGGCGATGACGTTCGACGAGGTGAAGGGGATCTCCGTGAGACCGGACGTCGCGCCGCTGACCTGCGAAGAGGTACATCCGTGGAACTGATGAGACCGTCCCACGCGCGCGCGGGCGAGGTCGGTGTAATGGATCAGCAGCTCACCCCGTCTATCGAGACGACGGAGGAGAGCAGCACGGTGCAGCAGCAGGTAACAGGCAGAAGAGGAAACGGTCAGGAACGCGGGCCGGAGCCTCACGCGGACACCCATACGATGATCAACGGCGCGGGGGTGCCCGAACGGAGCGCCACCATGTACAGCCGCACCCCGGCCGACCTACGGCCCACTCCGGCCTCGCCCGGTCTCTGGATCGCCGCCGTCCCGTCGCCGCGCGCCTCATACGCCTGCGCTTGCGGCCATGTTGAGCACGCCGCCGGCGCGGCCGACGTCCAGCTGCTCGTTGCCCGCCACCAGGAGCACCGCGAGCACTGCGCGCGCACCGTCCCGGCCCCCGCTCCCCCGGCCGGTCTGCCGACGGAGAACGCCCCCCGAACTGGCTCGCATATCAGGGCGATTCAGGGCAAGATCATTACGGATGGGGCCGAACGTGCTGCGTGAGGTCTCGTCTGGAGAGCAGAAACGCCCCACCAGCCTGTCGGTTGGTAGGGCGCGTTCCGCGAGTCACCCGAGCAATCGGGTGGCTGATGGGGAATCATGCTCCCCACAAAAAGCAACGGCCCGGGTGTGTGAGAGCCCCGGACCGTCCGCTTCCCGACTCGCGTACACGAGCAAGGACACGTTGCTGTTGAACAGCGTAAGCAATGCTGTCGGCGTTCCGCCACAGCGCCCCGCCGCCAGGCCGTCGTGCCACTGCGGCGCCCCGATCACCCACACCCCCGGCAAGGTCCCCCGGGTGTACTGCTCCGACCGCTGCCGGAAGGCGGCGAAGCGCGCCATCGCCAAGGGCGAGGGCCTGCGGACGAAGGCCGTCGGCAACCCCGGACAACTAGGGAATGAACCAACAGAGTTTCCCGGGGGGGTAACGCCGAGCCCCCGAGACCTCGCCGCGCAGGCACGGAAAACCCGCCGCTACCAGGGACGACGCACCCTGTGGCGCATCAGCGGAGACCCGAAGTGCCGCGGTTGCGGCCGTCAGCTGATGGACCCCGCGTCCGGCGTCATCGTCGCGCAGACCGCCGAGGGGAACTCCGTCGTCCTCGGCCTGATGAAGTGCGCGCGGATCTGGTTCTGCCCGGTCTGCTCCGCCACGATCCGGCACCAGCGGGCCCAGGAGATCACCCGCGTCGTGGTCGACTGGATCAAGCGCGGCGGCGTCGCCCTGCTCGTCACCTTCACGGCCCGGCACGCCCACACGCACCAGCTCGCCGATCTGATGGACGCGATCCAGGGCAGCCGCTCCGGCACCGCCGCCGAGATCCGCGCGGCCCGGGCCAAGGTCACCGCCGCACTCAAGGCATACGACGACGCGGCCGCGCTGGCCAAGCTCACCGTGGACGCGGCCCGCCGGGACGCCCCCGACGGAGTGAAGCGGCGCGCCATGGCCGCCGCCCGCGCCGACGTCGCCCCCGACCTAGCCGTCGCCCAGGCCGGGCTGAACGACGCGCACGCCGACCTCGCCCGCACCCGCCGCGTGGCCGGCGCCTACCAGCGGCTGATCTCCGGCGGCACCTGGGCGGGCCGCACGAAGAAGGACGGCACGAAGGTCCCCGGCATCCGCGACCGTGTCGGCTACCTCGGCATGATCCGCGCCACCGAGATCACGGTGGGCCTCATCAACGGCTGGCACCCGCACATCCACGCGATCGTGCTGATCGGCGGGACCACCACCGGGGAGAAGGCCGACAAGAAGATCACCGGGGTGTTCACGCCGTCCGACTCCGCCGTCAAGGAGATGGAGGACCACTTCCGCAGCGTGTGGACCACCCACCTGAAGCGGATCAACCCCGAGTACACGCCCTCGAAGGAGCACGGCGTGGACTTCAAGCGGCTCAAGACCGAGCGGGACGCCCAGGACCTCGGCCAGTACATCGCCAAGCTCCAGGACGGCGACAAGTCCGTCTCCCCCGCCAACGAGGTCGCCCGCGGTGACCTCAAGGAGGGCCGCTACGGCAACATGACGCCCTTCCAGCTCCTGGGCCGGATCGGCGACATCATCGGCGGAATGCCGGAGGAGGAGGCCGAAGGGGACGGCCCGCTGGAGTGGTGCCTGGGCGCCTGGCACGAGTACGAGCGCGCACTGCGCGGCCGGCGGGCCATCGAGTGGACCCGCTACCTGCGGTCGATGTTCGGCATCGAGGGCGGCGACACCGAGGAGGACGACCTCGACGCGCTGTTCGCCGCCGACGGCGCCAGCGAGTTCCGCGCCGGGATCCGCGTCCAGGACGAGACCTGGGGCAAGGTCACCAACCGCGCGCTCGACCTCGCCGCCGTCCAAGCCGTGGAGGGCACCGACGGCATCGACATGGACAAGGTCGCCGAAGTCGTCGTCGCCGCCGGGGCCGCGCTCGATACCGTCGCCCTGCTCACGCCTGCCGAGATCGCCGAGGCGTACGCGGGCATCCTCGAAACGCTGGCCCAGCGACGAGAGGAAGCCGCGGCACGCCGCCGCCGGGAGAACGAGAAGCACGACCAGGAGGACGGCGCCAAGAACGCGGAGAACGCCGAGCCAGTCGACAAGAAGGCGAAGGAGAAGGCCCTGCAGGACCGTCTACGCCGACGGGTCGCCCCCGCCGCTCGTTGACCCGCAAGGGCACCTTGACCACTAACTTGCTCCGACGAAGGAGGGCTCCGGATGGGCCGCCAGAAGAACAACAAGACGCGCCGCCCGCGCCCCGGACACCTGCCGCCGGCCTTCGGCGGCGACCCGATCCGCAATCTCGCCCCCGCGTGGGACGCGGCCATCGCTGACGGGCTGATGCCGCCCGGCAACGAAGTGAACTACCGCGCGCTCCCCGACGGCTCCGTGCTGTCCGACGCCATCGGATCCGACGGCCAGCTGCTCGTTGACGGCCGCGAACTCACCCCGGCCTGGGCCGCCGAGCTCCGCCGCACCAAACCCGAGTTCACCGCCCTCATCGACATCTACGAACAGCAGACCGCCGACTGGACCCGCATCTCCGACATGCCGCCGTGCGAACACTCCACCTGCACCTGCTCCCCCTGAACCCGCCGCACCAAAGACCCGCCGCACCACCACCTTCGAAACTCAGCCCCACCCCCCTTGACCACCCTCCCGAAACCCGACCCCGACCCCCTTGACCACCTTCGACCTCCGCCCCGACCTGCACCCCTGGAAACTCCGAGACCACCCTCACGTAGCTCGTGGAGAGAGGGTGGTCTCGGAGATGGAAGGGCGTCCGTGCAGGTCGGGGCGGAGGTCGTTCCGGTGCCGTGTCACAGGCCGGTGTACGGGTCGTTTTACAGCTGCACGACAACTCCGAGTTGTCGGTGGCCGCGACCGGTCGTTCTCGTACGCGCGCGTGTACGCGCGCATGTTGGCCGGGGCCAGTCCTCACCGTTCCCGGTGATGATGAAGAACTCTGTGGGCCTGATTCCGGAGCCGCAGAGAGTATCCGGAATCAGGATCCGGTCGTCCCGGCCGGGCCGGTCCCGAGCGTCCGCCGGCCTCGCAGCATTCGCACGCCCGCGTCCTCGTCGGCGACGACGGCCTGGTGCTCGTTCTCGATCCGCTCCGCGGCGAGCCGCCGCGTACTCGAGGACGACGTCGGCGTGCTCCTGGTGCTCGTCGTCGGACCGGTGCCCAGAGTTCGGCGCGTGGTGCTCATGACGGCAGTCTGCCGTTCGCCGCGGAGTTCCCCGAGGGGAACCCCCTTTGTACATACCCCGCGTTTGATCATGGGCTTGCCCTACGACTTGCCTCACAACTGGCCCTACGACTTGCCCTAGAACCTGCCTTACGGCTTGCCCTAGAACTTGCCCCCAGGGTGGTGTGGGAGGGGCCTCGGTCAAGGGTGCTGAGCTGCGCGTCAAGGGGTCCGTACACGGCGCGAAAACCCGCCGACTACTTCGCCACGACACCCCTCCGACGTCCCCGTCGCCGTACGGCCCGAGGATCCGCCGGCCTTCGCGGCGGTCCCGCGAACTGGGCCCAGTTCGCACTACCTTGCTGCGCCCTTCTGCGCGGTTCCTTCCCTCCTTCCTTCCCGCTCCCGGAAAGACCCCGTACGAGGGCCTGAGCGGCTCTCTCGTCGCCGAGGGAAGGAAGGAAGGAAGGAACCGGGGCCGCACCGGCCGCCCGAAACGGCGCTCTACCTCTCTCTGGCTACCGCAGAAAGAGGTGTCGTTCTCCGGTTCGGGCTTGCCCACGGGGTCTGACCGGCGACGACGCCGGAACTCGCCGGAGGGGGGGTCCCACCGACGGTCACACCTCCGGTGCAACCCCTAGTCCGCCTCTGCACGCAACCCTCCAGCCGCCCCCCGGTGCAACCCCCAGACGTCGCCGCACAGGTGCGGCCACCCCCTGGGCAAGCCCCCGCGGGCAAGCCTCCCTGCCGCTGGGCAAGCCCTCCTGGGCAAGCCTCTCCCCCGCTGGGCAAGCCTCGCCGGACTGTTCCAGTAAGGCCCAACTTGCTCCGCTGAGCGGCCGAGGTTTCTGGACTTACTGGACCCCCCTACGCGCGCAGGCGCACGAGGGTCGACGGCCGGACCATGATCACGTATCAGCGATACCTGGGTGCTCTGGCTCCCGACACATCGAGAATGCCTAGGTGTGTTCTGTACCAAGATTTGTAGCAGCGGCCGGAATGCATGAGCTGTGGCCGTTCCGGCCGTGTCGTCACCGGGACTTCGGGATGCTCGTTGGGTTCGTACCGACCCTCGGAAGGAATCCGCGCCATGGCAGCGTCTCCGGTCTACGTCCTGGTCCACCCCGACGGCCGCGCAGAGTGGGGCGACAGGATCGCCACCGCCGAGGACGCGATGGGCCCGCACGGCGTCGGCCGGGCGTTCCTGACCGACGACGCGCGTCTGCGGGTCGCTACCTCGGACTGCGCTCTGCTCCTCCCCGAGGTGTACGCACCGAACCCGTACGCCGCTGCGGTCCTCGCCCACGTCGCCGGTTTCCCGGCTGAGGCCGCGCCGCAGACGCGCGGCCCGGTCGCCCTGTTCGGCTACGACTCCCGCAACGAGTGGGACAACACACGCCCCTTCTCGGACGACGAGCGGGACCTCATCACGACGGCGCTCGACGTCGCGGGGTGCACCGTCGGGTCGTGATGAGTGGGAGTTACCGGTTACCGGTTACAGGTCGGGAGACGCGGCCCGCCGTCCTGAACTGCGGGCGGACCCGCGTCGACGGGCGCCTGTAACCGGTAACCGGTAACCGGTCGCCCCACAGCTGCGCGTGCTCCTGGTGCTCGTCGGCGTACGTCATCTCGGAGACGTACGGCGGTGGTCGATGACGTACGCGGCGACGGCGGCCGGGGTGGGTCAGCTGCCCTTGGTCTCGGTCTCGGTGCCGGTGTCCTTCGGCTTCACGAGCTGCGAGACGCCCATCAGCACCACGCCGATCAGCAGGGCCGTCCACGCGCGCTGCGTCAGCCCGTACGCCGCGACGACGAAGCCGATCCCCAGCAGCACCGTGTGCACGGGCGGGCCGTCCCGCTCCGGCTCCGGCTCCTCCGCCGGCGACTTCAGCGCCTCGATCTCCGCGACGAGCTCCTCGATGCGGTTCGCGAAGTACGCATGGCCGCCGCTGTCCGGCACGCCCTGGAGGTTCGCGAGCGTCGCCGAACACCGGTGCAGCTCGGCCTCCAGCTCGGCGATCCGCTTCGCCTTCGCCGCGGCCTGCACGTCGTCCTCGGGCACGTCGTCCTCCCCCTGTGCCGTCGCGTCGACAGGCAGCCGAACCAGCGTAGAGCCGCCCCTCGGGCCTGCGGGGGCCGTCGTTGGAACCGGTGGAGGGCGGACCGCCGGGCGGGACGGAGGATCCCCGACTCCCAGGAGCTGAGCGGGACCGCGCCGTCGGCGGCCGGGCCGGCGCGATAGTGCCAGAGGTGTGCTGCACACGGACGGGCTCCGGCCGGGGGAGCCGTCACCCCCGGCCGCCACCGAGGACCAGGAGCACGTCCTCCTCCAGCCGCGCGGCCGAGGGCCGGGGGCGGGTACCCCGGGTACCCACCGAACCCGCCACCTCGTGCACCCCCCCGCCGAACCCGCCACCTCGTGCACCCCCC
>NZ_JBVJYM010000058.1:0-12939 GCF_055600495.1 Streptomyces sp. NPDC038213
GGTACTGACCTCAGTACCTCACGGAAGGCCCAAGGCGGCCCAACAGCGCCCGGGGCAAGAAAACGCGAGGGTAGAAGTGCTCCCTGTGTCAGCGTCTGTGAGGCCGGAGGTCAGTCACATACTGAACTTCAGTGATCAACTGGGGTTCAGGAAGCTCAGTAGAATACTGGCCATGGCGATGTCATGGGCGTTTCTCAATCTGAAACCGGGGGTCGGGAAGTCGACTACCACGGTGTTCTTGGGCCAAGCCTTCTACGAACTGGGCTACAAGCCGCTGCTAGTCGATGCGGACGCCGGCCGTTCCTCCCTCGCGGCGTACAACCGTGCCGGGGGCCTGAACTGGCCGGTGGTCGGGATGAGTGAGCCTGACCTTCACCGCAAGATCCCGGACCTTGATGGCGGGGTGGACATCGTCCTCATCGACGTGCCGCAGCTCGAAGACCACGCGAGGATCGCGCGGGGTGCGATGAGGTATGCGGAGACCTGGGTCCTGCCTGTGGCGCCGAGCCACTACGAGGTGGACCGGATGTTCGAACCGCCGAAGGGTGCGCCGGACGACAGCGACAGGTCGTTGCTCGGGGAGTTCCTGGCGGAGGTCCAGGAGCTGAGGAACAGGCCGGCCGATGTGGTGACCCTGCTCAACCGCACGAACAGGCCGAAGAGGACCCGCACGGGCCCTGACGCGGACGTCCGGGCCGTCCTGGAGGAGAAGGGCTTTGATGTCCTGGAGACGTTGATCCCCTACAACGACGACAAGTTCCGGCAGGCCATCGTGCCGAAGACGCCGGGGACCAATGCGCGACGGCTGGCCCAGGAGCTCCTGGCCCGCAGGACGGAGAGGCTCGGATGACCGAGACGGGGAAGAACCGCGGCTACAACCGGACCGCGAACCGGGCGAGCACGAGCCAGGCCGCGGTGCCGGCCGCGGTCCCGCGCACGGCCCCGATCCGTGTCACGGTCGATGTCCGGCCGACGCTGCACCGCAGGCTCAAGCGGTGGTGCAACGGCACCGCCCTGGACCGGGACCTGTCCTCTGTCGACCTGTCCGCGGTGTTCCGGATCCTCGCGGACGAACTCCTGGAGGACGAACGGCTTGCGGAGAAGGTGGCGAAGAGACTGACCGAGGGAGACGGAAAGCTGTAGGCGTCACGCAACTGGGCTCCTCCCCTGGACGGATCAGAAGGAGGAGCCCAGCACTGCACAGAGGTTAGCCCTCGTAGTCCAGGGGCTTGAAGCTCACATCGAGGATGTCCTCCAGTTCGGCTTCCTGGTAGTAGTTCTCCAGGCCCTCCACGAAGATCCCGCGCATGGCTTCTTCGTCACCGTCCATGAACGCCTGCAACAGGTCTTCCATGTGGCCTTCGGACAGCCACTCCCCGAGGTTGACCTTCCTGGCCCGGACCTCGTCACTCACTCGGATGTTGGCGTGTAGGACCAGGCCCCCCGAGGGCTTGCCGACCCCGGCCGGTCTCTGGATGCTCCAGGTCTCGCCGTCCGAGTTCAGCTCCATGTAGTCGTCGCTGGCCGATGCCTTCAACCGGTCCCGCCGGCCCTGCGGGACCAGGGCCTCCCGGTTCGCCCGATTCAATGCCTCGTTGCTGTCCGAGCGCGGGGCCGTCTTCCCGTCCGCCCATGCCTTGAGCGTCTTCGCGCTGCGGCCCACGGACTTCGCAGCCTCTGTGACCGACCCTCCGAACCGCTTGATGAGCTGCGCAGCGCGCACCGCGGCGGGCCTGTCCTCGGACTTGGCGGACCTCTTGGCCAGGGCCTTGAACATCGCGTTCTTCGCGTCACCCATCAGCGGTTACCTCCCCGTCGCGTCGCACGTGCGGCACGGTCGACCTTGCGGGCCTCCATGCGCTCCTTGATCCGGGCTGACTTCTCCCGGGCTGCGGTCTGTTCGGCCTGGAACGCCTCACGGCTGACCGTCTTGGCCTTGAAGTGGCCGAGCTTGACGCCGGTGTTGTCGATCCGCAGACCCGCGGGGATGTCCGTCTCGGGGTCCTCGTGGTCGCTGGCGTAGGTGATCTCGTCCGTCTTCACCCGGATCGGGAACCGGGGGTCGGCGGTCGCGTGGTCGGCGGTCGAGCGGGTGATCCCTGCCGCCTTGTACACCTTCCTGAGGGTGTTGGCCCAGGCCGCGTCGCGGACAGCGTGGCCCCAGTCCGGCCGACGGATGACGCCCTGGGCATCGTTGCGGAGCTTGCCGTGAACGGTGTGGTAGACCTCCTTGAGCACCTGGGCCACGGCCAGGTCGTCACTGTCGGCCGAGGATCCGAGTTCCGCCAGGTGGTCACGGATGCTGTCGCTGAAGACCCTCAGTCCGTCGAACGAGACGGCCGGAGCGATGTGGGCCCCCTGGATCTCAGGGGTGATCCCGAGGTCGACGTACGCCTGCACGATGTCGGTGGTCACCGTCACCACCTGCCCGGGGCGGTGGTTGGGGACCGGCGCGGGCACCTGCGCGTGCGGCCAGTGCGGCACCACGATCGTCCAGAACCCGGCCATGGCCTTGTCGAACAGGGGGTTGTCGGCCTTGACCAGGTCGTCACGGGCCACGGTGGCCTGCCGGTAGGCGGGCAGGTAAGCCTTGTTCGCGTCGTACTTGCTCCGCCAGGGCTTGGCGGTCTCCTCTTCGGTCTCGGCGCGGCTCCAGGAGCTGTCGTCCAGTGCCTGGGGCCAAGACGAGACGGAACCCTGCCACTTGGGGTGCTGGCGCGCGGTCGCTTCGATCCGCTGACGCAGCATCGCGATGCCGGTTCCGGCTGCCTTCCCCTCGAAGTGGTACCCGGTCACCTGGGCGAACCGGTCGAGCCGGTAGGCCAGGGTCAGAACATCGCTGGTGTCCTCCTCCTTGGCCTGCTGCATGGCCCGGGTTCGGGTCTTGGGGAAGGAGTCGGGGCCGAGCCAGTTCACGGGCGTGATCCTGACCCAGTCAGCCCGGTCGGGGTGCTGCATCAGGGAGGACTGGCCCACGTACATCCGCTCCGTGGTGTCCTCGGACATCGGCTTGTGCCAGCCCGCATCCACCAGAGTCTGGAACGGTGCCGACCACGGCTTGTCCGCCAGCGACGGGGCGTCGGCAGGCAGCTTGTATCCACGGTGAGCGTCCGGCCCGATCAGGAGCGTCAGACGGCCCCGTGGCGCCACCCGGGTGGCCTGGGCCACCAGAGCTGCCAGGCTCGTGGCTGCGTCGCCTTCCAGGGAGACCGACGTCGCGTCGCCAGCGTTGACGAGCTGGCCTCCCGTCACGGCGAACACCACACCCTCCGGAGCCGCGGCCGTGACCGGGGCGGGCGCCGTGGCCTGGGCGGGGATGACAGCCGACTGCATGTGCGTCGGTGGTGCGGGCAGTTCGGGCTGCACGTCATCGGGTTCGGGTGCCGGCGGGGGCCCGTCGTCCTGCGGGGTGTCCTCGTGGTCGCGGCCCTCGGGGTCGTTGCCGTCGCTCTCCGGCAGGGTGAACACGGTGGAGGCCGGGATCAGCACGAGGGGGATCAGCCCCTTGGCCACGCCGATCCGCATCTTCGTCGTGGCGCTCTGGCCCTTCTGCTTACTGGCCAGCACCGCGCCTTCCTTCAGGAGGAAGCCCGGCAGGCTCTTGACCTGGTAGCCGTTGAGGCGGACGTCCCTGGACTGGGAGACCAGGGTGTGGAGGTCGGACGCTGTGACGCCCAGGAGCTGGGCGTCCTCCAGGTAGTACACCGACGCGCCTTCCCCGCCGAACCCGTTGGATGTCCCGTTGAAGGTGTCTTCCCTCAGGCCCTGGGCCTGAGGAGTCTGGGCGGGGACCAGGGCCTTGGGCACGGCGTCTTTGGGGCACCGGATGTGTGCCCGGCGCTCCTGGAGCGAGCGGCGGAGTACGGCCCCCAGAGCCTCTGGAATACCGGTGTCCGCGGTCTGGCGGTCGTCCATCACCGCGGCCTGGGCGGTCAGGGAGGCAACGAACTTCGGCAGAATGGCCTGCCAGAGCGGTCCGGTGTCCAGACCGCATGCCTCCTTGACCATCTCCAGTCCGGCCAGCATCTGGTACGCGGCCTTGAGAACGCCGTCCATGCCGTCCGGAGTGCCGGGCCCCAACGAGGCCCGGACCATGGGCAGGAACCTGTCCTTGGCCTTCTGGTCACACGCCTTGACCCAGGCTTCGGCCTTCTCTTTGCCCAGGGCCGTCAGGTGCGCGATCACCCGGTCCCCGATCGTGCGGATCCCGGGCTCCAGGCCGGCGCCGTTCTTCTCGTACCAGCGCCAGTCGTTGTCGCCCTGGTGGAACTCGGCGCACACCACACGCCGCAGCATCGACGCCTGCACCGACGCGGGGATCTGCTGCGCGGTCAGGACCAGGATGCCGCGAACGTAGGCGGACTCCGCGATTCGGTCAGAGTGCCGCTCAGAGCGGTCCCGGATCGGGGTGTTGTTGAACGCGGCCCTGGTCATCCGGTCGGCCTTGTCCACAGCGTCCCGCACCGCGGCTGCTTCGGAGTTCGAGGTCAGAGGCATGTCCTCGATCGCGATGACCCGGTCGTTCGCCATCCGGATCTTCTTCTCGATCGCGGTGATCGTGTCGTTGAACGACGAGTCGACGTACGGGGGCCACCCGGCCGTCATGGTCAGACAGGACGCCACCCAGAACGTGAGCGTCTTCCCGGTGTTGGGCTTCCCGTGCGGGATCAGGGATCCGCGCACGGGCTCCAGGGACTGGGCCAGGGCACGGACACCGACCGCCAGGCCGAGGACGGGTCCCCACCCGTGGGTGGCCAGGTCCTTCACCACGCGCTTCTGCGCGGGCAGGGTGGCCGGCTTCTCCAGGGGGCGGGACGCCCGGACCACCTCAGGCTTGAGATCAACGGTTCGGACCCCGTCCACCACGTCATCGCTCGCGCGGACGTAGAGCCACCGGCCGTCCGGCAGGTCGAACCAACCGGTGCGCCGGAGCATCCAGGTGCTGGGCAGGCTCACGGCCTGTTCGGTGACCACGTTCTCCAGGGCGTCCCGGACCTTGCTCCGGCCGAAGCCCTTGGCCCCGGGGACCATCTCCCGCCAGATCCGACCCGTGGTCAGATCATCCGAGGTGACCGTGGTGACCACCCCGTCCACCTCCACCTCGTACCGGCGCTCAACACAGCGCCCGTCGTCGTCGAGGCGGACCAGGTGGCGGTTGACCTTAGGGGCCCAGGACAGGAACCGCACGGGCGGCTTGTCGGGGCCGGCCACAGTGAACAGCCCGGGGCGGGGGCCCCCGAGGACGTACCTGAGAGAGGGATCACCATCGACCGATCGGCCGAAGAAGGAGACCCGGGCACCGCCGCCCGAACCGCCCCCCTTCCGCCGGGAACTTCCCTGGTCAGGTACGTGTACCTCTCCATTGTTCTCTTCTACTGCACGTGCCGACTGAGGCACCTGCCACAACCTTTCTGGGCTGGCCCCTCATTCCACGACCTCTTGGAAGGCCGTAGAGTGGTAGATGAAGGGCTAGTCCCTGTACTTGGTTGGAGAGGTCCCCGTCCCGGGGGGTGTGGTAGCCACCCCGTGACAACAGGGGGCCTCTCCTGTTTTTTGTTGTCTCTGCTGTGTGGTGACCCTAACGGGTTGTATGGGGCACGAGGTTCCGGCCGCAGCCAGCCTCAGGACAGGTCCCAGGTGTACGAGAGGTCCCACATGTGAACCGGCATGACGTGCACCGTGACTTCAACACACCGGCCCTCGGCGGTGCGTGCCGCGTGGATCAGCTCGTACACACGAGCGTCACCCGGCAGACGGAGCTGTTCCTGCTCTCGTTCTGTGGGGACGCGGACTCCGATGGTCTCGGTGACTGATGCCTGCTTGTTGTCCGTCTCGCCCATCCGGCTGATGATGCCGCCGGTGCCGCTGTCGACGCCGGTCACTCCCGCAGACGTTGCGACGTCGGCCGGGATATACGTGATGGCGACCTGGACGGGGACGTCGTTCGCGAACATCTCGCGCGAGCGGACCGCGACCTCTGCGCCGGCATCGATGCCCAGGAGCTCCGCCACCTTCTCAGGCGCCCCAGCCTGGCCGGGTTCGGTAGTCCAGCGAGGCTGCATCCCGTGCTCACGGATCTCAGCGTCGAACGCACCGCGGGCGCCCTGGGCCTCGCGGTACGCGGCGGTGTAGCGGGTAGGAACCTGCCTGACGATGGTCTTGATGGGCTGCACGATGGCCTTCTTTCCCTGTCGGATGAGCTGCCCCTCGGACATGAGCTGGCCGATCGCCGTGTTCACGAGGGTGCGGGTGCTCCCGATCTCCTCAGCCAGCGCCGTCTCAGAAGGCAGTGCGGTGCCCGACTCCTGAGCCGCGATGTACGCGCGCAGCGCCGAGAGGGTTTCGGGGAGTGTGGACTTTCCGCTGGTCATAGGTCCTCTTCTGGGTTGACGGAGTCGTTGTAGCGACTCGCGTTCGATCATCACACAACGTACCAGTTAGCGCCGTGTGCCACCTGATGGCGCCGCCGTTCTCGTGTCTGCGCCACCGTCACTTGCATTGTGCCACAATTCCTGTAATGGTGGAGCCATCGCAAGGCCCGAGAACGCAAACGGGCCCAGGCAGAGATCCCGCTAAGTCCCTCTGCCTGGGCCCTAGATCCCCCTGGAGGGACCGTGTCTCAAGCTTATGACCTGCGGGTTTCGCCCGAAACCCGGCTCACCGCTGATTCCGCTGACCGTCTCGACCGCCTGTTCCGCCTGTACTCGCCCCGCGTGCTGGCCTACGCCATCAACCGGGCGAAGAACCGGGCGGACGCGGACGAGATCGCGGGGGAGACCTGGTATCAGGCCGCCCGCTCGATCCAGAACCTCCGGACGGACGACGAGCACGCGATGCCGTGGCTGGCCGGGATCGTCCGGTACACCGCGATCGGCTTCTACCGTCCGAAGCGCGCGACCGAGAGGCCGACCGACTTCGGTGACGTGGTCGCCGTGCGGCTCGTCCCCGCGGCCCCGCCGGCGGACGTCGACCTCTACGCCCTGGCGGACCTGTCCGCGCTCCAGGGCACGGTGGTCAAGCTGTCGGCCCAGGGCCTGACCCAGAGCGCCATCGCCTCCCGGATCTCCCGGGCCCAGTCCACCGTGTCGGTCGCGCTCCGCCGGGGCGCCCGCAACCTGCGGTCCGCCGCGCTGGCCGGGTGATCCCCATGACGCAGCAGCCGTACGACCCGGCCAACGAGTCGGCCACCGCCCACCACCTCGCCCAGGCCCAGCAGGCCGCCGCCGCGGCTGAGGCCGCCCGGCAGCAGGCCGCCGCCCTGGCCGCGCAGCAGCAGACCGGGGGTCGGAAGTGAGCATCCGCCGCGAGACCCGCCACGACGACAAGGAACGGACGTACGGCCTGATGGCGGCCCTGGGCGGGAGTCTCCTCCCCCCGGACCAGGAGACGCCCCCGGAGCGTGCGCAGTTCGAACAGGTCGTCGCCCACGCCCTGTACGTGAACGACTCCGCCAACCCGCCCGCCGGCCACCGCTACCCGAAGAGGGGCTGACCCATGACCAGCACCCGCAAGTTCGACAACGCGATCCGTACCGCCCAGAACAAGTTGGAGGGCGTCCGCAAGCGGGAGTCCTGGGCCCTGCCCGCGGGGGACCAGGCCAGGCTGGCCGGCCACGTGGCCGTGTTGCTGGCCAAGGCCACCCGCCTGAAGGAAGCCCCCCGCGCCGAGAAGGCCATGAACCTGATCTGGGCCAACGCCGAGGCCAGGCTCCTGGCGGAGATCCGCACCAACGAGAACGCCAAGCAGCAGGTCATCAACAAGGACGCCCAGGCCAAGGCCGACCGCAAGGCCAAGGGGTGGTGGTGATGCGCAAGCTCCTGGTCCTGCCGCTCCTCATCGGTGCCGCGTACGCGGACATCCTCGCCTTCTTGGCTCCCTTCGGCTTGTTGCTGTTCGGGGTGTTCGGCCCCGCCGGGTGGCACGCCATCCCCTCGTTCGCGCTCGCCGGTCTGGTCGGCCTCCTGGCCTACCAGGTGACGACCGCCCAGTTCGACGCCCGCCCCTCGCTGTTCCAGCGGATCCACACCTGTGCCGTCTCCCTGGCCCTGTGGGCCGGATTCGAGCCCGAGCCCGACACGGACCCCTCCACTTCCTCCTGATCCTCCGTCTCAGGCCGGGGGCGTCTCTCGCCCGCCCCCGGCCACCCCGAAAGGACCCGACGTGCTCCGCTTCAAGAAGATCACCCGTGACGTGGCCACCGAGGTCACCCGCGACGGCAAGACCCACACCGTCAACAAGCCCGTCTCCAAGATGATCCCGATGGCTCCCCGGAACTGGGACGTGATCGGTCTGCGGGCCGCGGCCGGGGTTGTCCTGGCCCTCACCGCCGTGGCCATCGTCTGGTCGACCGTCTCCATCGGTGAACTGCTCAAGGGCGGGGTCGGATTCGCCGCGGCCGGCCTCTTCGACGCGGCCTGGATCACCTGCATCATCCTGGAGGTCCTGGCCCGCTACGACCGGGCCAAGCGCACGGCGGCCCGCCGCATGGGCCTGGGCCTGGTCGTCGTCACCGCCGGAGCCATCTTCTGGCATGGATGGGAGGCCGACTCCATCCCGCTCGCCGTGGTCGGCGCCATGGTCTCCATCGTCGCCAAGGTCCTCTGGGTCGCCGTTCTCAAGCACGTCGACCGCGACCTCGACCCCGAGGACGCGGCCTGGCTGGAAGCCGAGACGAGCAAGGCCGCACTGACCGTGGCCCGTGCCCAGGTACAGCGGCAGGTCGCCCGTGCGGAGGCCGGTGTCCTCGGTGAACTCCTGGCGATCGAGCACCAGCACCGCGAGATGGCCGAAGCCCTGGGCCTGTCCCGTGAGGAGTACCAGGAGCTGCGCGTGCGTGCCCTCGGTGCCGTGGATGCCGCGCCGCTCGCCGCGATCCAGGACACGGGCAAGCCCACTGAACTGCCTGAAGGTACTGAACTGCCTGAGATCACTGACTTCACTGTGGTCCGTGCCGGATCGGGCACGGTCGGGCAGGAATCGGGCGCCACGAAACCCCAGGTCACGCAGGGTGCCGTGCCCGCCCTTGCCCTGATCACGCCTGCCCCCATCGACCTGGGCAAGACCCCCGCGGACCTGGGCAAGCCCAGGCTTGCCCAGGTCGTTGCGGCCCCCGCCGGGCTTGCCCACGACACGGGCAAGCTTGCCCGCTCCGCCGACCGTGGCGCGGGCAAGCCTTCGGGCAATACCCCGGCGGACACCATCGCTGAGGCGGTCCGTACTGCGGTGTCCCTCGGGATCACCGACGAGGACGCGATCGCAGCGAAGGTCCCCGAGCTGATGGAGAACGAGCCCAAGCGCTACAGCGTCCGCCGCGAAATCCTCCGCCAGCGGCCGGCCATCCGGGCCGCCAAGGAGGCCCAGGAGAAGCCGCAGCCCGCGGGCCCCTACCTCTAGCCCGCGGTCGCCGGACCTTATCCACAGGCCCGGTTCTGCAACATCCGGTGAGTCACCGGTGAGGTTCCGAACCTCACCGGTGACTCACCGGGCCCCGCCGATACGGACTTGTGACCCCTGTCCGGTCCCGGTGGTGAGGTTCCCGGTGACCACCCGCCAGTTGACTCCCCAGCACTACGAAAGGAACCGAGATGGACACCCCCGACACCTACGCCCACAAGGCAGCCAACGCCCTCCACAGCGCACAGGCCAACGCGGAGAAGGCCGTCCGTACCAACCAGCCCGCGCTGGCCAAGCAGGCCGACACCCTCGTCGGGGCGGCCGCAGTGTGGACCGAACTCGCGACGCTCGCCCACGCCATGACCGGCGGCACCACCCGGGCCGGGAAGGCCGCCGCGGACCAGGCCGCGGCGGAGGAGTCCGAACTCCTGGTGGACATGTCCGGGGAACGCGGCGGACCGATCAACCCCGTGATCTAGCTCACAGAGCGTCACACCGTGCCCGAGAAATCTACCTGTCCTAAGTGCAGGGCCTGTTCGAGGTAGCAGCCGAACAGCCCCGAAGAACCGGTCTGGCCCGCCCCGTAGCAGGAGGCGGGCCAGACCCCCGGGGGTGCCGGGTAGCAGCCGGCACCCCCGACTCCCGTACCGCCCAGCCAGAGCAGAAGGAGTTCCCCCCGATGTTCGCACCGCCAAGCCGGGGCAGCACCCCCGCCAAAGAGACCGACTGGAAGGCCATAGAGGAAGCACTCGCCAACAGCGCCAAGGGCGTCTGGCGGTTCGCGTCCGGGGACACGCTCGACGGGGAGCCCCGCACCGACCGGACCTGGACCCACCGCGGTACGCCGCTGACCACCAAGCGGGAGGACGGCCGGATGCCGCACGCCTGGGACTACCTCTCTCGCTGGGAGACGGTAGGCCTGCGGGCGTTCGGCACGTTCGTCGTAGGCGGGACCGGCTACGCGGCCGTTGTGGAGCCGACGGAGACCCTGCTCTCCCTCCAGCTCTCCGGACTCGCCGCAGCCTGTTCTGCGGCTTCCTGGGCCGGTTTCCGGGGCGTGGACGGCCTGGTCACCTGGAAGCACCGCAAGGACTGGGTCTGGCCCCTCCACGTGGTCCTGCGGGAGCTCCTGGACCTCCCCGAGGGCGTCAAGCCCTCCCAGTACCTCACCGTCCCGCCGGCCTACGCCGAGATGGCCGGCGACGTCGTCCGCGTGCAGCTGCCCGGCAACTGGAAGCCCGGCACGGACACCTCCGGCATCGTCCAGGCCGTCATCTCCAAGCTCGCCCTCCAGGACGTCAAGGCCACCGTGAAGACCAAGGGCGCAAGCGCCCACATCGTCTTCCGCCAGGCCCCCCGTGCCCCCATGAAGGTCCTCTACTCCGATCCCGAGGTCGCTGCCCGAGTCAAGGCCGCCAGCCCCTCAGCGCCGTTCCTCGGGCTCTCCCACCGCGACGTGGCCGTCGCCATCGACCTGGACGACGAATCCCCGCACGTCATGTTCTCCGCCGCTCCGGGAGGAGGAAAGTCCGTACTGGCAAAGGCCTTTGCCTCCCAGATTCTCCACCATGGCGGAATCACCTTCCTCATCGACTTCAAGCGGACCTCTCACAAATGGGCGTACGGCCTGCCCAACCTCATGTACATCCGCCACGAAAGGGACGCGCACCACCTCCTTATCGCCCTGGCCGCTGAAGGAAACCGCCGCATGGCCATTGCGGAGGAGAACGTGCACCGCGAAATGCGCGGTGAAGACCCGTTGCCCATGGGCCCTCGAATCCTCCTCATCGCAGAGGAGGCTAACACGATGAGGAAGCGCCTCACCCGATACTGGGCGAAAAACAAACCGGAAGGCGAGAAGAAAAGCGACTCCCCGGCAATGGAAGCATTCGGAGAGTTTCTTTTCATGGGCCGCTCTCAGCTCATGCACGCACTACTCATCGGCCAGTCCCTTACCGCTCAGACCGTCGGCGGTCCGGAAATGCGAGAGGCTTTCACCGCTCGAATCCTGGCCCGATACACCCAGAACGCATGGCGAATGCTCGTCCCCGAGGTCTCTCCGATCCCGAAGGCATCCCGGCATTCCGGCCGCGTCCAGGTCGTCCTGGCCGGCCAGGCCCACGAGACCCAGGTGGTCTTCATGACCGACGAGGAGGCCAAGGCATTGGCGCTCTCCGGCACGGTCACCCCGGTGCCCTCCATCGAGGAGCTGACGGCTGACGCTGACACACTGAACAAGCGACACACGGGGGGTGCCCACCAGGGGAATCAGGTTGTGTCTGACACACAGGGCCGCCCCCTCAGGGTCGTGCCCGACCCCACTCAGGCCGAGGGTCAGGCCGACGACGAGAGCGCCCCCATCAGCCTCTCCCAGGCCGCCAAGACCGTCTGCGCAGGCGTCTCCGGGCCCCCTCAGCCCGGCACCACAACCCCCCAGGAGAAGCGCGACCTCGGGGCACTCCGCAACGCGCGCGGTCGAGACAAGCAGTTCCCCGACCACGTGGCACTCAAGGGCAGGGAAAAGCTCTACGACCCCACTGAACTCACCCGATGGGCCCGTAATCGCGTGAATGCACCCGCCGAATCAGAAGCCGAGACCGGCACCGAATGACCTTTTTTGGTGGGAGGCTCGCAAGAGTCTCCCACCCTCAGGAAAGGCAAGCCAACTTCACATGTGGAACCCCTTCAAAAAGCGAGCCAAGAGGCGAAAGGCAGTCATTCATTTCGCCAAAAAGGTGATTTTCGCAACCGATGCCGCAATTAATGCGGCCGAATGGTGCGGCGAAATTACCACGCAAGATGTGCGAGAGAGTGCGCGTCAGATTTTCAATCTCGAACTCTCTGACCGGCAAGCCACATTCGCTCTGCTAAACCGTCTGAAAGAGCGCGGATTCCTCGTCTCGACCCACACCGTAAGGAGCACGGAAACATGAGTCCCGCCGAACTGAAGCTCATTAAGACAGGTGAACTGACCGCTCCAGAAGACGAATTCGCCTCGGAAGAGGGGAAAGAGGAGGAAGGTCCCAAGACGTTCGGGGACCGGCTCCCAGGGGTGGCCATCAAGGCCGGCGCCATCGCCGTCGCTCTCGTGGGACTCCTGGTCCTGAACATCGTGATCGGGCTGGCGTACGCCTTCCACCAGCTCCACCTGGTGACCTGGATCGTGCTCGCCGTCTACTGCCTCATCGGCGGGGCGCTGGTCCGGCTCTCCAGGGAACGGGAGAGGGCTCTCAAGGCCGCCACCCTCCAGTGGGCGCAGTACAAGGTGTGGGCCTCAGAAGACCTCCCCGAGAGCTGGGAGAAGGCGACAGCCGCCGGCCGGAAGGTCCGCGGTTGGGTCTGGGCGCCCAAGGCAGACCAGGCCACCTGAGAGGCCGCTCCGCCTCCCTGTCCGCATCCTCATAGATCATCAGGACACGGCGTCCCGCTCCGTCTACCACCGGAGCGGGGCGCTTCTGTTTTCGGGCCCGGCCCACTCTCGTATTTTCTTGCCCCGGGCGCTGTTGGGCCGCCTTGGGCCTTCCGTGAGGTACTGAGGTCAGTACT
>NZ_JBVJYM010000059.1:0-10735 GCF_055600495.1 Streptomyces sp. NPDC038213
ATGCTCCGCGATGGAACCTTCTACGAATCACGCCTCCCCGAAGCGGTCGCCGCATGACCAGCTCAGCCTTGACGAAAGACATAGAGGCACCCCCCCCGGTCCGGCTACGGTCTCGTGTGCGTGGACCGGACCCGGAAGAGGCGGGGCTGCACGTCCAGGGCGATGGCGGCCGCCTGGTCCATGTGGACCTGGGCCGCCGGGTCGGCGCGCATGGCCCAGTAGTGCTCCTCGGACTCCCACTGCGCGTAGTTGACGACGCGCTCGCCGTCCTCGCTCACGTGGAAGTTGGCGCACAGGAAGCCCGGCTGGTGCTTCATGGTCGTCTCCGTGGCCTCGGCCAGGAGGGCGACCAGCTCCTGCTGGCGCTCGGGGGCGACGGTGAAGACGTTGATCAGCGTCGCGACCGGGCGGCTGGAGTCGATGTTCGCGGTAACGGTCATGGATCCATTTGTCCCCTTACTCGACGAGATGACCACCAGACGGCGGGGAAATCCCCCGATCCGGCTAGACGATCTGGGCGACGGGGACCCCGGGCCGGGCGGCCGGGTGCAGGGCCGCGTACTCCAGGGGCGCAGACGGGTCGATGGACACGTCCCAGGGCGCGGGCCCGGCACCGGCGCGCACCAGCAGCTCCCCCACGGCGGCGATCATCGCCCCGTTGTCCGTGCACAGGGTCAGCGGCGGGACCCGCAGCGCGACCCCCGCGGCCGCGCAGCGCTCCTCCGCGAGGGCCCGGACGCGGGAGTTGGCCGCGACCCCGCCGACCACCACCAGGGTCCGGACCCCGTACTCCCGGCAGGCGGCCAGCGCCTTGCGGGTGAGCACGTCGGCGACGGCCTCCTGGAGGGAGGCGGCGCCGTCGGCCAGGGGCAGTTCGGTGCCGGCCTGCCGGTGGCGTTCGGCCCAGCGCGCGGCCGCGGTCTTCAGCCCGGAGAAGGAGAAGGCGTACGGGGCGTCCTTCGCGCCGGTCAGCGGCCTCGGGAAGGCCACCGCGCACCGGTCGCCCGTCCGCGCGGCCCGGTCGATCGCGGGGCCGCCCGGGTAGGGCAGCCCGAAGACCCGGGCGACCTTGTCGAAGCACTCGCCGGCGGCGTCGTCGACGGTGTCGCCGAGGTGCAGGATCGGCTCGCGGACGAGGTCCCGTACGAGCAGCAGCGAGGTGTGGCCGCCGGAGACGATCAGCACCATGCAGGGGTCGGGCAGCGGCCCGTGCTCCAGGGTGTCGGCGGCCACGTGCCCGGCCAGGTGGTGTACGCCGTACAGCGGCACCCCGGCGGCGTACGCGAGGGCCTTCGCCCCGGCCAGGCCCACCTGGAGCGCGCCCGAGAGCCCGGGGCCGGTGGTGACCGCGACCGCGTCGAGGTCGCGCAGCCGCAGCCCGGCCCGGTCCAGGGCCTCCTGCACGACCGGGCCGAAGGACTGGAGGTGCGCGCGGGCGGCGATCTCCGGGACCACTCCCCCGAACCTGGCGTGCTCGTCCATGCTCGACGCCACCACATGGGCGAGCAGCCGGCCGCCGGACACGATCCCCGCGCCCGTCTCGTCGCACGACGACTCGATGCCCAGCACCACGGGAGCGCCCACGTCGGCCTTCTTTCGCAAGTTCAGAGTTGTTGCACATTACTCGCAATAAGGTACCCGCACTCAGGGGTACTTGCCCTGCCATGTATCTTGCATCGCATGGAACCAGGCGATTCGACCAAGCAGGCCCGTGCGGCCGCCCAGCTGCGCAAGGGGGTGCTGGAGTACTGCGTCCTCGCCCTGATGCAGGACCGGCCGCGCTACGGCGTGGAGCTGCTCCACGCCCTCGAGGAGTCCGGCGCACTGGCCACGAGCCAGGGCACCGTCTACCCCCTGCTGTCCCGGCTCCGCCGGGAGGACCTGGTGACCACCACCTGGCAGGAATCGGCCTCCGGGCCGCCGCGCCGCTACTACGCGCTGACGGACACCGGCCGCGCCGCGCTCGACGAGTTCACGCGCGTCTGGCCCGGCTTCCGCGACGCCGTCGACACCTTCCTCGCCACCCCGCAGCACCTGACCGGAGACCCCGCATGAAGACCTCTGCCGACCCCGTACGCGACTACCTCGACGCCGTCGGGCGGGAGGCAGCCGCACTCCCCGCCGACCGGCTCCGGGAGCTCCTCGCGGACCTCGCCGAGCACGTGGAGGTCACCCGCGCCGAACGCCCCGGTACTCCCGTCGGGGCGGTCCTGGCCGAGCTGGGGGATCCCCGTACGATCGCGGAGACCGCGCTGTCGGAGGCGGGGATCGGGGCCGGCCGGACGGCGGGCGCACCGGCCGCAGGCGCCGCAGGGCCCCTGCGGCGGGGCCGGGTGCACCCGCTGGTGCCGCTGCTGATGCTCACGCTGCCGATGCCGTTCATGATGGCGGTCACCGCCGACGCCGCGCAGATCACCGGCGTCCTGTTCCGCCTCGCCGGTGCGGTGCTCCTGTGCACCTCGGTGCACTGGACCGCCGCCCGCAAGACCGCCGGCGTCCTGCTGGCAGCCGTACTGCCGAGCGTCTTCATAGGCTCGTGGAACGCCTACAGCGGCGGCCCGGATGCCGGGGCCCCGGCCTTCTTCGCCAACCTGGCGGTGTTCGCCCTGATGGCGGGCGCGGCGGTCTGGCTGTGGCGGGTGCGCCGGCGCGGGGTCTGAGACCCCGCGGGCGGTGCCCGGGGCGTGGCGCCCGGGTCCGGGCTGACGGATCAGACCGGGCGGACCGAGCGGGGGCCCGCGGTCCGGGCCCCGACCTGGTGGACCCGGGTGCGCAGGGCGCGGTCCGCGGTGACGACCGTGCAGTCGCGGTCCGCGTGCGCGGCGGCGAGGGCGACGATCAGGTCGTCACCCTCGCCGGGGGCCTCCTCGATGCGGACGCCCGGCACGGAGGGGACCCCGCGGGCCGCCCCTTCGAGGACGAGGACGACCTCCTCACCGGTGTCCCGCTCCGCCAGGTGGTCGCGCAGGCGCTGCGCGGCCCCCTTCCGGTCGCGCCACCAGCCGTCGGGGACCGAGCCGACGACGTTCGCGCCGTCCACGATGAGCAGCGGGGGCAGGTGCTCCGCGGGCCCGGGGGCGGGGGTGGCCGCGGGGGTGTCGTACGTCGGGGGCATGGGTTCCGTTCGCTGCGGTGGGCTCGCCGTCGGTCGAGGATAGGGCGGATCCGCCGCCCTTCACACCGGCTGCGGGGTGAAGGGGAGGTACTCCGGAGCGCCGGGCTCCTCCGGGGAGGGGACGACCGTCCGGCTGGCCTCGGGCAGTTCGTTCCAGACCCCCGGGAGGTCGCCCAGCGGTTCGGAGACCACGAGCCGGGTGGCGTCCGAGACCTCGCGCAGGAACTCCAGCTCGGGGTGGAGGCGGCGCACCGTCTCCGCCCTGGAGCTGTAGAAGAGGGTGCGCGAGCGGCCGCGGCTGCTGTAGCGGAAGGCCCACACCCGCTCGCCGTCGCTGACGGCGACCGTCATCTGCAGGGGGTCGGCCACCCCGTGCTCCGCGCCGACCCGCTCCACCAGCCCCGCCATCCGGGCCACGGCCCCGGGGACGTCCTGGTCGAGCCCGTAGGTCACCGCGAGGTAGAACATCACCTCGGAGTCCGTCGAGCCCTCGATGGCGGGGAAGAGCGCGGGGTCCACGGCCAGGGCCAGGTCGCGCTGGAGCCGGGGGAAGTCGGTGATCGCGCCGTTGTGCATCCACAGCCACCTGCCGTGCCGGAAGGGGTGGCAGTTGGTCTGCTGGATCGCCGATCCGGTGGAGGCGCGGACGTGGGCGAAGAACAGCCGGGAGCGGACGTGCCCGGCGACCTCGCGCAGGTTGCGGTTGTTCCACGCGGGCGCGGTGTCGCGGAAGACCGCCGGGGTCCCGCCGGGCTCGTCGCCGTACCAGCCGATGCCGAAGCCGTCCCCGTTGGTGGGCTCGGCCCCCATGCGCGCCCGCAGGCTCTGGTTGATCAGGGAGTGCTCGGGCCGGTACAGGACCGCGTCGAGCAGGATCGGCGTACCCGAATAGGCGAGCCAGCGGCACATGGTCTGCCCTCCCGGTCCGGCCGTGGATGCCCTAGTAATATCCATATTGATACTTTTTCTTCGCTTCGCGCTCTTGAGCGTACGTCTGCTCCTCCGTCCGGCCCGTCCGCCGCCCGTCGGTCCGGGCGCCGCCACGTCCCCGGGAGCCGCCATGGCCGAGCAGCCCGCCGACGCACCCGGTGCAGCCGACGGCCCGTCCGCGCAGGACGCCCTGGTCCGTTCGGTACGCGCCCTCACCCGCGAGGTGGCGGCGCTGCGCGCCGAGCGGGCCGACCGGCAGCTCGCCGACCTGGCGACCGGGGTCCTCGTGGCCCAGCTGTCGGCCACGCCGGCCGAGGCCTCGGACCACCTGGCCGGGCTGTCGGCCCGGGCCGGGATCGCGCTGCCGGAGGTCGCGGCCGACGTCGTGAACGCCGCCGCGGGGGCGCCCGTGGCCCGCGCCGGGCCCGCGGCACCGGACCCCGCACCGGACGGCTCCGCCGGGCGGGTGCTGCCCGTCGACGCCGCGGTGGGGTCGGCCGCGGGCGGCGGGGAGGCCGCCGCCGCCCTGCTGGCCGGGCTCGAACCGCTCGGGGTGCGGTCCGTGTGGCTGTGGCGGCGCACGGCCACGGACTGCCTGCGGCTGACCGCGCACGCGGGGGGCAGCGGTCTCCAGGCCGAGCACTGGCAGTGGCTGCCGGCCCATCTGGAGGACGCGCTCCGCGAGGCCGTCGAGACCGGCGAACCGCGCTGGCTGCCCGCGGGTCCCGCGGCGGGGCTGCCGCTGCCGGGCCCGGCGGCCGGGTCCGGGCGCGCCGTGCTGCCGCTGCGCAGGAGGGGGCGGACCACGGGGGTGATGCTGGCCGCCTGGCCGGGTCCGGCCGTGCTGGACGGCGCGGTGCAGCAGGCCCTGGAGGACGCCGCGGGCACCGCGGCGACGGTCCTCGACGCACATCCCGCGCAGCGGGGCGCCGCTGCCGGAGGGGACGCGGAGGGGGCGGGTCCGCTGGCCGCGCTGCTCGACGTGCTCGTCCACCCGGGACTGCTGCTCGCCGAGGCGGCGGAGGGCTCCGGCTGGCGGGTCGAGTACGCCAATCCGGTGGCCGCCCGGCAGCTCGGCGGGGTGCCGGAGCCCGCGGGGCGTCCGCTCGCCGAGGTCCTGCCGGGCCATTTCGCGGCCCTGTCCCGGCTGCTCGGGCAGCTGCGCACCACTGCCGGACCGCACCGGGCGGACCACGTCCCCGGGCACGGCGAGGGTGCGCTGGTCGACGTACGGGCCGTGCCGCTGGCGCCGGGGCGGGCGGTGGTGCTGTGGCAGGGCGGGGGCGTGCCGGGGCAGCTGCTGCCGCAGGCGCTGGCCCGGCTGGAGCACATCGCGCTGTTCGAGGACGACCTGGTCACGGGCGCGTCCCGGTGGAGCGCGCGGGCGTACTCGCTCTTCGACATGGCACCGGGCGCGCAGGCGCTGCCGCTGGACGCGCTGGCGGCGCGGCTGCACCCCGGGGACCGGCCGGCGCTGGCGGCCCTGCTGGAGGCGCTGACCGGGCGCCGGGAGGGCGGGACGGCGCAGGTGCGGGTGGTGCGGGCGGACGGCGGGGTGCGGCATGTGCGGATCGCGGCGGAACCGCTGGTCGAGGGGGGCGTGACGGTGGCAGTGGCCGGGGTCTGCCAGGACGTGTCGACCCTGCGGCGCACGGAGGTCGCCCTCGGGGCCACGTACGACCAGCTGGCCCTGGTCGAGGCGGAGGCGGCGGTGCGCCACCGGATCGTCCGGCAGCTCCAGGAGGCCATCGCGCCGGGGATCCCCGCGCCGGAGGACCTGCCGGGGCTGCGGGTCACCGCCCGCTACCGGCCGGCGCAGGAGGAGTACCGGGTGGGCGGCGACTGGTACGACGTCCTGCCGCTGGAGGGCGGGCGGGTCATGCTCGCGGTCGGGGACATCGCCGGGCACGGCGTAGAGTCCGCGACCGCGATGGTGGCCCTGCGCAACGCGCTGCGCGGGCTGGCCTACTCGGGGCGCCCGCCGGGACTGCTGATGCGCTGGCTCAACGAGGTCGCCCTCGGCAGTGCCGGGCATCCCACGGCCACCGCCGTCTGCGCCCTGTACGACCCCGGGCAGCGCACCCTGCGCTGGACGAGCGCCGGCCACCTGCCGCTCCTCCTGCTGCGCGGGGGCCGCGCGGAGCTGCTGGAGGCGCCGCACGACCTGCTGCTGGGCGCCGTACCCGCGGTCGGCTACGAGGAGGCGCAGACCCGGCTGCTGCCCGGGGACCTGCTGATCCTGTACACGGACGGGCTGGTGGAGCGCCGGCACGGGGTGCTGGACGAGGGGCTGGCGCTGCTGGCGCGGACCGTCGAGCGGATGCGGGCGGCGGGGGCCGGTCCCGCGGAGCTGGCGGACCGGCTGCTCGCAGAGGTGCGGGGCGATACGGACGACGACACGAGCGTGGTGCTGGTGGAGGTGGTCTGAGGGGCGGCGGCGGAGGGGCGACGGGTGGGCGGGCCGGGGGCGGACCGGGGACAGCCGGGGCCGGGCCGGGGCGGTCAGGCGAGCCAGGTGCGGAGCCGGGCCGCGAGTTCGTCGGCGTCCACCGGTTTAGTGACGTAGTCGTCGGCTCCGGCCGCGAGGGCCTTCTCGCGGTCCCCCGGCATGGCCTGGGCGGTCACGGCGACGATGGGGACGCGGGTGCGGCCGGGCAGCCGGCGGATCTCCGCCGTCGTCTCGTAGCCGTCCATGCCCGCCATCATCAGGTCCATCAGGATCAGGTCCACGCCGGCCTCCTCCCGGAGGATCCGCAGGCCGGTCCGGCCGTCCTCGGCGTGCAGGACGCGCAGGCCCTCGCGGCGGAGGATCTCGGTCAGGGCGAAGACGTTGCGGGCGTCGTCGTCGACGACGAGGACGGTCCGGGCGGCGCTGCCGCCGGTACGGGCTCCGGGGCCGGCGTCCCCCTGCCCCGCGGGCTCCGCCGCGCCCGCGGCGGCCGGTCCGTCCGTACCGGCCGGGGCTTCGCCGTCCCGTGCCGCGGGCGCCTGCGCGGCGGCGGGGTCGGCCGCGGCGGGGTCGGGGCCGGACGGCGGCCGGCCCGGGCCCGTCGGCAGGTAGAGGGCGAAGACGCTGCCCTCGCCGGGGGTGGAGCGGGCCTCGACCGCACCGCCCAGCAGGTGGGCCACCTGACGGCTGATGGACAGGCCGAGGCCGGTGCCGCCGTAGCGGCGCCCGGTGGTGCCGTCGTCCTGCTCGAAGGCGCCGAACACGGTCTCCAGCCGCTCGGCGGGGATCCCGATGCCGGTGTCGCAGACGCGGAAGACCAGGACGGGGCGGCCGTCGCGGACCATCGTGGCGGGGACCTCGGCGGGTTCGGCGGTCTCCACGCGCAGTTCCACGTGCCCGCGCTCGGTGAACTTGAGCGCGTTCGCGATCAGGTTGCGCAGCACCTGGCGCAGCCGGGCCTGGTCGGCGTACAGCTCCCCGGGGATACCGGGGCCGGTCAGGACGCGCAGCTGGAGGTCGCGGGCGGCGGCCACCGGCTGGAAGGTGGCCTCCACGTAGTCGAGGAGCTGGCGCAGGGCGAAGGTTTCGGGGTGGAGGTCCATCCTGCCCGCCTCGACCTTCGACAGGTCGAGGATGTCGTTGATGAGCTGGAGCAGGTCGGAGCCCGCGGAGTGGATCACCTCGGCGTAGTCGACCTGCTTGTCGGTGAGGTTGCCCTCCGGGTTCTTGGCGAGCAACTGGGCCAGGATCAGAAGGCTGTTGAGCGGGGTGCGCAGCTCGTGGCTCATGTTGGCGAGGAACTCCGACTTGTACATGGAGGTCCGCGAGAGCTGCTGGGCGCGGGCCTCCAGCTCCTGCCTCGCCTGCTCGATCTCCAGGTTCTTGCGCTCGATGTCGCGGTTGCGGTCGGCCAGCAGGGCCGCCTTCTCCTCCAGTTCGGCATTGGACCGGCGCAACTCCACCTGTCCTTCCTGGAGTTCCTGGGAGCGGGAGCTGAGTTCGGCGGTCAGGCGCTGGGAGCGGTCGAGGAGCTCGTCGGTGCGGGCGTTGGCGATGAGCGCGCTGACGGTCACCCCGATCGACTCGGTGCACTGGTCGAGGAAGTCCCGGTGGATGGCGGTGAAGGGGGTCAGGGAGGCCAGTTCGACCGCGCCGAGCACCTGGTCCTCGACGACGACGGGCAGGATGACGAGGACGGCGGGTTCGGCGCTGCCGGTGCCGGAGGCGACGGTGGCGTACCCGCCGGGCAGCCCCTCCACGGTGACGGTGCGCCGGGTGGCGGCGGCCTGGCCGACCAGGGACTGGCCCAGGCGGAAGCGGCGCGGGGGTGCGCCCGGCTCGTCGGGGGACCCGTAGGCGGCGCGGACCACCAGGTACGGGGGCCCGGGCGCCTCGGCTTCCCCGGGGCCGGTGCCGGGGGCGCCGTCCTCCGTCAGGAAGAAGGCCCCGTACTGCGCCGAGACCAGCGGGGGCACCTCGTCCATGACGAGCCGGGCGAGCTCGGTGAGGTCGCGGGTGCCCTGCATGAGTCCCGCGACGCGGGCCAGGTTGGTCTTGAGCCAGTCCTGCTCCTGGTTGGCGCGGGTGGTCAGGCGCAGGGACTCGACCATCGCGTTGATGTTGTCCCGGAGGTCGCGGACCTCGCCGGGGGCCTCCACGGTGATCGAGCGGGTCAGGTCGCCCTCGGCGACCGCGCTGGTGACGGCGGCGATGGCGCGGACCTGCCGGGTCAGGTTCCCGGCCAGCTCGTTGACGTTCTCGGTCAGGCGCTTCCAGGTGCCGGAGACCCCTTCCACCTCGGCCTGGCCGCCGAGCCGGCCCTCGGTGCCGACCTCGCGGGCGACGCGGGTGACCTCGGCGGCGAAGGAGGAGAGCTGGTCGACCATGGTGTTGATGGTGGTCTTGAGTTCGAGGATCTCCCCTCGGGCCGCGACGTCGATCTTGCGGGTGAGGTCGCCCTGTGCGACGGCCGTGGTCACCTGCGCGATGTTGCGCACCTGGTTCGTCAGGTTGTCGGCCATCGAGTTGACGTTGTCGGTGAGGCCCTTCCAGGTGCCGGAGACGCCCTGGACCCGGGCCTGGCCGCCGAGTTTGCCCTCGGTGCCGACCTCGCGGGCGACGCGGGTCACCTCCTCGGCGAAGGAGGACAGCCGGTCGACCATCGTGTTGATGGTCTCCTTCAGCTCCAGGATCTCCCCGCTCGCGGCCACGTCGATCTTGCGGGTGAGGTCCCCGCTGGCCACCGCGGTCGCCACCTGCGCGATGCTGCGCACCTGGGAGGTGAGGTTGTCCGCCATGGTGTTCACGCCGTCGGCGAGCTCCTGCCAGATGCCGCTGACCCGGTGCACGCGGGCGTGCCCGCCCAGCAGGCCCTGACCGCCGACCTCGCGGGCCACACGGGTGACCTCGGCCGTGACCAGCGACAGCTGGTCGACCATCCCGTTGTAGACGGTCGCGATCTCCCCGAGGAGGCCTTCGGCACCCTCCGGGAGGCGGGTGGTGAAGTCCCCGTCGCGGACGGCCGTGAGTCCGTCGAGGAGCCGCTGCAGGCCCTCCTCGCTCAGCTCCGGCCGGTACTGCGCATCACTCATGCGGGACCTCCGGTTCCACTCTGGCACGGGGGGACGGATCGGGACATCCCGCTTGAGGCGTCCGGGGTGCGGGTATCAGACCCGAGGGGCCTCCTCCGAGGAGTCTCATGTCCATCCACCGGAACACCACCCCGATCAAGACCGCCACCGCAGGCCACACGGCTGCACCACGGGCCGGGCGCACCGCAGCCCGCGCACGCCCGCCGGAGGGCGCGGATCCGTCGGACGGCAGGGCCGCCGCCGCCGGCGTCCCGGCGATCGCGGACCCCCTCTCGGTGAGCACCGACGACGCGCGCACCCTCTCGGCGGTGCTGTTCCGCCGGCTGCGGGAGCTGGAGGAGGGCACCGCCTCGTACTCGTACGTGCGCAACACCCTCGTCGAGCTCAACCTGAGCCTGGTCAAGTACGCGGTCACCCGCTTCCGGCACTCCCGCGAACCGCGCGAGGACCTGGTCCAGGTCGGCACGGTCGGCCTGATCAAGGCCATCAACCGCTTCGACCCCGAGCGCGGGGTCGAGTTCGTGACCTTCGCCCTGCCGACGGTGCTCGGCGAGATCAGGCGCCACTTCCGCGATGCGACCTGGGCCGTCCGGGTGCCGCGGCGGATGCAGGAGCTGCGGATCGACCTGGCGAAGGCCTCCGACGCGCTGGAGCAGGAGTTGGGCCGGGCGCCGGTGGCGGCGGAGCTCGCCGAGCGCCTCGGGCTGCCGGAGGAGCAGGTCCGGGAGGGCCGGATCGCCGCCAACGCCTTCACGAGCCAGTCACTGGACGTACCGCGCGGCGAGGAGCACGACGGGCCGCACACGCAGGACCGCTTCCTCGCCTCCGAGGAGCCCTGCTTCGAGCTGATCGAGGACCTGTCCTCGCTGAAACCGCTGGTAGCCGGGCTGTCCGAGCGGGACCGGACCATCCTGCGGCTGCGCTTCGGCCAGGAGCTCACCCAGGCCGAGATCGGCCAGCGGCTGGGCGTCTCCCAGATGCACGTGTCCCGGCTGCTGGCCCGGATCCTCGGCACCCTGCGCGCGGGCCTGGTGGCGGAGGGCCGGCCGGCCGGGGACGGGGACTGAGGTCCCGCGCGGTGCGGGGTTCCGGACGGTGGGGAGGGGGGGCTGGGAAACCAACAAAGGGGGGAGAGAACAACGACCCTCT
>NZ_JBVJYM010000060.1:0-9440 GCF_055600495.1 Streptomyces sp. NPDC038213
CCGCCCAGTGCCGGAACGACCACCCAGGTGGCGTCCTCACGGTCGGCCTGCTTCGAAGACGCCGACACCGGCGCGAGGAAACCCTCACCCGCGTCCACGGACGACTGCCGGACCACGAAGCCGGCCCTCCCCGAGGCGGGGGCGAGGGTCTGGCGCCTGGCCCGGTACTGGTTCTCCTCCTTCAGGAACTCCGCCACCGCCGCATCCCCCGCCGCCAGCGCGGTCTTCGCCGCCGCGACCAGGTTCGGGTTCACACCCGTCTTCTCCGCCGCCGCCTGCACCTGCACCACCAGACGACGGTTCGCCTCCGCGATCTTCAGACGCCGCGCCTCGTCGTCCCTCTTGTACGCCTCCTCCGCACCCGCATGGATGTACGCCCGCCACACCGCCGGATCCGCACTCAGCACCGCCCGCTGCGCCGCCGCATACAACTCCGTCGCCTTCGTATCCGCAGGAGCAGCCCGCAGCAGCTCACGGATGAAGTTCTCATCCGACAGGGCCAGGACCGCCTCGGAGGGGGTGATACGGAACAGGGCCGCCGCGCTCGTCCGCGCGGACACCTCCCTGCGGCGCGCGGCCTCCGCGGCGTCCTTCTCCGCCAGCTCCTTCAACTCACGCTCCACATCCCGCTGATGCGCATCCCGCGCACCGCTGACGATGAACGCGTGCCACGCCTCAGCATCCTCCGCCAAAGCCCTCGCCGCCGCCGCACGCACCTCAGGACCCGACGCGGCATGCCGCATCACGGCCCGGATGAAGTTGTCGTCACCCAGGTCCAGCAGCTCCGCACCCTGCGGAATACCGACCACGATCAGGACCTGCGCCTTCGCCAGGCGTGCGGCCCGCGCCGCATCCGCCGTGTCCTTCTCGCGCTGCTTGTCCACCGCGTACGCGGCATGGATCCCCGACACGATGAACGCGACGTGCTCGGCCTCGACCGGGCTGGCCATCGCCGCCTCCGCCGCCAGGCGCACCGACTCGTACCCCGCACCCCCGTCACGCGCCTTCTGCCACAACGCGAACACGAAATCGTGGTCACTCAGCAGCAGCACCTCCGGCGACGGATCCAGACGCACCACCGCAGCCGCATCCACCCGCTGCCGGTCATCCGTCCCGATCCCCGCCACCACAGCCACCGCACCCGCCGGCACCGCCACCAACACCGGCGCCACCACACCCGCCACCACAGCCAACGCCGCCGCCGTCACCAACCCACGCGACACAACCCGGCCACCCGAACGCACCGCGCCCGACCCACTCTTCACCATGCTGCCTTCGATCCCCCTGCTAGATCCCGCCCCCGGTTCCCCCCGGGAACGAGGTGGTCGGGCCGCAGTCTCGAAGATCCCTAAAGAGGCGTCAAAGTGGAATTGACCGCTCCTGTCCGCTCAGCGGTTGATATGACGGATTCTCGGGCGGATTTTCGTCATTCTCTGGCCTGAATAACCCTTGTGGTGGGTGCTATCTGAACTCGTCAGTAACGTGGAGGGGTCTGTTCCGGTGTGGGGCGGTGTGCAGTCAGGCCTCCGTTCGCGCCGTTCGCATTCCCGCACCGCCCCGGCCGCGCAAGGGATCCGGACCCCGTCCGCCCCGGCCCCGCCGCTTCCGCTCCCGGGATGTGAAGGCGAGATGTGGTCGAGTGCACATCAACCGGCCCTCAAGCCCCCACCGGGTAGCATGCACGCCCTTTCCGGCCACGTACCCGCCAGGCCGCCCGCCCGCCCCCACCCACCCGTGCCTCACGTCCCCTCGGGGTCCGCCTCCAGGGCCTCGTACACGAGGGCCACCGCCTCGTCCGTGAGGTGCGCGGTCGTGGGGCCGTCGCCGCTGCGGGCCACCGTGACCACCTCGCCCAGGAGGTCCCGGTGCACGTCGGGGAGCCGGGCGTCCCAGCCCGTCACGGCACGCGCCGCTGCCGCCAGCGGCCCCGGGGCACGGAGGAAGGACACGAGTACGTGCTCCACCTGCGCGGACCCGTGCCCGCTCGTACGGGCGTGCCCGGCCGCCGCCCGCAGCAGCGCCAGCACCTCGGGCGAGATCCCGACCAGCCCGCCCCGTTCCTGCCCCTCGCGCCTCCGCAGGCGCCTCCGGCCGCGCAGGTCGTTGACGATGGCGTACGGGTACAGCACCGCCCGCAAGGCGAACAGGCGCCACAGGGCAAGGTCCTCTTCGAACCCGTAGAGCCCGAGTGCCACCATGAGGTCCCAGCCGCCGACCCGCCCGCGCCCGGCCGCCGCCGCCCGCTCCGCGGCCTCGTCGAGCAGGGCGACCAGGTACGGGTCGATGCGTCCGCGCCCGGCCGGCGGCAGCGCGGCGACGGGGCCGCGGCGGCCGAAGGCGCCCAGGGCGATATGGCCCGCCCAGTGGACCGGGGCGCCGCCCGAACCGGTCTCGCGCCAGGTCTCCAGGGCGGCGAGCTGCACCGTGCGCAGCCCCTCGAGGAGGGGCCGGCGGTCGGCCAGTTCCCCGACCAGGTGCCGGTCGATGACGTCCTCTTCGTCGTAGCCCTCGGCCCGGTCCACGGTCGGGTAGGAGGTGACGACGAGCCGGTCGGCCCCGGCCCACAGGAGCGCGGTGCCGAGGACCAGCCATTCGCCGTTCAGGGCTCCGGAGAGGTCGCCGCTGTCGCAGCACAGCATGAGCACCTGCCGCGGCATCGGGAAGCGCTCGGGCTCGGCGATGAGCATCCCGGCGGTCAGCACGCGCGCCGCGGCCGCGCCCAGGGGCGCGGATCCGTGCTCTTCCCCGTCGCCGTCCCGTTCGCTGTGCCCGTCGGTGCCGGCCAGCGGCGGGCGCAGGACGATGCCGCCGCGGAGCGGGGAGGGTTCGTACTCCACCGTGTGGCAGGCGATGACCGCGCTGCTCTCGCCCCGCGCGTCGAGGCCGCGCAGCACTCCGCCGAACCCGCCGAGGGAGATGTCCGCGGACGGCCCGAGGGCCCGTACCCCCATCGGGAGCCGGTCCAGGAGGGTCTGGGCGCTGGGTAGTTGGCTGCTGACGGCCGGATCGCCGAGCTCGCTGCCGGGGTCGATGAGGGCCAGGGCCAGCGGGGGCGCCTCCTCGCGGCGGGGGCGCTCGCAGAGGGCGACGAGCAGGGCGGCCGGCGGGGCGATGGCCATCGTGCAGCGCTCGATCATGCGCAGGTCTGTGGGGGTCCGGTACCCGTCGGGGGCGCCGTCCGGTACGGCGGCCATCGCCCAGGGGACCTGCGCCAGCGCGGCTGCGGGCGCGATGGCCAGCCGCAGCGGCCGCTTGCGGGCCCCGGCCGAGCGGAGGGCCGCGGCGAGCGGGTCCGGGAGGAGCCGGCCGAGCCGCCGGGCGAGGTCCGCCTCCGCCGCGGGCGGCCCCGCGAGCAGCGGGCCCGACAGGACGCGCTCCTCCCAGGCCCCGGTGTCCTCGCCCGGGTACCGCACGGGCAGCGCGTCCCGCAGATCGGACAGGACGGACAGCACGGAGGGGCCCGAGGGGCCGGAGCCGGGTTCCCCCGCCAGCACCCCGCCGCGTACGGGCCCTTCGGGCGGTACGAGCGCCCAGTACACGCGGGGACCGGCCGACCAGGTGCTCCACCACCAGGTGCCCGGCCCGAGTACGGCCTCGGCGAGGTCTTCGAGGGCGTAGGCGCGGGGGCGGTCCTCGGGCCGGTACCAGTGCGTGGCCTCCAGCCGGGACCTGCCCCGTACGCGGATGAAGGGGGCCTCGGGGTCGGGCCCGGCGGTCGCGGCCGGGGCGGGGCCGGCGGCTGCGGCCTGCCGGGTCCCGTCCGGCGCACCACCCGGGTCCGTACCGCTGCCCCTGGGCCCCAGCTGCAACCGTGCGGACTCGATCAGCTCGGCGAGTGCCGCCCAGTCGCGGCCCGCCGAGGCCTGTTCCATGGCCTGCTCGACGGTCCGCCCGAAGACGGTCCACCAGAGCTGCCGCTCCTCGGTCGAGCGCAGCTGGTGGCGCGTGGTGTTGAGGACGGCCAGGGCCTCGATGCGGCTGTCGAGCGCGCCCTGCCGGAACTCGGTCCGGTCCTGGAGTGCGTCGGCGAGCGTGTTGAGGGTGGCCGCGGCTTCGAGCGGTCGCTCCAGCCGCATCAGGAGTCCGGCGGCCCCGGCCTCGGTGCCGAGCTGGCCCGCCAACTGCGCTGTGACGCCGTCGGTGACCAGGCAGGCCCGCTCCGAGAGCGAGGCGCCGCGTACGTACTCCAGGCCGAGCGGCCGGCCGCGGCCGAGGAGCCAGCGGTCCGTCAGCCTGTCCATCCCGCCGTTGCTCGCCACGCGGAGCAGGATGTCCGCCGCCCCGGCCGCGTAGTAGGCGAGGTTCGGGGTGCGGGGGAGGGCTGCCTCGCCCGTGAGCCTGAGGAGGGCCGCGGTGTGCAGGACGTGGGAGCGGCCGGGCTTGCGGGGGACGAGTTCGGCGATGTGGTCGGTGAGGTGCTCGCCCTCGTCGCGCAGCAGGGAGAGGTGCAGCCAGGCGGCCAGGAAGGGGGCGCGGACCTCCGCGGGCACGGGCCCGGGGATCGCGCGGATGACGGCCAGGGCGCGTTCGGCGCCCTCGTGGTCGGAGAGTTCCACCGCCGCCTGGAGCAGGACCAGTTCGTGGACGTGGGACCCCTGCCCGGTGTACGCAGCCACCGCCCGCCGGGCCTCGCCGGGCCGGCCGTTCTGGAGCAGGGCCCAGCCGCGGAGCGCCGCGGCCTGCGCGGCGCGGGGGGAGCCGGTGGCGCCGGTGGCGCGGGGTTCCGGCCCGCTCGGGCTGTGCGCGGCGGGCGGAGGGCCTCCGGCCCCCGGGGTGGGTGCGGCGTACGGGTTGGCCGCGGCGTTCGAACCGGCTACGGCGTCCAGCACACCGGACCTGTCCGGCGCACCTGTTCCACCTGGTCCATCCGGTCCACCCGGCACCCCCGGCGCACCCGCCACCTCCGGCACTCCCGGTGCACCCGGCCCGCCCTCGCCCCCCACGCCCTCCAGGACGCGCAGGGCAGCCGCGGGCCGGGCGAGGGACAGCCGGTGCCGGGCGGTGCGGACCGCCCTGCCGTCCGCGGTGAGCAGGGCGAGCGGCCCCGGCGCCGGCACCGGGACCCCGGCGACCGGCAGCCGCTCCACCCGCGTGACCGCACCCCGGGCCAGCAGCCCCGCCAGGAGCGCGCTCACCGCCCCGAGGGCCAGCGGGGCCAGATGCCCGCGGTCGTCCGCCCAGCCGGTGGCCAGTACGGCGGCAGCGGACAGCAGGGCGAGGCCCGAGAGCCGCTGCGCGGCGAAGACCGCCACGCAGACCAGGGGGATCCAGAGGGGGGAGCGGCCCGCCCACAGGAGGGCGACGGGGGCGGCGGCGAGCGCGGCCACGATCACCCCCCGCCGGATCCGCCGGCGCACGGGGTACGCGGCGGCCACCGCCATCAGGTCCCGCGTGTGCCGCCCGGCCCGCGTGATGTCCGGCCCCTCCATGCGCACCTGGCGGGCGGCCCCGTACTCGCCGAGGCCGGCGATCAGGGCCAGCAGGCCGTGGAGCGCCGCGACCACCAGGGCGGAGCGCTCCAGCCCCAGCAGGGCGGCGAGCACGGCTAGGCAGCCCAACCAGGGCCACCGCAGGCGGAGTTCGAGCGGGGTGACCCGTTCGCCCAGCAGGTAGTACTGCTCCAGTTGGCGGCTGTCCCGCGAGGACACCGCGGCGGCCAGGGCCACGGGCCAGGCCCAGAAGGAGGCCCCCTGCGCCGCGATCACCAGCAGTACGCCCACGGCGGCCGTACGCGCCGCGAGGTGGGCGGCGACGGCGGCGCGGCGGCGGCGCAGGGCGCTGCCGGTGGGGCCCCAGCGCAGCTCGGAAGACGGGGTCTGCGTCGCCGCCGACGGCTGCTCCGCCGCGCGCAGGTGGTGGTCGAGGATCTTGCGGGAGTCCTCCAGTACGCCCAGGCCGAAGGCCTCCGCGACGAGGTCGACGCCGTACACGCCTTCGCTGACGGTGGTCTCGGCAGTGGCGGCGAGGGCCACGGCCAGATGCGGGATGTCCACGTGCTCGTACCCGTAGATCCGGGCGACGGTCCCCGCGACCTGCACGATGTGGCCGAGGTCGTTCGGCGTGAACTCCCTTGAAGGTTCCCGCAGATGGCGGGCCAGCTCCTCGGGAAGGACCACGCAGACCCGGGTCCACTCCTCCGGGGCCAGCAGGTCCAGCGCGAGGACGAGCCGGTCCCGCTCGGTGAGCCGTACGCCCATCGCGTCGGCAGCCGCCAGCAGGCGGCGCGCACTTTCGGCCAGGGGCGGGACGGTGTCGGACACGGCCTGTCAATCTCCTGTCGTGGCTCTCGCAGCCGCTCGGAGACGTCCCGTTCCCGCCCCCGCGCTCGCCTCGGCCCCCGCCGGCGCCCCCGCCCCGTCGGTTCCGATAGCGCCCGATCGTAGGGGCGGCCGCCGGGGCGGGGCGGGGGATCCGGCCAACTCGGCCGATTCGGTCACAGGCGGTCTGAACCGGTCAGGACCGGCCGGGGCGGGCGCTGCTCACAGAGCCCGCAGAACTCACAGAGCCCGGCGTCGTACGGGCCGAACCCAGCCGGCGCGGGCGCTCCCCGAAGCGGGTCCCGGCCTGGAACACCGTGACCCGGCCCGACTCCGCACCGCCCCCACCGGCCGGTTCGCCCGTACGGCCGCGCTCCGGCCGATCCGTCCGGCAGCCCGCGGAAAACACCTCGCCGCCCGCCCTCCGCCGTGCGAGGATGCCCCTCTTTCCCCGACGGAGGACGTTTGTTCGTTTTCGTGTGCGCGGGCTGCGGCGCCGAGTTGACCGCCCCGCTGTCCCGCGTCGCCCTGCCGGTCCACGCCCGCCAGAGCTTCGGCAACGGGCTCCAGCTCCCGGTGCTCATGGCCCCGGGCACATTCGCCGTGGACGCCGTGGAAGCCATGGAAGCCGCCCCCCAACCCCCGCCCGCACCCGCGCTCTTCGGCACCCTCCCCGCAGCAGTCGTCATCGCACCCGGCGACGCCCTCGGCACCGTGCTGATGCCGGAGAACCGCGGCACCGGATACTGCTGCGGACTCGACGGCTCGGGCGGGCCGAGCATGGCCTGCGAGGCCTGCGGCCGACCCGTGGCCACGCGCATCGACGACTGCTCGCTGTGGCAGGCGGTCTGGCTCGAACCGGCCGCCGTACGCGCCCTCCCCGCAGGGGATCCGGAAGACGACACCCCCCTGCCCTGGGCCGACGTGCTGCGCGCCGCCGAGGCCACACCCCCGTTCGAGGTGCTCACCCGCTGGGGTTTCGTACCCGGCCCCACGGACTGGTGGTCCCTGTGGAGCCCCCAGTGGGAGGCCGCGGCCGGGCGGGCCCTCGCCCACCTCCTGGCCGCCTCGGACGGGCGGCCGGTGACCGTCCCGTCCGGGCTGACCGCCGAGGTCTTCCAGCACGCCCTCGACGCCCTGCTGCCCCCGGGCCCGCCGCCCCGGCCCGCCGTCCTCGCCGGACCCGGACTGCCCGCCCCCGCCGCGGACGACCGCATCCTCCTCGTCCCCACGCACCCCCAGACCGGCGCCCCCTGGACCCCGCCGGGCCCGGCCGCCTGTCCGCTCCGGCTGATCCCCCTCCCGCTCGGCATCTGGCTGGCCCTGGCCTCTCCGCAGCGGGACCTCCCCGTGCCGGCCGCGGGCCGGCTGCCCGAGGGGGTCCTCCGGGACGACTATCCGCCCGCGCCCCTCCACCCGCGTAGCGCGTGCCGCGCCGACCTCAGGGTCTTCCGCGACACCCTCCTCCGCCTCCCCGCAGCCCGCCGGCCGTGGGCCCGCGCGGCGCTGGACGGCCTGCCGTGGTACCTGCGCCCCGGCGCCGTCTGACCGCGTCTGCGGGGGCGCCGGACCTCGACCGGGGGGTGCCAGACTGTGCCGACGACCGCCGCACCCGAGGGAGACGAAACGCAGCCCATGCCGCCGCCCGACCACACCGCGCAGCCCGCCCCCGTCCCCGGGCTCGCCCCCTCGGCCCTCCCCACCGCGGGCACGCTGTTCGCCGCCCTCTACGGGGAACTCGCCCCGCACCCCTGGCAGCAGGGACCGGGACGGGCCCGGGGTGGCGAAGACGGCCCCGACGCCTACCAGTTGTTCCTCCAGCGCTCGCAGGCCATGGGCTGGCTGGACGGGCGATCAGCGCACCCCTCGGGGGCGGGCACCCCCGGCCTCTGGGCCATGAACGACGCCGGCTGGGAGCGCCCCCTCGCCGCCCGCGCGGCCGACGGGCAGGCCCTGATCGGGTGGTTCCAGGTCGAGGCCGGCCCGGTGTCGGGGGACCGCCCGCTGCCCGTGCAGCCGTTCCTGCGCTGCGCGGCCGACACCCTCGCCCGCGCCGGCACCGCCCGCCTGACCGCCGTACAGCTCCTCCTCCCGCTCCAGGGCGTCGATCCGGCCGCCCGCCCGCCGTGGGCGCCCGTACCGTCGACGGGCACGGCCGACTGGTTCGGCGTACGCGATCCCGGCGCCCGTACGCCGGTACGCATCGTGCTCGACTCCGGACGGGACCCTTCCGCCGCGGCGGCCGGGGAACGGATCGCCGACCGCCTGCGCGCCCTCGACCAGCCCGTCTTCACCCTCGGCCCGGAACCGGCCCCTCCGGCCGCCCCCGCAGCCCCGGCGCCCCCGCCGCCCTTCCACGACACCTTCTGGAACGGCCCGCCCGGCCACGGCACGACCCTCCACGGCCACCTCGCCGAATGGTCGCCCGAGGCCGTCGGCTGGCTCGCGGAGACCCTGGCCGACTCCGCCGCCCGCTACGGCGTCCGCACACCCCTGCTGCTCACGGTCACCCGCACCTGACCGGTCCCCCCGCCTCATTCCGCCCACCTCCGACACCCCTGAGGAGCCCGCCCCGTGTCCCCCAGCGAAAACCCCCCGTGCGCCACCACCGCCTCCCTCCCCGCCCGCAGCCGGCAGGTCGCCGACGCCCTCGCCGCGGCCGGAGCAGCGGGCCGCGTAAGGGAGTTGACGGAATCCGCGCGTACGGCCGCGGAGGCCGCCGCCGCCCTGGGCTGCGAGGTCGGCGCCATCGCCAACAGCCTGGTCTTCGTCTCCGACGGGCAGCCCGTCCTGGTGCTGACCAGCGGCCGCCACAAGGTGGACACCAGCGCCCTCGCCGCCCGCTGGGGCCGCGGCAGGCTCCGCCGCGCCACCCCCGAGCAGGTACGCGAAGCCACCGGCCAGGCCATCGGCGGCGTGGCCCCCGTCGGCCACCCCGCCCCGCTGCCCACCGTCGTGGACACGGCCCTCCTCGACTATGCCGAAGTCTGGGCCGCGGGCGGCACCCCGCACACGATCTTCCCCACCACCGCCACCGAACTCGTCCGCATCACAGACGGCCTGCTCCTCCCGGTCGGCCCGGAGGAGAGCTAGGCCCAATGCTGGTGACTTAGATGTTCTGTGCTCGTTGGTTGTGGTGTGGCGAGGGTGGGGCAGGTCAAGTCGCCTGCGGGTGAGCGGTTG
>NZ_JBVJYM010000061.1:0-8047 GCF_055600495.1 Streptomyces sp. NPDC038213
GAGGCGCAAGGCACTCCGGCGCTCCGCGCCTCCGGTCTCGGGATGGCCTTCACCACCGGGCTGAAGCCCGGTGCACTGGCCAAGTCACCGGTAGCCCACCGGATCAGCGTGCCGGTCCGGACGGATGCGAACGGGCCTGCGGCCGGCCGGTGGTCGAGAAGGGGCCGGAACCTGGTCGTCCGGGTGCGGGACGGTGGCGTCGGCCCCGCCTGCAGGTAGGCTGCGCGTACCGCGGCGGGGGGCTGTAGCGCAGCGGTCGACGCGCCCATCTCATCAGGAGGGGAGCACGCCGGTTCGAATCCGGCTTGATCCCCCGCCGTGCAGTACGCGCCGCCGTTCAGCGGGGCGGGCAGTTCCAGTCCCCGTAGCCGGACGGTCCTCTCCCACCTGGGGTCCGGAAGGGTGCGCGGCAAGCCGGATCAGCGGCCGCTGGCCCCGCGCAGCCGCTGCGCGTGCCGGCGGACCAGCGAGGCGTCCCCCGGGAAGTAGCTGGACCAGTCCGCGTCCAGGGGCGTCCAGGCCGCCGGCTGTCCGTTCTCGGTGACCAGGGGCCTTGCCGCGCTCGCGATGGCGACGTACGACAGGCCGAGGGTCGCCGGCCACCCGGCGCGGTAGGAGCGCACCGTCGCCGCAGCGGGCTCGGGCAGCAGTTCCGCCTCGACGCCGGTCTCCTCCAGGAGCTCGCGGCGCGCTCCTTCCCGGGGTGTCTCCCCGGGTTCGACCCGCCCGCCCGGCGGAACCCACCCGCGCCACCGGTGGTGCACCAGCAGCACCCGGGCGAGCTCCTCGTCGAAGACCCACACCTCGGCCGCAAGCGGCTCCGAGGGCCCCCCGCCGAGGGCTGCCGCCCACCGGGCGGCCCCGTCGAACTCCATTGCCGCCAGCCGGACATCCGCGGCAGCAGCCTCCACCACCAGGCGGTCGAACGCATCACGATTCACCGGGACAGCCTGTCGGGAGGGGCTGACACCAGGGCCTGCGCCGGTCACACGGCTGCCGTCGGGGCGGGGGCCGGGGCGGTCGTGTCGAGGAGGAGCAGTGCGTCGTGTGCGGGGCTGCCGGGTTCGGCGGTGTAGACGCCGATGCGCTGTCCGGGCGTGCCCTCCACGTGGAGGGACTGTGAGGCGAGGGTGAGCGTTCCGACGCGGGGGTGGTCGAAGGTCTTCTCGACGGGCTTGCGTCCGGTGACCTCGTAGCGTTCCCACAGCCGTGCGAAGTCCGGGCTCTTGAGGAGCAGTTCGCCGACCAGGGCGGTGAGGTCCGGTGCGTCGGGGGCGGTGCCCGCGACGGCGCGCAGGCGGGCGGCGCAGGCGGCGGTCTGGTGCTCCCAGGCGGGGAGCAGGTCCCGGGCGGCGGGGTGGAGGAAGAGGTAGCGGGCGAGGTTGCGGTGCCTGGGCGGCCAGTCGTCCAGGCCTGCGTACAGGGCGAGGCCGCCGGGGTTCCAGGCGAGCAGGTCCATGCTGCGGCTGATGACGTAGGCGGGGTTCGGGCGCAGCGATTCGAGGAGGAGGTGCAGGTGGGGGCGGACGGTGCGGCCGGGGGCCGGGGGCGGCTGCGGGATGTAGCGGGCGGCGCGGGCGGCGAGTTCGCGCAGGTGCTGGTGCTCCTGGTCGTCCATGTGCAGGGCGCGGGCGAGGGAGTCGAGGACGGCGGGGCTGGGGCGGGTCTCCTTGCCGCGCTCCATGCGCACGTAGTAGTCGATGCTGATCCCGGCGAGGGTGGCCAGCTCCTCGCGGCGCAGGCCGGGGGTGCGTCGGACGCCGGTGCCGACGGTGAGGCCGACGTGCCGGGGGCTGGTCTGGGTGCGGCGGGCGCGCAGGAAGCGGCCCAGCTCTGCGCCCTCGGTGCGCGCGCTCTCGGTTGCCATGGCCCCAGTCTGACCCGCCGGGCACCCGGCCGGTGGACGGGAGGGGGGCCCTGCCGTTACCCCTGAAGAGGCCGCCCTGCCAGGGCGGTGGAGTACGCGGGAGGGTGGGGCGGGACGAGACGACACCGTGATCAGAAGAGGGCGAGATGCGTTACACGAAGATGCGCGACCTGGAGGTCTCCCGGATCGGTCTGGGCGCCATGGGCATGTCCCACGCCTACACCGGCCACGGCACCGACGACGCGGAGTCGGTCAGGACCGTGCACCGCGCGCTGGACCTGGGCGCCACGCACATCGACACCGCGGAGGCCTACGGCCCCTACACGAACGAGGAGTTGCTGGGGCGGGCGCTGAAGGGACGCCGGGACGGGGCGGTGCTGGCGACCAAGTTCGGGCTGGTCTCCCACACCGGCCGCGGCGCAGGGGTCCCGGACTCCAGCCCGGCCAGCATCCGCAGGGCGGTCGAGGGCTCGCTGAAGCGGCTCGGCACCGACTACATCGACCTGTACTACCAGCACCGGGTGGACCCGGACACGCCCGTCGAGGAGACCGCCGGGGCCGTGGGCGAGCTGATCGCCGAGGGCAAGGTCCGCGCCTTCGGCCTCTCGGAGGCGGGCCCGGAGACGATCCGCCGCGCCCACGCCGTGCAGCCGGTCACCGCGGTGCAGTCGGAGTACTCGCTGTGGACCCGTGGCATCGAGGCGCGGGTCCTGCCCGTCCTGCGGGAGCTGGGCATCGGGCTCGTGCCCTTCTCCCCGCTCGGGCGGGGCTTCCTGACCGGGACCGTCCGCTCCACCGACCAGTTCGACGCGGGCGACCTGCGGCGCGACAACCCGCGGTTCACGGGCGGGAACTTCCGGCACAACCTGGCGCGCGCCGCCGAGGTCGGGGCGCTGGCGGCCGAGGTGGGCGCCACCCCGGCCCAGGTGGCGCTGGCCTGGCTGCTCGCCCGGGGCGCCGATATCGCCCCGATCCCCGGCACCAGGCGGGTCAGCCGGATCGAGGAGAACGCCGCCGCCGACGCCGTCACGCTGACCGCCGGGCAGCTCCGCGCGCTCGACGGCCTGCCGCCCGCCGCCGGAGACACCCACACACCGGCGCAGGCGCGCCTGCTCGAACGCTGACGGCGGGCCCGCGTCGGCGTTGGCGGCGGACGTGCTCACAGCCGGCCGCCACCGCACCCGCACGAGACCCGCACCCGGCTCCTGTGCTTCGCCGGGCCGCACGCCGCGCGTCCCCCCGCGGCGTCTCAGCGTCCGAGCTGGGCGTCGAGCCAGGAGACGACTTCGGGGGTGGCGGGGTCGGTGATGTCGGCGAACTCCTGGTGCCTGGTAAGGAACTTGGCGACGTACGGGCATACGGGCACGATGCGCTTGCCGGAGGCGCGGACGTCGGTCAGGGCCTGCTCGACGAGGACCGCGGCCAGTCCCCGGCCGGCGTAGGCCTCGCCGGTCTCGGTGTGGAAGAAGACCCGCTGGTCGCCGCGGTCGCGGTAGGCGGTCAGCCCGGCGCGCTCGCCGTCGACGAGGATCTCGTAGCGGTGGCGGGCGTCGACGCGCCGGACGACGGGGGCGGCGAGGGAGGTCTGGTCGCTCACGGGGGTGCCTTTCGGTACGGGGTTCAGTGGCGGGAGGGGTTCTTGCGGGGTGCGATGACGGCATGGGGCAGCGCGGGGGCGGGCAGCCGGCTGCCGGGGTAGCCCTCGACGGTGCCGAAGCGGCCGGAGGCGCGCTCCCAGTCCTCCCGCGCCTCGACGATGTCGCGGTGGCTGCGGCCGATGAAGTTCCACCACATCACGATCTCCTCCTCGAAGGGCGGCCCGCCCAGCAGGACGGTGCGGGCCGGGCGGCCGGAGGCGTTGGTGAGGGTGAGGGTGGTGCGCCCCGGGGCGGCGTAGCCGAGTTCCGCGGGGAGGAGGGCGGTTCCGTCGAGGCGGACGTCTCCCTCGTCGACGAGGAGTCCGTGTTCGAAGGCGGGGTCGACGCCGAGGGTGACGGCGGCGCCGGCGTCGATGAGGACCTCGGCGCCCAGGAGCGGGGTGAAGGTGCGCACGGGTGAGGTCTCGCCGGCGAGGGTGCCCAGGAAGACGCGCAGCTCCGCGCCGTCCACGCGCAGCGGCCCGGGCGCGTGGTGCTGGAACTCGCTGGGTGCGTGGCGGTGTTCACCGGGCAGGGCCACCCACAGCTGGACGCCGTGGAGGACGGTGGTGGCGGGGGTGGAGACCTCCGTGTGGCTGATGCCGCGGCCCCCGGTCATCAGGTTGATCTCGCCGGGCCGTACGAGGGCACGGGTGCCCAGGCTGTCGCGGTGCTCGATCTCCCCGCTGAAGAGCCAGCTGGCGGTCTGGAGCCCGGTGTGGGGGTGGGGGGCGACGTCCATGCCCCCGGAGTCGGCGACCCGGTCGGGGCCGTAGTGGTCGGCGAAGCACCAGGCCCCGATGAGCGTCCGGGCCCGCTGCGGCAGGGTCCGCCGTACGGTCATGGCCCGCGGCCCGCCCAGCGGGACGTCCCGGGCCGTGAGGACCTCGACGGTCCCGGCCGCCCCGTGTCCGGCCTGCGTGTGATCCATCTCCCAGCGCCTCCCTCGGCTTAGTAGTTTCACTTTCAACAATTATGGGTGATCATAGCCCCCACGGCAACCCCGGACAACAGGTGCAAGGAGCGCGGCGTGAGCGAGACGGTGCAGGTCACGGCAGTCGACCGGGCCGACGGGCGGGTCTACCTCGACAAGCAGCACCCGGCCGCCTACCGGGCCCTGGTCAAAACCGCCGACGCCGTCCGCGCAGCGGCCGCCGAGGCCGGGCTCGACCGGATCCTGGTCGAGCTGGTCAACCTCCGCGTCTCCCAGCTCAACGGCTGCGCCTACTGCCTCGACGTGCACACCCGCGCCGCACTGCGCGCCGGGGAGGACACCCGGCGCCTCGGCGTGCTCGCCGCCTGGCGGGACACCGGGCTCTTCACCGCCCGGGAACGCGCCGCCCTCGCCCTCGCGGAGGCCACCACCCACCCCGCCGACGCCGCCGCCCAGGAACAGGCCTACGCACAGGCCCGCGCGGCCTTGAGCGAGGACCAGATCTCCGCCGTCATCTGGGCGGCGATCACGATCAACGCCTTCAACCGCGTCTCGATCCTCAGCAAGCACCCGGTACGGGACACGGCCGCGCGCTGAACCGGCGCGGGGCCACCCTCCCCCGCGGCCGTCGTGCGGCGCCGGCCCCGCGCGACCGGCCGTCCTGCCGCCCGCCGGCTCAGGACGGGCGGCAGAGCGCCTCACTGCCGCGGGTACCGGCCCCGGGCCGCCCTGCCGCCCGCACGGCGTCCCACGAGTCCGCCAGGCCGCCGGGGCTCTCCGATGCTGGCGCCGCCCCAGGCCAGCGAGGAACCCGTGCCGCCCCAGCACGGATTGCGGATGCTGACCGGCCGGCCGTCCGCGCGCACGTGGGACGACAGCAGGTGGCTCCGGAACAGGTCGTCCCGGGCCCGGGTCTGCTGCACGTGGGGGCCGTCGATGCGGTGGCCCACTCCGTGGACGAACACCAGCGGCATGGTCGCCAACCCCGTTTCCTGAAGCTCTCGATGACATCGAATCAGGAAATCCACACGGGCGAGCACGAAGGGCACTTCCGACGTCATCGACGGCCTCTCTCCTTCACCGCCCCCTTTCTGCTACGCCGGAAACCCGGCTTTCAGGGCAGCCCGTGCCCGGTGCCGGTTGCGGAGTTGCCGCGGAGCGTGCGGGCGCCGCTCCGGCGGGTCCGGCCCGCGGCAGTCACTCGACGGTCAGCGCGAACACGACGAGGGCGGGGAGGCCGAGGACCGCGGCCACCAGGGCCGCCACCGTGAGCGCGGCGGCCCCGTACACCAGCGTCTTGAAGCAGAACTCCCGGCACCGGCCGACTGCCGTGTCCGTACGCCATCCTGACGGGACGTCGACTCGGCCCTCGGCGAATGCCCGTGCGGCCCGCTCCACGTCCCCGGGGTGAAAGGAGTAGGTGGTCGGACCAGATCCCCACGTGCCCGTGCTCCGACCGCTCGAGGCGTTGTAGCGGACCCCGGCACGGCGGGCAGCGTCCGGCAGCCAGGCCTCGCGCACCGGCCACAGCCCGGCGACCCTCCTGCTGCTCAGCCAGGACTCCTCCGCGCACTCCCCGTGCTCCGAGGGCTCCGGCTCGGGTGCACCGGGATCCGGCGTGCTCGTCATGGCTCCCCCTCGGCTCGGCGGTCCTCCAGTACACACCCGCCGTCCGGAGCGCCGGAAGGGCACCGACCGCACCCGCGGACTGGGCCGGGAGAACGGCACTCTCCTCCGACCCGGGCGCCGGCACGGGAAGAAGCAGCAGGCGTTGCCCGCGCCGCGTTCGCGGGCGCTGCCGCCGCCGCATCCGGCAGTGAGGGGCTAGCGGTCTGGCGGAAAGGTGCAATCCGGGCGGCGGCCCGCGCCGAATCCCCCGTGCAGGGCTCCGGACGGGGCCCACTGCGCGTGGAAGTGGCACCAGGGCGCCTGGCACCACGGCTACCGCGACCACCACGGGAACTGGCACGACGGATGGTGGTCCGAGGGCCACTGGAAGCAGCACCGGGTGCCCGGCCCCTACGTGAGCCACTGGGTGCCCGCCCACTGGAACTGCCACGGCACGTGGTGAGCCGGGCAGGACCACCGTGGGGTTCCGGGGTTTCCGGAGCCCACCCCCGAGCGTCCGGCGGTGCTGCATACGCCGCTGCCGTCGGGCACCCTGGCCGCCCGGCACGCGCGCCGGATCACGGCGCACCTGTCCGCCCTGGAACCGGCCGTCTGCCCGGGCGGCATCGCCGAGGACCTCGTCCTCATCGTCTCCGAGCTGGCCACCGATGCGGTCCTGCACGCGAGGGGCCCCTACGCCCTCACCGTCAGCCTGGCGCCGGGGGCGCACTGCGGACGGCCGCCGCACAGGCCGCCCGCAGCCGGGCCGCCCGACGGCCTGCCCGCGGTGCGGCCTCAGCCGTTGATGCAGGTGTTCCCGAAGGCCGGGTTCAGCAGCCCGATGATGCTGACGCTGTTCCCGCACGCGTTGACGGGGATGTGGATGGGGACCTGGATGAGGTTGCCCGAGCCGACTCCCGGCGAGTACGCGGCCACGCCGTGCGCGTCCGCGTCGGCGGACGCCGCCGACGCGCCCGCCACCACGATCGCACCTGCTGCCAGGGCAGCGGCCAGAACCCGTCGTACACCAGCCATGTCTTCGTACCTCCTGTGGGGGTGTGCGGCCGCCCGGAAGTCCCGGGCGGCCCGTGGGGAGTCGGGTGAACGCATCCGGATCCCCTCTCAGCCCGTGCTTCGCCGCCCCCCGCGGCCCGGCTTGCCCGGAGGGGCCGGATTCCCCCCAACGGGTCAATCCCCCGCGTGCGGATGGCCGGAAAGCACCCATCCGAAGCCCCGGCGGCTACGAAGAACAAGCGACACACCCATCAGTTCAGGAGAGCCGGACCGTCCCCGGGGCGGTACGGTCCCGCACCAGCGACGACACGAGGACCGGCATGCGATGGACGCCCCGCCCCCCGACGGCCACCCCAGGCCGCCGCTTCACCTCCTCCCCCCGGCCGGAGTCCTGCAGGTGAACCAACCGATCCCCTTCACCGGCCGCTCCCGCGGCCCCGCCCGCGACGACCTCGCCGAGGTCATGCACAAGGTCGCGCACGGTGACAAGGAGTCCTTCTCCGTCCTCTACGACGCCCTCGCGCCCATGGTGTTCGGGATCGTGGTGAAGGTCGTGCGGGACCGGGCGCAGTCCGAGGAGGTGGCGCAGGAGGTGATGGTCGACCTGTGGCGGCAGGCGGCCCGGTACCGGCCGGAGGCGGGCAGTGTCGGTGCGTGGGCGGCGACGATCGCGCACCGGCGGGCCGTGGACCGCGTACGGTCCGCGCAGGCCGCGGCGGACCGTGAGCAGGCGCAGGCGGCCCGTGAGCACACCACCGCGTTCGACGAGGTGGCCGAGCAGGTCGAGACGCGGCTGGAGTCCGAGCAGGTGCGCCGGTGCCTGCGCGGGCTGACCGAGCTCCAGCGCCAGGCCGTGACCCTGGCCTACTACCGGGGACTGACCTACCGTGAGGTCGCCGAGGCCCTGCGCACACCGCTTCCCACCATCAAGACACGCATGCGCGACGGGCTCATCCGGCTCCGCGACTGCATGGGGGTGACCACGTG
>NZ_JBVJYM010000062.1:0-6688 GCF_055600495.1 Streptomyces sp. NPDC038213
ACCTCGACCATCCGAAGATGGACGGGGTATCAACTTCTGGCGTTGATTTTTGGCACGCTGTTGAGTTCTCAAGGTGCGGACGCTTCCTTTGTACTAACCCTCTCGGGCTTTCCTCCGGGCGCTTCCTTCGTTCCTGCGTTTCCGACTCTATCAGATCTTTCCGGACCCGATTTCCTCGGCGCTTTCCAGTCCAAACCGCTTTCGCGCTTTTTCCTTCCGGCATTTCCGACTCTATCAGCGTTTTTCCGTCTCCCTGACCACATGATTCTGCAGGCATGCAGAATGCGGCCAGGTTTTAGGTCCAGCTAATAAGTGGGATGCCCGCCGACCTTGGTTCATGTGTTGTTCACATGTGCGGTCAGGCAGGAGTTAAGACAGTACAGGCAGCCGGGGGGCGCGGGCAAATCGACACGGGCGTGGGTCGCGGGCGTATGGTCTAGTGGTCTAGTCCACTAGTCCCGAGGGTCCGTTCCTGCGGAACAGATCAGGGAGAACCCGGACTTGTCATGACATACGCTTCTCACGAGTACGCCGCCCAGGACAGGTACGGGCGGCGACACGTAGAAGCCCCACCCCCTGGGAGGCCATCCATGACCACCGTGACGTCCCCTCTTGCCGGGCGTGCCATCGGACTCGCGGCAGTGCCCGATCCGGTGTTCTCCGGAGCGATGGTGGGTCCGGGCACCGCCATCGACCCCGTACGCGAGCCCTCGGAGGCGGTGGCCCCCGTAGACGGTGTGGTCGTCTCCCTCCACCCGCACGCGTATGTAGTAGTCGACCAGGCGGGGCACGGTGTGCTCACCCACCTCGGGATCGACACCGTTCAGCTCAACGGCGAGGGCTTCGAGCTGCTCGTCAACAAGGGCGACACGGTGAGCCGCGGGCAGGCGATGATCCGCTGGAACCCGGCGGCCGTCGAAGCGGCCGGCAAGTCCCCCATTTGCCCGATCGTGGCGCTCGAGGCCACCGCGGACGCGCTCACCGACCTCGTCGAGGGCGATGTGAAGGCCGGGGACGCGCTCTTCAACTGGGCCTGACGGCTCTGCGCCGCCGAGGCGGCGGGACGGACATCCATCGCGGCGTCGCAACCGCCGCACAATCGGAGACGGGTGAAATGGAGACAACGCTGCGAGGCGTCGGCGTGAGCCACGGTGTGGCGATCGGCGAGGTTCGGCACATGGGTACGGCGGTCCTCGAGCCGCCGGCCAAGCAGATCGCCGCGGAGGAGGCGGAGCGCGAACAGGGGCGCGCCCGTCAGGCCGTGGACGCGGTGGCGGCCGACCTGATCGCGCGTGGCCAGCTGGCCGGTGGCGAGGCCCAGCACGTGCTGGAGGCCCAGGCCATGATCGCTCAGGACCCTGAGCTCATGGCCGACGTCGACCGCCGGATCGCCGTCGGCAGCACCGCCGAGCGCGGTGTGTACGACGCGTTCGCCAGCTACCGCGAGCTGCTCGCCGGGGCCGGCGAGTACATGGCCGGGCGCGTGGCCGACCTGGACGACGTGCGCAACCGCATCGTGGCGCGGCTGCTGGGCGTGCCGATGCCGGGCGTGCCGGACAGCGACGAGCCGTACGTGCTGATCGCCCGTGACCTGGCTCCCGCGGACACCGCGCTGCTCGACCCGGCGCTCGTGCTCGGCTTCGTGACCGAGGAGGGCGGGCCGACCAGCCACAGCGCCATCCTGGCGCGGGCCCTGGGCGTGCCCGCGGTGGTCGCGCTGCCGGGGGCCGGCGAGCTGGCCGAGGGCACGGTCGTGGCCGTGGACGGCAGCACCGGCGAGATCTTCGTCGACCCGACGGCGGAGAAGCGGGCCGAGCTGGAGGCCGCGGCCGCAGCGCGCAAGGCGGCGCTGGCCGCCTCCTCGGGCCCGGGTGCCACCTCGGACGGGCACAAGGTGCCGCTGCTGGCGAACGTGGGCGGTCCGGCCGACGTGCCGGCGGCGGTCGAGGCGGGCGCCGAGGGCGTGGGCCTGTTCCGCACCGAGTTCCTCTTCCTGGACGACAGCCGCAAGGCCCCGTCCGAGGAGAAGCAGTACGAGGCCTACCGCAAGGTGCTCGAGGCCTTCCCCGAGGGCCGGGTCGTGGTGCGCGTGCTGGACGCGGGCGCCGACAAGCCGCTGGAGTTCCTGACTCCGGCGGACGAGCCGAACCCGGCGCTCGGCGTGCGCGGCCTGCGGTCGCTGCTGGACCACCCCGAGGTGCTGCGGACCCAGCTGACCGCGCTGGCGAAGGCGGCCGAGGGGCTGCCCGTCTACCTCGAGGTCATGGCTCCGATGGTCGCCGACCGGACCGACGCCCGGGCCTTCGCGGACGCGTGCCGCGAGGCGGGGCTGCAGGCGAAGTTCGGCGCGATGGTGGAGATCCCCTCCGCCGCGCTGCGGGCGCGCTCGATCCTGCAGGAGGTGGAGTTCCTCTCGCTGGGTACGAACGACCTGGCGCAGTACGCCTTTGCGGCCGACCGGCAGGTGGGTGCCGTCTCCCGGCTCCAGGACCCGTGGCAGCCCGCGCTGCTCGACCTGATCGCCATGTCGGCCGAGGCCGCCAGGGCCGAGGGCAAGAGCTGCGGCGTGTGCGGCGAGGCCGCCTCGGACCCGCTGCTGGCCTGTGTGCTGACGGGTCTGGGCGTGACCAGCCTGTCGATGGGTGCGGCCTCCATTCCCTACGTGCGCGCGACGCTGGCCAAGTACACGCTCGCCCAGTGCGAGCGGGCCGCGGCTGCGGCGCGGGCTGCGGACACGGCCGAGGAGGCCCGGATCGCCGCGCAGGCGGTGCTGTCCGGCGAGTGACCTGACGCGCTTCAGGCCCTGAGGGGGCCCTTCGCCCGAGTGGCGAGGGGCCCCCTTTCCGTACTCCCGGCAGGGCTTGGGGCCCGGTGGAGGGGTCGTCGGTCACCGGTTGGTCCCGAGTTCGCGGGCCGGTTCCGGGCGCGGGGAACGGTTCGCGGGCTCAGTGGTGGGGGTGCGGTTCGTCCACCGGGTACCCGGGGCAGTACTCGACGCCGGGCTCCGGGGGGAGCAGGTCGCCGGTGTCGGCGTCGGTGCAGTAGGCGTTGAACACCTCCGCCGCCGAGATGGGGAGCACTTCGCCCCCGGCGAGCCGCCAGCCGTGGAGCCGGTCCGGGCGGTCCGGGGCCGTGCTGCGCAGGACCACTCCCCCGGGCCGGCGCAGGGCGAGGCCCGCGGCGAGGACGGTGACGAAGTCGAGGCGGGTGCGCTCGTCCGAGTCCGTGTGGTGCGCGGCGGTGAGCTGGTCGCCTTCCGTGGGGACGCTGCACACCAGGTGGTGGGCGCCCGGGCCGGCTCCGGAGAGCAGGCGGTCCAGGACGCGGCGGGCCCGGTCGAGGGTGCTGTGGCCGATGTCGGCCCCGCAGTCGGCGCAGGGGCCGAGGCCGGCGAGCAGGAGGGTGGCGTACTCCCACGTGGCCTGGCGGACGGATTCGTCGACGAGGCGGGCGAGGAGCTCGGTCATGGGCTGGCCCTCGTACGGGACCGCCGGGCCGGTGCGGGCGAGCTCGGCGGTGAAGCACGTGCGCGCCCGCGCGCTGCCGGGGTCGAGGCCGGTCTCGGCGCAGTAGCGGGTGAACTCCTCGGGGTCGAGGAGGGTGACCGTGGTGTGCCGGCCGCGGGCTGCGAGGGATTTCAGGAGTCCGTCGGCGGTGCGGAGGTAGCGGGCGTGCCCCTCGGGGCGGCGGGGGAAGGGGAAGCCGGGGTGCGCGGCCATGGCGGCGAAGTCCTCGGGGTCGGCGAGGAGGCCGAGGGTGACGGGGGCTTCGCGGTGGAGGGCGCGGCGGAGACTGCGGCCGCGGGCCCTGCGGGCGGTGCGGGCAGTGCGGGTCCCCGCCCGCTCGGGGCTGCCGGTCCCTGTGGTGGCTGCGGTCGTGTGGTGGCGGGTCGGGTGCGCCATGGTGTCCCCCCGGACGGTGTGGTGAGCGGAGCGCTTCTCAGTGCTCACTCACCGTAACCTTCGGCTCTGACAGCGGGGTGCTGCGCAGGCCGGAGCGGACGAGGCGGTCCTGGGCGAGGCAGGTGGCGGCGAGGGCGAGGCCGAGGGCCGCCCAGGCCGGGGGGCCCGCTGCGACGGCGGCCGTGGCGAGGAGGGGGCCGGCGCTGCGCTGGGCGGCGGCGGAGAGTCCGTGCACTCCGAGGTAGGCGCCCTGGGCCTCGTCGGGGGCGAGGGCGAGGGAGAGCTCCCAGGAGGCGACGGCGTGCAGCATCTCGGCGAAGGTGAGGGCCGCGGCGGCCAGGACGAGGGCGGTGGTGGCGGCCCAGGGGCCGCCGAAGGCGGAGGCGCCGAGGGCGAGGCAGCCGAGCAGGTGGGCGAGGCCGAGGGGGCGGAGCAGGCGGCGGGCGGCGTCGGTGGTGGTGCCGAGGCGGGCGAGGGGGACCTGGAGGCAGACGACGAGGACGTTGTTGAGGACGATCAGGAGGGGTGCCAGGCCGTGGGGGGCCTCGGTGGCGTGGACGATCCACAGCGGGATGCCGATCTTGAAGATGGCGTCGTCGAGGAAGAGTGCGGTCTCGGTGAGGGTGTAGAGGAGGTAGGTGCGGTCGCGCCACGGGCTGGGGGTCCGGGCGGGGTGCGCTGCGGCGGCGGGTTCGCCTTCGGCGGGGGCGGGGTGCAGGACGCGGGTGGGCGAGGGGGGTTCGCCGCAGCGGAGGGTGAGGAGGGCCATGGCGAGGTAGGAGAGGGCCTCGCCGAGGAGGAGGGAGCGGTAGGCGGCGACGGTGCCGACGGCGAGGGCGGCGGCCGCGGTGAGTCCGCCGATGCCGTAGCCGATGTTCATGGCGGTGCGGCTGAGGGCCTGGTAGCGGACGCGGTCGGGTCCGCTGACGCGGGCGGCGTAGAGCTTGGTGAGGACGTTCGCGGCGCGGTCGGCGAGGCTGCCGGCGGCGCAGTAGGCGAGGAGGAGCCCGAACTCGCGGGTGGTGAGGAGGGCGAGGGCGGCGAGGCAGCGGATCAGCTGGAGGCCGAGGAGGAGGCGGGTGAGGGGGAAGCGGTCGGCGAGGCGGCCGCCGAGCGGGGCGCCGGCGATGCCGACGGCTCCGGCGACGCCGATGAGGAGTCCGACCCTGCCGATGCCGAGGTGGGCGACGGTGACGAAGTAGAGGGCGGCGGTGCCGGCCCACATGCCGGTGCCGATCTTGTCCACGAAGGAGATCACGAGCATCCGGCGGCCGTCGCGGCCTCCTGGTACGCGTGCGTGCAGTGCGGCTCTGCGGTCTCGGATGCTCACGTGTCCCCCTGGACGAGAGTTATGTATTGATACATACTTCAGTACGTGACAGAACAATATTCCTTCAGTGGGTCGACCGCCAGGGAGATTGCGGGCTCCGTCGAGCGGGCCGTCGCCGAGGGCGCCCTGGCACCGGGCGCCGCGCTGCCCCCGGTGCGGCGGCTGGCGGACGGGCTCGGGGTCAGTCCCGGGACGGTGGCGACCGCGTACAAGGAGCTGCGGACCCGCGGGATCGTGGTCACGCGGGGGCGGGGCGGGACCGTGGTCGCCCATGCGCCGGCCGTGGGGTCGCGGCGGCCGCCGCGGGTGCCGGAGGGGCTGCGGGACCTGGCGGGCGGGCATCCGGATCCGGCGCTGCTGCCCGTACTGGCGCCTCCGTCGGAGGTGCTGCCCGTACAGGGTTCGCACCGGGGCAGTCCGCGGCTGCCGCGGCTGGAGGAGCTGGTGCGGGAGTGGTTCGCGCGCGACGGGGTGCCGGAGGGGTCGGTGAGCTTCGCGCACGGGGCGCTGGACTGCATCGCGCGGCTGCTGTCGGTGGAGTTGCGGCCCGGGGACGCCGTGGCCGTGGAGGATCCGGGCTTCCACCACCTGCTGGACCTGGTGCCCGCGCTGGGGCTGCGGATGCTGCCGGTGGCCGTGGACGACGAGGGGGTCCGGCCGGAGGAGCTGGCGCGGGCGCTGAAGGCGGGGGCGCGGGCGCTGGTGCTCAGCCCGCGGGCGCAGTGTCCGACCGGGGGGCGGCTGACGCCGGGGCGGCGGGCGGACCTGCTGGCGGTCCTGGCGGGGTTCCCGGAGGTGCTGGTGATCGAGGACGACCACAACTCGGAGGTCTCCGGGGTGCCCCTGGAGTCCCTGGCGACGGGCGGGCTGCCGCGGTGGGCGCACGTGCGCACGGTGTCGAAGCAGTTCGGGATCGACCTGCGGTTCGCGGCGCTGGCCTGCGACGCCACCACCCTGGCGCGGCACGACGGGCGGCTGCTGCTGACCTCGGGATGGGTCAGCCACATCCTTCAGGAGACGGTGGCGCGGGTGCTGGTGGACCCGGGGGCGCGGCTGCTGGTCGCGGGGGCGCAGTCGGTGTACGCGCAGCGGCGCGGGGCGCTGGTCGAGGCGCTGGCCGGGTACGGGCTCCCGGCGCACGGGTTGAGCGGGCTGAGCGTGTGGGTGCCCGTGCGGGACGAGTCGGCGGTGGTGAACGGGCTGCGGACGCAGGGGTGGTGGGTGGCGGCGGGGCAGCGGTTCCGGATCGGGACGGGCCCCGCCATACGGATCACCACGGCCTCGCTGGCGGAGCCGGACGCGCGGCGGCTGGCCTCGGACTTCGCCGCGGTGCTGGGCGAGTCCGAGGCCACGTACGGGGGTTAGGCCCAATGTTGGTGACTTAAGTTCTGTCCTGCCGAGTGATGGTGACGGTGTCAGGTGCGGGTGGTGTCCCGTTGCGATGCTCGGCTCGTTT
>NZ_JBVJYM010000063.1:0-5880 GCF_055600495.1 Streptomyces sp. NPDC038213
GGGGGATGGAGGGCGGTGGGGGGTTGGGGGCTGGGGTGGGTGAGGTGGGTGAGGTGGGTGAGGTGGGTGCAGTGGGTGGGGGGACATGTGGTCCGGGGGGTGGGGGGCCAGGGCGTCGGCCGGGTGTGTGGGTGGGGGGATGGGTGTGGTGGTGGGGGTGGGTGAGGTGGGTGAGGGAGGGGGTTGGGGTGGGGTGGGGGGTTGGGTGCGGGTGGTGGTCAGGAGGTGGAGGTATTCGGCGCAGGGGACGTCCATGTTGACCACGTACGCGGCTGCCTGGGAGAGGGCCAGCGGGTGGCGGCCGAGGCGCTCTGCGAGGACTGTCACCCGGTCGTCCAGGAGGTGGGGGCGGCCCGCGCCGGTGAGCCGGGTGCGGAGGTAGGCCACGGCTTCGGCCGGACTGTACGCGTCGATGTCCACGACCGCCCGGCCGCGGCCCGGCGGCACCGCGTCCCGGTGGCGCGTGGTGGCCAGGACCCGTCCGGAACCGGTCGGGGACGCGGGGGGCCACCAGCGGCCGAGGCCGTCGGGGTCGGCCAGGTCGTCCAGTACCACCAGCCAGGTGTGGGGGGTGGTGGCCAGCCAGTCGAGGAAGGCGAGGGCGTCGGCCTCGGCGTCCGTACCGGCGGTGCCGGGCACGCGGATCCGGCGCGCGGCGCGCGCGTAGCCGGCGGGGACGCGGTCCGGCTCGGCCGCGTTCACCCAGACGACCAGGTCGGTGCCGTCGGCCAGGGCCTGGTGGGCGTAGGCGGCGGCCAGTTGGGACTTGCCGACTCCGCCGTCGCCCGCGAGCACCTGGGTGAGGACGACTGCGGGGTGGCCGGCGCGAGCCCGGTCGATGCGCTCGCAGAGGATGCGGCGGCGCTGGTAAGCGGGGGCTAGTGGGGGGAGGGTGCCGATGAGGAGGGGGTGGGGAGGGTGGTGGGGGTGGTGGGGAGAGGGAGGGTGGGGAGCTGGAGGTCGGGGGTGGTGCGGGTGGGGTGGTTGGGGGGATTCGGGGTGGGGGTTTCGGGTGGTGGGTGAGGTGCGGTTGTGGGGGGTCGGCTGGGGGGCGTTCTCGTCGCCGAAGGGGCAGCCGGAAGGTGGGGGCGGGGCTCCGTCTGCGTCCGGGAGGGGGTCGGGGGCTGGGGCTGCGGGGCCGCGACGCGGGGTGCGGGGGCCGCGGCGGCGGGCCAGCCACTTCATGCGGGCCGCGCGGGGTGTCGGGGGGCGGGCGGGGGTGGGGGCGTGAGCGCGGATGGCGCTGGCGGGGGTGGAGCGGACGCGGGTGGTGGGGGCGTGGGCTGAGGTGGGGGCGGCGGGACGGGGCGGGTGCGCGGGACCGTGCGGGTGCTCGGGTGGGCCCGCGTTCTCGTACCGGCGGCTTCCCTTGTCGCTTCGGTCTCCCCCGTCATGTCCGTTCTCCCCTGACGTCCGGTACCGGCTGCCACCCGGGGTATATGCCCCGGCCCTGCGGGCCGCCACTCCCGGGGGCGCAGTCCCGGCCACGGGGCGGGGCGGGCTCGGCGCGTTCTCGTCGCTCTGCGGCGGCGGGCCCGGCTGCCGGTGGGTGAGGGCGGGCCTGGGCGGGGGCGGGGGCGGGTTGGTCACGTATACATTGCGCTGTTTGGGGGTATTTTCGTGTTATGGACATTTTCGTGGACATTGTGTGGTTCCTGGCTGTGGGAATCGCCATTGTGGTGTTCCTGTTGCTGGGCTTCTGGCTGGGCCAGCGAGTGCGGGACCGCGAGCCGGCTCCCCCGTCCGTAGAGAGCCACCCGCGGCTGCCCGTGGGCGGCCAGGCGGAGATCTGCGAGGACAGGGAGTACGTCGACTTCCCCGAGGGCGGCCTGCGGCCGCACGAGTTCCAGGGGTACGGGAACTTCGGCTCGCGCAGCGCCAGCAGTGCCCGCAGCACCACCGGTGAGGACGGCACCCCGGCGTCCGCTCCCCCGCCGCCGCAGGCGGGCCGGCCGACCCCGGAGGAGGAGGACCGCAGCCGCCGGTTCGGCACGCCGGGCCGCTTCAGGCCGGCCTGACGGACCGAACGGATCCGGGCCCGCCCCGGACTGAAAGGCACCGCGCGGGAGTTGGGCCCGGCGCCTTCCAGGTCCGGGGCGGTGCCTTGTCCGACGGCGGGGTGCTCGTCGGGCCAGGGGTCCGGGTCCGGGGGGGGTATCCGGGTGTGGGGGGTATTTGGGTGGGGGTACTGGAGCCGGGTCAGTCGGTCCCCGTTACGCCGTGTTGCGTTTGCGTGGGGATGCGGTCTTCTTTGCCGTTGTCGCCGTCGCCTTTTTTCCTGCTGCCGAGGTCGGCTTCGGGTTCTTCGCCGTCGCCTTCGCCGTCGTCTTCACCGTCTTGACCGTCTTCGTCGCTGCGGCCGTCTTCTTCGCTGCCGACTTCGACGTGGTCGCCGTCGACTTGGTCGACTTCGCCGTCGCCTTCTTGCGTGACGCGCCCGCCGACGCCGATGCCGACGCCGTCGTCTTCTTGCCGCCCACCGCCTTCGGCGCCCGCGTCGTGCGCGGTGTCCGCGGTGCCCGCAGGGGGGTCACCTCGGCGTCTTCCGTACCGGTGTCCGCCGCCGCCCTGCCGCCCCCGCCCCCGGCGCCGCCGACCCCGTCGACCGTCTCGCCGCGCGACTCCCTGGCCGCCCGTACGCTCCGCTCCAGGGCCGCCATCAGGTCGATCACCTGTCCGCCCCGTTCCCCGTCCGCCGCCTCCGGCGCCGGGGCCTCCCCCGAGGCCTTCGAGGCGATGAGGGCTTCCACGGCCGTGCGGTAGTCGTCGTGGAGGGATTCGATCTCCACCGTGCCCAGCGTGGCCATCAGTGCGTCGGCGAGGTCGAGCTCGGCCTCCCGTACGCTCACCTCGCCCTCCGGAGCCACGCCCTCCGGGGCCCGGATCTCGTCCGGCCAGAGCAGACCGTGCATCGCGATGACGTCGTCCACCACGCGCAGCATGCCGAGCCGCTCGCGGCCCCGCAGGGCGAATTTGGCGATCGCGACCTTCCGGCTGCGCTTGAGGGCCTCGCGCAGGAGGGTGTACGGCTTGGCGGCCGGCACGCCGTTGGCCGCCAGGTAGTACGCGGCGTCCATCTGGAGCGGGTCGATCTCGTCGGCGGGGACGAAGGCGACGATCTCGATCGTCTTGGCGGTGGGCAGCGGGAGGGACGCCAGGTCCTCGTCCGTGATGGGGATGATCGAGCCGTCGGGCTCCTCGTAGCCTTTGCCGATCTCCTGGGAGCCGAGCTCCTCACCGTCCAGCTCGCACACCTTGCGGTAGCGGACCCGGCCGCCGTCGGCGGTGTGGATCTGGCGGAAGGAGATCGAGTGGTTCTCGGTGGCGTTCACCAGCTTGATCGGGATGCTGACCAGTCCGAAGGAGATGGCACCGTTCCAGATGGATCGCACGACGGGGTCCTTTCGCGGGCGTTTCGTTCCCTTCGTGCCCTTTCGCGCCCCCCATGGCAATCTCATCGTATGACGCCGATCACAGACGTGGAGGGGCGTCGCCTCGCGCTCAGCAATCTGGACAAGGTCCTCTACCCGGAGACCGGCTTCACCAAGGGCGAGGTGCTGCACTACTACGCCACCGTGGCGGGGGCCATGCTGCCCCATATCCACGACCGGCCGCTGTCCTTCCTCCGGTATCCGGACGGGGCCGACGGGCAGCTCTTCTTCACGAAGAATCCGCCGCCCGGCACACCCGCCTGGGTGACGACCACGCCCGTGCCGCGCTCGGAGGACCAGCGGGCCCGGCAGGTGGTGGTGTCCGACCTGCCGGGGCTGATCTGGGCCGCGAACCTGGTCGTGGAGTTCCACACCCCGCAGTGGCCCGCCGGCTCCCCCGGGCTCGCCGACCGGCTGGTCTTCGACCTCGATCCGGGCGAGCCGGCGACGGTGGTCGAGTGCTGTGCGGTCGCGCTGTGGCTGCGGGAGCGGCTGGACGCCGACGGTCTGCACGCGTACGCGAAGACCTCCGGGTCCAAGGGGCTCCACCTGTCCGTACCGCTGGATCCGCCCGCGCCGTCCGCGGAGGCCTCCGCGTACGCGAAGGGGCTCGCACAGGAGGCGGAACGGGAGCTGCCGGAACTCGTCGTGCACCGGATGGCGAGGGCGCTGCGGCCGGGGAAGGTCTTCGTGGACCACAGCCAGAACGCCGCCGCGAAGACCACGGCCGCCCCGTACACCCTCCGGGCGCGCGCCCGGCAGACGGCCTCGGCGCCCGTCTCCTGGGCGGAGGTCGCGGACTGCCGGGAGCCGGGGGCGATGGAGTTCCTGGCCGGGGACGTGGTGGCACGGCTGGAACGGGACGGGGATCTGTTCGGGCCGGTGGCGGGGGGTGGCTGGGTGGGGGGTGGTGGGGGTGGGAGTGGGGGGCGTGTGGGGCGCGGTGAGGGTGGGGGGCGTGGGGGTAGCGGTGAGGGTGCGGGGCGTGGTCGGCGGGCGGGGCGTGGCATGGGTGGGCCGTTGCCTGGGGGGTCTGCGTGATCCGGGTGGCGCTGGCGGCGCCGGTGCGGGAGCTTCCGCGGGGGCACGGACTGGCGTACGAGCCCAAGTTCGACGGGCACCGGCTGGTGATCGTCCGTACGGCGACGGACGTGGTGCTCCAGGCGCGTTCCGGGCGGATCGTGACCGCCGCCTTCCCCGACCTGGCGGCCGCGGCACGGCAGCTGCCCGCCGAGACCACCCTCGACGGCGAGGTGGTGGTGTGGCACGCGGGACGTACGGACTTCGCGCTCGTACAGCGGCGGGCGGCCGCGGCCACGGCGGCGCGGGCGGCGGTCCTGGCGCGGACGCTGCCGGCCTCGTACGCGGCCTTCGACGTGCTGACCCTGGCGGGGCTGGACCTGCGGGGGCGGCCGTACGAGCGGCGGCGGGGGCTGCTGGTCGACCTGCTGCTGCCGCTGGGGCCGCCGCTGCAGCCGGTACCGATGACCACGGACCCGGAGTTGGCCGCCACCTGGTACGAGACCCTGCCCGCGAGCGGGATCGAGGGGCTGGTCATCAAACGGCTGGACCAGTCGTACCCGGAGGGGCGGCGGGGCTGGCGCAAACTGCGGCACACGGACACCACCGATGCGGCGGCCATCGGCTGGACGGGCCCGGCCCGGCGGCCGACGAGCCTCGTGCTCGTCCTGCCCGGCGACGACACCCCGGTGGTCTCCAGCCCGCTGCCGGCCGCTTTGCGGGCGGAGGCGGCGGGGGTGGTGGGGGGTGCGGGGGCGGTGGGCGGAGGTGGGGGTTCGCGTGGGGGTGGTGGGGGTGGTGGGGGTGGTGGGGGTGGTGGGGGTGGTGGGGGTGGTGGGGGGACTGTGACCGCTATTGGGCTGGGTGAGGTGCCGTACCACCTGCTGGATCCGCCCGTGCTGGTGGAGGTCCGCCACACGACGACGCGGCATCCGCCACCGGAGGTGATCCGGTTTCGGGGGGACGGGTGAGCGAGGGGGTACGGGGTGTCTACGCGGTCCGGGTCTCCTCCCCTGGCCCGGGAGGCGCTGACTGGTCTTAGCCCACCACCCTCGTGAGGGGTCAGACCGGGCCCGGGGGGGGCGTCTCGACCTGGCTATCCAGACTCGGGAGGGGCTGCCCCCTGTCCGACGAAGGAGGCCTTGAGCCGCGCGGTCACACCACCCCGATTTCCCTCCCGACCTCGTTATCCAGCCCCGTCGGGGGTCCCCTGACCCGGATCATCCAGCCTCGCCAGGGGGACCCCGGACGAAGTCTGGGGGAGTTTGAGGCGCGGGGTCTGGGGCGGAGCCCCAGTTTCGGGAAGGGGCGGGTAGGGGACCTCGCTCCGCGCGGCGGCCCCCGCTACCCCCGGCCCACCGTGTCGCCCCTTACCCGGGTCGGGATGGCTCTCCGGTGTCTGCTCGCATGTCTGACTGTGCGGCCGTCC
>NZ_JBVJYM010000064.1:0-5581 GCF_055600495.1 Streptomyces sp. NPDC038213
CTCGCACGGGTGGGGCGCGGGGAGCCGGACGGACTCCACGACCACGTACCGCCTGCGGCGGTGGGACTCCCCACCAAGGTCGCCCGCCGCCGCGGCCCTCCCTGACCCTCCGATTCAGGAGTGCACCCATGCGTACGTACATCGGCGGCCATCAGGCCGTCAGCACCGACGACTTCATCGAGCTGGCCCTCGGTACCCCGGTCGAGCTGTGGCTCGGGGTGGAGGGCGAGACCGGGGAGGAGCGCGCGGCCCGGCTGGACGCGGCCCGCGACATCCTCGCCGAGTACCCCGACCTCCCGGACAACGTGAGCCGGATCGCCGCCGAGGTGATCGAGGCGCACGCCCCCGAGCTGTTCAACGTGACCTCGCTCCGCCGCACCAAGCCCGCCGCCCGCAGCCGGACGCACTCCTTCAAGGGGGCTGCGGCATGAGCGGGATCCCGCCCGCCGAGCGGCCGAAAGTCCCGCCGCTCACCCGCCCCGAGGTGGGCCTCGCCGGTACCGGCGCGCTCGCCGCGGCCGGGGTGGGGGCCCTCGGGCTCATCTCCTCGTTCGACGCGGTGTCGGCTGCGGCCGGCCGGTGGGGGTTCGGCGAGCCGTGGATGCTGCCGGTCGGCATCGACCTCGCGATCCCGGTGTTCACCGTGGCCAACCTGCTGCTGATCCGGATGGACATGGCACTGGTGTGGGTGCGGTTCGTGCCGTGGCTGCTCACGCTCGTGACCTGCGGCCTGAACGTGGCCGCGGGGAACGGGCCGTGGGCGAAGCTGGCCCACGGCACGATGCCCCTGCTGTGGGTGGTCTTCTCGGAGATCGGCGCCCACATCTACGCCGTCCGCATCGGCGCCGTGACCGGCCGGCGCATGGACAAGATCCGGGGCTCCCGGTGGTTCCTCGCCTTCCCGTCCACGTTCTCGCTGTGGCGACGGATGACCCTCTGGGAGATCACCTCGTACGCCGATGCGCTGGCGCGGGAGAGGGAGCGCCAGCTCGCCCGTGCGGAGCTGCGGGAGACGTACGGGCGGCGCTGGCGGTCCAAGACACCGCGGCGGGAGCGGGTCCTGCTCCGGCTCGGCGAACTGGCGCCAGCGGAAGCGCCAGCGGCCGCGGTCGAGAGCGACGTCCTGAAGAACGACGGCTCGATGGCGGCCGGTGCGGCCGAGGCGGTTGCGTCCGGACCGGTCCCGTCCGCCGTTCCCCCGCCGGAGCCCGAGCAGGTACCGGCCGTGGCCGCGGCGCCTGTGCCCGCTCTTCCGGCTCCGCGGCGGCGCCCGGCGCGCGGCAAGGCCAAGAAGTCGAAGCCGCCGCGGACCGCCGAGGAGCTTCTCGCCGAGGCCCGCGAGATCACCGAGGCGTGGCCCGACAGCGCGATCAACGCCGAGACCATCCGGACTCACCTGCGGTGTTCGGCGGCCAGCTCCCGCGTGCTGCGGGACCAGATCCTCTCCGACCGGGCCTCGGAGAGGGACGTACAGGACTTCGGCGCCGCCGCTGACGCGCTCGACGTCGACTCGGACGGGCCGACCGCCGACGTGGTGGCCGAGGAGGTCGCCGCGTGAAGGCCCGCCGCTACTCCGGACATCCGACTCGAAGGAGCCCGCTCATGCGTCCCGTCATCCTCTTCAGCCTGATGCACCGCACCGGGGAGACGCGCACGGCCCGTTGGCGGCCCGAGCGTCTGGCGGTGGCGACCGCGCGTCAGTGCATCGCCCGCGGCCGGCGCCGCCCCACGGCCACCGTGCACGTTTACGAGACGACCGACCGCGAGGGCACCGCCCTGCACATCGGCTACGTCCACCACGGGGCGGACTTCTACGAGGGGGTCGACTTCGTGACCGACATCTACGAGATCCCCACCAGCGCGCTTCTGGCGATCTGAGCGGTCAGAGGCTGTCGAGCACCCGCGCCACGATGCGGGCCACCCGGTACCGCAGGTGGTGCCTCCGGCTGCAGAACCGCTCAGCGCGCCACCGCGCGGGCTGGTTCACCGGCGCCTCGCACCACGTGCACGGCCCCGACTGCTGGTCTGCGTCAAGTCCCCCCATGCCCCGACCCTAGCCCCCGGTCCGCGGGGCGGGTTCTCTCGCGTGCCCGGCCGTCCACCTCTCACAGCGCCGGCCGGGCCCGCTATCCCTCGCACTGGAAGGAACCACCAGTGAAACACCCCGACGACGAGAACGAACTCTTCGCCCGACTCGAAGCCGACATGGCCGCGGGCCACGGGGCCGACGTGGTCGACCTCGGCAAGGCCCGGACCGCCCGTACGGAGTCGCCGGACGCGTCGGCCGTCCCGGCGGCCAACGGGACCGCCGCCGGGAGGCCGACGCGGACGGGTACGGCGACCGACGACCCGTCGGCCCGTATCCCGGTCGACGGCCCGGCCGCCGCCGGGCCCGGCTACCTCGGCCGACTCGCGGGCGCCAAGCGCCGCCCGATCGTGCCCGTCTGGCTGCAGTCCACGGCCGAACTCCGCACCGCGGCCCGCTGGGTCGCCTCCCACTACGCCCACCTCACCGGCTACCACGCCCTCCGCTCCCCGGTCTACGCCGGCCGTCTGCTGCTCCAGTCGCCCCGCGGAACCGCCCGCTTCCTCGGCACCACGATGCGGTGGGTCGCCGACCGCGAGGGCGAGCCGGTCCGCCTGGCCGCCGTGCGCCGCGAGGACGTCGGGGAGTACCTGAAGCTGTCGCGGCAGCGCGACGGCCGCGTCCGTCTGCGGGTCCTGGTGGCCACGCTCGCCGCGTTCATCGGGACGGGCCTCGCGCTCGCCCTGTACGTGCTGGCCCCCGGGTGGCTCCAGGCCGTCTCCGTCGGCTCGGTGCTGCTCGCCCTCGGCACCGCCGGCGGCCACGCCGACGCCCCCGTCGTCAACCGGGCCGTGGAGATCGCCAAGGTCCCCAAGCTCACCTCGGACATCGTCCTGCGGGCCCTGGGCGCGCTCGGTATCCCCGCGATCAGCCAGGCACAGGCCAAGGGCCGTGACGGGTTCACGTTCACCGCGCCCATCACCCGCGACGGGCCCGGCTGGCGCGCGGAGGGCGACCTCCCGTACGGCGTGACCGTCACCGACGTCATCGAGCGCCGCGACAAGCTCGCCTCCGGCCTTCGCCGCCCGCTGGGGTGCGTGTGGCCCGAGGCCGTCCCGGAGGAGCACACCGGACACCTGGTCCTGTGGGTCGGCGACCAGGACATGACCAAGGCCAAGAAACCCAAGTGGCCGCTGGCCACGGGCGGGGCGGTCGACCTGTTCAAGCCGGTCGCCTACGGCACCGACCAGCGCGGACGCTGGGTCGAGGTCACCCTCATGTACATCGCCGGCGTCATCGGCGCGATCCCCCGCATGGGCAAGACCTTCCTCCTGCGCCTCCTGCTCCTGATCGCTGCACTCGACCCGCGGGCGGAGCTGCACACGTACGACATGAAGGGCACCGGCGACCTCGACCCGGTCGGCAACGCCGTCTCCCACCGGCACGCCGCCGGTGACGACGACGAGTCCATCACCTACGCCCTCCAGGACTTCCGCAGCCTGCGCGAAGAGCTGCGCCGCCGGGTCAAGGTGATCCGGTCGCTGCCGCGGGACATCTGCCCCGAGAACAAGGTGACCAGCCACCTCGCCGACAAACGCTCCCTCGGCCTGCACCCGATCATCGTCGGCGTGGACGAGTGCCAGGTCCTCTTCGAGCACCCCGAACACGGCAAGGAGTTCGAGGAGATCTGCACCGACCTGGTCAAACGCGGCCCCGCCACCGGCATCGTGCTGCTCCTCGCCACGCAGCGCCCGGACGCCAAGTCCCTGCCCACCGGCATCTCCGCGAACGCCTCGGCCCGCTGGTGCCTGAAGGTCATGGGCCAGACCGAGAACGACATGGTCCTCGGCACCTCCCAGTACAAGCGGGGCGTACGGGCCACGATGTTCGCCTGGGGAGACAAGGGCATCCACTACTTCATGGGCGAGGGCTCCGACGCCCGCATCGTCGCCTCCGTCTACGTGGACGGCCCCGGCGCCGACACCATCGCCGCCCGCGCCCGCAAAGCCCGCGAGAAGACCGGACTCCTGACCGGACACTCCCTCGGCGAAGTCCCCGAAGAGACCACCGGCCCCGCCTACGACCTGCTCGCCGACGTCCTCGCCGTCGTCCCCGCCGCCGAGGAGCGGGTGTGGAACGAGCGGATCGCCGCCCGCCTCGCCGAGCTGCGGCCCGAGGTGTACGGCGGCTGGAAGGGCGAGACCGTCACCAGCGCGCTCAAGCCGTACGGCATCAAGACCCGCGACGTCGCCGGCACCACCGACGACGGAACCCGCACCACCCGCCGCGGAACCGTCCGCGCCCACATCACCACCGCAGTCGCGGAACGTAACGGAAACCCGGGCGCGGCATAGCCCCGAACCGGTGCTACCGGTAGCACGCACACCTGCTACCGGTAGCACCCCCGCTAGCACCCCGAACCGCGTCTGATCAGCGCGCTAGCGCATAGCACCCCACCTGCGGAAAACCCCGGAACCCGCCTGGGAGGGCCCTTCATGACCCCCGCCCTGCTCGCTACCACCGTCCTGCTGCTCATCACTGCCGGTTACTCGCTGCTGTGTGCGGCCTCGCCGCTCGCGGACTGCCGCAAGTGCCGCGGCTTCGGCTTCCAGCTCACCACCGACCGCAAGGGCCGCACCAAGCGGGGCAAGCACTGCCGCCGCTGCGACGGCCACGGCAAGCGCATCCGCCTCGGCCGCCGCCTCTACCACCGCGCCGCCCGCATCCACCGCGCGGGCACCCGCTGAACCGCCTCACCCACTGAGAAGGGACCACCCGATGACCTTCACCATCTCCGCCGTCCTGCTCTTCGGCGCCGGTTCGTACTTCGTCCTCAGGTCCAAGGCCGCCGGCGCCGGAGCCGCCATCGTCCTGTTCCTCTTCGGGTTCTTCACCGCCGGCACCGGCGCCTACGAGCCCATCACCAACCTCGTGAAGACCTCCGCCGCCGCCCTCACCGAGATCGCCGAGTAGGAGACACCCGCCATGAACCACAAGCCCACGCACCAGGACACGACCGCCGGAACCCACTACCCCGTCCCCCTGTCCCCGGTGCACACCCCGCTCGCCGTCCACCAGCCGCACGCACTCCCCGACGTCCAGACCATCCAGCTCCCCGACGGCCGCCTCATCACCGGCTACGCCCTCGGCCCGGCCAAGGAACCCGAGCCCTACCGGCAGCGCCCGGCCATCAGCCCGGCCGCGGTCAACGTGGCCATCGGCGGAATCGGCTTCCTCGCCGTATGCGGCGGACTGCTCCTGCTCACCACGTTCATCACCGCACTCGCCGCGCTGATCCAGCAGCTCATCATCCTCGCCACCGTCCTCTTCGGCGGCTGGATCGCCGTACAGGCCTACAGCCCCCACAACAACCGTGCCTCGCACGGCACGACGGTCAACATCCGCCGCGCCGTCATCAAGCGCAACCACTTCCACCAGAGGTAGATGCGCCGCGGCGGCAGGACTCCCCACCAAGGTCGCCCGCCGCCGCGGTCCTCCCTACCCGTCCGAAGACAGACAGGAGACCCCAAGCATGAAGCACCGAAGGGTCCTTGC
>NZ_JBVJYM010000065.1:0-577 GCF_055600495.1 Streptomyces sp. NPDC038213
GACTCCAGCCGCGTCTCGACCTGCTCGGCCACCTCGTCGAACGCGGTGGTGTGCTCACGGGCCGCCTGCGCCTGCTCACGGTCCGCCGCGGCCTGGGCCGACCGCACCCGGTCCACAGCCCGCCGGTGCGCGATCGTCGCCGCCCACGCACCGACACTGCCCGCCTCCGGCCGGTACCGGGCCGCCTGCCGCCACAAGTCGACCATCACCTCCTGCGCCACCTCCTCGGACTGCGCCCGGTCCCGCACGACCTTCACCACGACCCCGAACACCATGGGCGCGAGGGCGTCGTAGAGGACAGAGAAGGACTCCTTGTCGCCGTGCGCGACCTTCTGCATGACCTCGGCGAGGTCGTTTCGGACGGGCTCGCCGGAGCGGTCTGCACGGAACGGGACGGATTGGTTCACGGGCGGGGCTCCGGCGTTGGTGAGAAGGCGAAGGGGCGGCCGGGGGCGGCCGTCGGGGGGCGGGGCGTCCATCGCATGCCGGTCCTCGTGTCGTTGCGGCCGGGGCGGGAGGGACCCGCGGGGGGGGGGTTGGGCGGGGGAGGTTTTGCTTTTTTCCCCTTTTTTTGGGA
>NZ_JBVJYM010000065.1:587-4411 GCF_055600495.1 Streptomyces sp. NPDC038213
GCCGGTCCTCGGGTTGTGGCGGCCGGGCCGGACCCCCCCCGCGGGGGCGGTCCGGCCCGGGACCTGTGCTCCTGTCGCCCTTTCTTCGTAGCCGACGGCCATGCGGATGGGCGGGCTCCGTCAGCCTCACCACCGGCGGTTAACCCGTTGGAGGGAAGCAGGAGGACACGGCCAAGCCGTCCGGGGACCGGGGGCGAAGACGGGGTGTGAGAGGAGCCCGAAGCGTCCACGGGCCTCACCGGCCGCGCGGGACCTCCGCGCGGCCGCCCATCCGCACAGGAGGTAGAAGACATGGTGGCTGTACGACGAGGTCTGGCAGTGGCGCTGGCGGCAGGTGCCCTGGTGGTGGCGGGCGCGTCGGCGGCGTCCGCCGACGCGGACGCGCACGGCGTGGCCGCGTACTCGCCGGGAGTCGGCTCGGGCAACCTCATCCAGGTCCCCATCCACATCCCCGTCAACGCGTGCGGGAACAGCGTCAGCATCATCGGGCTGCTGAACCCGGCCTTCGGGAACACCTGCATCAACGCCTGACCGCGGACCGGGAGAGCTCCGGTCCGCTGCCGACTAACGGGGCGGCACGGACCGGTGACCCTCCGGGCGCGGGGCGGGACGCGCTGTACGCGTGCCGCCCCGCGCTCCGGGCGGGTCGGCTGCGGGTGGCTGTCGGCACAGCCACCCGCAGTACCCGGGTGCTGCCGGCTACCAGGTGAGGACCGCGATGACCTGCTTACCGCGGTCCGAGGGGCTGACGAAGAGTCGGGCTCCCAGCGCCCGTACGATCTGCAGGCCGCGCCCGCTGGTCTCGGCGCCGTCCAACCCGTCACCGGGGGCGGACAGGCTGGCGGAACCGTCGCTGACCGCGACGCCCACCCGCCCCTCCTCCAGGCCGACCGTGAGCGCGTACGGGCCCGGCGCGTGCAGGACCGCGTTGGTGACGAGCTCGGAGACGATCAGTACGAGGTCCTCGGCGATACCGGGCGGGCAGGCGGCCGGGTCCAGGGCCAGCATGCGTGCCGTGCTGTGGCGGGCGTACCGGGCGGCCTGAGCCCTCGACGGGAGCGGGACGTGCAGCGTGGCCGGACCCGTGCGGGGCGGGGCGGTGGTGTCCATGATCATTCCTCCCGGTGGGCGGCTCCGGCACCGGATGCCGGGGCGCGGGGAGCGGGAGTGGGGTCCCGGGTGTCCCGGAACCCCACGAAGGCCGCCCGGCGGTCACCACTTGTCGTGGCAGTTCCAGTGGGCGGGCACCCAGTGGCTCACGTAGTGGCCGGGCACCCAGTGCTGCTTCCAGTGGCCCTTGCCCCACCATCCGTCGTGCCACGTGCCGTGGTGGTCGCGGTAGCCGTGGTGCCAGGTGCCTGTGTGCCACTTCCACTCGTAGTGGCCCTTGACCCACTTCTCGGCCCACTGGCCCTTCACCCAGGTGCAACGCTCGTGGCGGTCCCAACGGTCGTGCCGGTCGTGTCGGTCGCCGGTGACCACCGAGGCCGCCGCGGACGGTGCGGGCGCGGCGTTCGCCGTGGCGGAGACGCCCAGTACGGACGCGCCGGCCAGCAGTCCCGCCGACGCCGCCCCGGCCACCAGCCGCCGTATGCGCAGGGATGCGGTCATCGCACTCACCTCCTTCGATCCTGTCGGTTGTGCAATCGGTGTGCTGTGGGGCCTTTCAAAAGCCCCATGTGAACCATTCGTGACGAAGTGCGCGGTGGATTGCGTATCCCGCAAGCGGTTCGGATGCCCCCGGGCCTCCCCACAGCCTCCGCACCCGTCGCGCGAGTCAACAGCGACGGGCGTTTTCACTCATTCGGGGGTCTGACCAATCCGTCGGGCGCCGACTGCCGAATGGAGGGTGTGAGCAGCTTCCGCAGCAAACTCCTCCGCGCCGCGACGGGCGCAGTGGCCGGACTCCTGGCCGCGTTCACCGCTTTGGCCGTGGCCGAGCTGGTGGCCGGGCTGGTGCGGCCGGCAGCCGGGCCGGTGACGGTGGTGGGCGGTGCGGTGATCGACCGGACCCCTGCTGCGGTGAAGGACTTCGCCATCCGCACGTTCGGAGAGAACGACAAGGTCGTCCTCCAACTGGGGATCCTGGCGGTCCTCGCCCTCATCGCGGTGGGCGTCGGCGTCTGGGCCCTGTCCCACCGGCGGGCCGGCGCTGCGGGGGTGCTGCTGTTCGGGGTGATCGGCGCTGCCGCGGCCCTCAGCCGTCCCGACTCAGCAGGTGTCGGTGACGCACTGCCCTCCGTCGCCGGGGCAGCCGCGGGAGCCGTCGCCCTGTACGTGCTGGCGGCCAAAGCCGCCCCCTCCCCCGCGCCGGACGGTCCGGACGGGCAGGCGGGCACCGCCGGGTGGAGCAGGCGCGGGTTCCTCGCCGCTGCGGGTGCGACCGCCGCCGCGGCGGCGTCGGCCGGCGCGCTGGGCCGCTACTTCACCGGCCGACAGGGGCAGGGGGCCGTCGCCTCCCGGAAAGCGCTGGTTCTTCCCGAGCCAGCCTCCCCCGCTCCCGCCGTCCCGGCTGGCGTCCAGCTGAAGGTCCCCGGCATCACCGCCTTCACCACCCCCAACTCCGACTTCTACCGTGTCGACACCGCGCTCACCGTGCCGAGAGTCGACGCGGGCACCTGGCGGCTGCGGATCCGCGGCCGCGGCGTCACCCGCCCCCGCACGTACACCCTCGAAGAGCTCCTCGCCCGCCCCCTGATCGAACGCGACATCACCCTGACCTGCGTCTCGAACGAGGTCGGCGGCCCCTACATCGGCAACGCCCGCTGGCTCGGCATCCCCCTCGCCCCCCTCCTGGAGGAGGCGGGCGTCCGCCCGCCCTCACGGGGCGGACGGGCCGACCAGCTGGTGGCGCGCTCGGTGGACGGCATGACGCTCGGCTCGCCCGTCGAGGACCTGATGGACGGACGCGACGCCATGCTCGCCGTCGGCATGAACGGCGAACCCCTGCCCTTCGACCACGGCTTCCCCGTCCGCATGCTCGTCCCGGGACTGTACGGCTACGTGTCGGCCTGCAAATGGATCGAGGACATCGAGCTCACCACCTTCGACGCCTACGACCCGTACTGGGTCAAGCGGAAGTGGGCGCAGAGGGCGCCGATCAAGACGCAGGCCCGTATCGACACCCCGAAGCCCTTCGCCCGGCCCGCCGCCGGACCCGTCACCGTCGCCGGCGTCGCCTGGGCCCAGCGCCGCGGCATCACCCGCGTCGAGGTACGCGTCGACGAAGGCCCCTGGCAGGACGCCGACCTCGCCGCGCAGGACACCGTCGACACCTGGCGCCAGTGGTCCTACCGCTGGAACGCCGCCCCCGGCGGCCACACCCTCACCGTCCGCGCCACCGACGCAACCGGAACCGTCCAGACCGAACAGCGCACCCGCACCGTCCCCGACGGTGCCAGCGGCCGGCACAGCGTGTTCGTCACCGTCCCCTAGACCACCCGGGACAGCGGGACGACCGCCGCCCCGGGCAGCACAACCACCCACCTCAAAAAGTCAATTGAGAAGCCCTTCAAGGAGCTACCGACCATGAACACCACCAGGATCCGCCGCACCGCGATCGCCGTCGCCGCCGCAGCCCTGCTGCCCCTGTCCCTCGCCGCCTGCTCCGACTCCGGCAGCGACACCAAGGCCACCGCCTCCGCAGCCGCCGGCGACGAGGCCCAGACCGGCGCCAGCACCCCCGCCACCGACCCGATGACCGGCGACCAGCCCTTCGGCCCGGCCTGTGCGGGCGTGCCCAAGGAGGGCGCGGGCTCCTTCGACGGCATGGCCAAGGACCCCGTCGCCACCGCCGCCTCCAACAACCCGGCCCTGTCCACCCT
>NZ_JBVJYM010000066.1:0-1433 GCF_055600495.1 Streptomyces sp. NPDC038213
ACTAACCGGTCCCCTTAACGTTCCAGCACCGGGCAGGCGTCAGTCCGTATACATCGCCTTACGGCTTCGCACGGACCTGTGTTTTTAGTAAACAGTCGCTTCTCGCTGGTCTCTGCGGCCACCCCCAGCTCAGACAGCAAGTGTCATCACCGGTGATGGCCCCCCTTCTCCCGAAGTTACGGGGGCATTTTGCCGAGTTCCTTAACCATAGTTCACCCGAACGCCTCGGTATTCTCTACCTGACCACCTGAGTCGGTTTAGGGTACGGGCCGCCATGAAACTCGCTAGAGGCTTTTCTCGACAGCATAGGATCATCCACTTCACCACAATCGGCTCGGCATCAGGTCTCAGCCTTAACGTGTGACGGATTTGCCTACCACACGGCCTACACCCTTACCCCGGGACAACCACCGCCCGGGCTGGACTACCTTCCTGCGTCACCCCATCGCTTACCTACTACCACCTTGGGTCAGCGGCTCCACCACTCCCCTTTCCCCGAAGGGTCCAGGGCGGCTTCACGGCCTTAGCATTAATGGATTCGATATTGGGCGTTTCAAAGCGGGTACCGGAATATCAACCGGTTGTCCATCGACTACGCCTGTCGGCCTCGCCTTAGGTCCCGACTTACCCTGGGCAGATCAGCTTGACCCAGGAACCCTTAGTCAATCGGCGCAAGAGTTTCTCACTCTTGTATCGCTACTCATGCCTGCATTCTCACTCGTGAACCGTCCACAACTCGCTTCCGCGGCTGCTTCACCCGGCACACGACGCTCCCCTACCCATCCATACAGGCGTTGGCCCTATTGTATGAATGACACGACTTCGGCGGTACGCTTGAGCCCCGCTACATTGTCGGCGCGGAATCACTTGACCAGTGAGCTATTACGCACTCTTTCAAGGGTGGCTGCTTCTAAGCCAACCTCCTGGTTGTCTCTGCGACTCCACATCCTTTCCCACTTAGCGTACGCTTAGGGGCCTTAGTCGATGCTCTGGGCTGTTTCCCTCTCGACCATGGAGCTTATCCCCCACAGTCTCACTGCCGTGCTCTCACTTACCGGCATTCGGAGTTTGGCTAAGGTCAGTAACCCGGTAGGGCCCATCGCCTATCCAGTGCTCTACCTCCGGCAAGAAACACACGACGCTGCACCTAAATGCATTTCGGGGAGAACCAGCTATCACGGAGTTTGATTGGCCTTTCACCCCTAACCACAGGTCATCCCCCAGGTTTTCAACCCTGGTGGGTTCGGTCCTCCACGAAGTCTTACCTCCGCTTCAACCTGCCCATGGCTAGATCACTCCGCTTCGGGTCTAGAGCGTGCAACTCAATCGCCCTGTTCGGACTCGCTTTCGCTACGGCTTCCCCACACGGGTTAACCTCGCTACACACCGCTAACTCGCAGGCTCATTCTTCAAAAGGCACGCAGTCACGAGAC
>NZ_JBVJYM010000067.1:0-3901 GCF_055600495.1 Streptomyces sp. NPDC038213
GGACTCCCCACCAAGGTCGCCCGCCGCCGCGGTCCTCCCTACCCGTCCGAAGACAGACAGGAGACCCCAAGCATGAAGCACCGAAGGGTCCTTGCGCACTATGACCCCGACCGCCCCTTACTGCTGGACCTGTTCTGCTGCGCTGGCGGCGCGGCCATGGGCTACCACCGTGCCGGGTTCACCGTGCACGGTGTGGACATCGCCGACCGCAGCCCCCGCTACCCCTTCGCTTTCCGGCAGGGTGACGCCCTCACCGTCCTCGCCGAGCTGATCGACTCCGGGGAGGTCGCGGCGTACTCGCTAATCCACTCCTCCCCGCCCTGCCAGGCCGGTTGCGCCCTCACCGTCGGCACCAACCGCTCCCAGGGATGGGGCGGCACGCACGTCGACCTGGTCGCCCCGACCCGGCGCCTCCTCGACGCGACCGGCGTGCCGTACGTGATCGAGCAGCCGAACGGGCGGGCCGCCGTCCGCAAGGACGTCTCCCTCTGTGGGGAGATGTTCGGGCTCGGCGTGCTGAGGCACCGCAACTTCGAGTTGGGCGGCTGGCACACCCCGCGGCCCGCCCACCGCAGGCACCGGGGCCGGGTCCGCGGCTGGCGGCACGGAGAGTTCCACGACGGCCCGTACGTCGCCGCCTACGGCTCCGGCGGCGGCAAGGCCACCGTGGCGGAGATGCAGACGGCCATGGGCATCGACTGGACCGGCATCCGCGAGGAGCTGACCGAGGCGATCCCCCCGGCGTTCAGCGAGTGGATCGGCCGCGCCTTCCTCGCCGACGTCCTCGCCGGGCAGGTGGCGGCATGAGCGAGAACCTGACCGCCGCCCTCGCCCTGGCTGCCGCCGGGGTGCCGGTGCTGCCGCTCAGTCGCGACAAGCGGCCCGTGGCCAACTGCCTTTCCTGCACCGGCAACGGGTGCGGCGGCCGGCCGAACATGAAGACCCCCGGGGAGTGTGTCTGCCCGCGACCCTGCCACGGGTGGGCGGCAGCCACCACGGACTCCCGCTTGCTGGCCTCCTCCGCGTGGCTGGCGGCCTGGCAGCACGCCGGGGCCCTCGCGTACCACCCTGGCGGCGCGGGCCTGACCGTCGTGGACCTGGACAGCCCCCAAGCTCTCGCGTGGGCCCGCCAGAACCTTCCGGTCACCCGGACGGTGCCCACCACCCGCGGACAGCACTGGATCTACCTCGGCACCATGCCCTCCGCCAACGCCGTCCGCCCCGGCGTCGACATCAAGTCCCTCATGCAGTACGCCCGCTGGCTCGGCCCCGGCACGGGCACCATGACCGTCCTCCCGGCCGTCGTCCGGGCGCTGACCGCTGGCAAGCCCGCTGCGGCCCGTCCGGCGCCGCGTGCCGCCCTGCCGGTGCCGGGCGGGCGCGGGGCGTGCCCGCACCGCTCGCCCGTCTTCCTGGAGCGCGGGATCGCGATGGCGGAGCAGCGCATCACCGACGCCCCGAGCGCCGTGCACGCCACCGTCTACCGGGTCTTCCTCGCGGTCCTGTCGGTGCACGGCCGGTGCGGATGCCTCACCGAGGGGCACGTCGTCCGGCTGTTCACCGCCGCACACGCCAAGGGCGAGTCCGCCCGCCACTGCACCATCGCGTGGGCCAACGCCCGCACGGCCCTGGGGATGTGAGCCATGCCCGAGGACGAGAAGACCCCGGGGCGTGAGGTCATCACCGAGTACGCGCAGAAGCGGTTCCGGTACTTCCGGACCCCCGACGGGACGGTGTACGCGCAGAAGAAGCGCCACCCCGTCGCCCGCCCGATCCGCTCCCAGGGAACCGCCGGCAGCCACCGGCAGGAGCTCATGGTGGGGCTGTTCGAGGACGGGCACGGGGTGTTCAACGGCACCGCGATGAAGGAGGCCCTGGACCTGATCGAGGCCCTGGCCCTGACCGAGACCGTCCAGCCCGTACAGATCCGCGTCGCCCCCGGCTTCGACCGGGCGACGTGGCTGGACCTGGGCCGCAACGACGGCCAGTCCGTGCGCATCCACCCCACCGGCTGGGAGATCGTCACCCCCGACCCGCGGGAGGTGTGCTGGCGCCGCACCCAGCTCACCGGCGAACTGCCCCTGCCGGTGAAGGACACCGACGGCAAAGGCATCGACCTGCTCCTCAGGCTGTGCAACTTCGCCACCGCGGAGACGGAGTGCATGGCCGTGGCCTGGCTGATCGGCTGCCTCGGCCCGTCCGTGCCCGTACCCGCGCCGTTCCTCACCGGCCCCCAGGGGGCGGGGAAGTCCACGGCGGCGCGGATGCTGATGCGGATCATCGAGGGCATGACCGGCGACCTCCGCCGTGCCCCGAAGGACGAGGAGAACCTGATCACGGCCGTCGCGGCCGGGTGGGTGACCGCGCTGGACAACCTCTCGCACCTGGCGCCGGACCTGTCGGACCTGATGTGCTGCATCGTGACGGGGGCGGAGAGCATCAAGCGGGCCCTGTTCACGGACGGGGACGTCGTCCGCTCCCGCTACCGCCGGCCGCTTCTGCTGACCGGTATCGACGTAGGTGTCATCCGTCCCGACCTTGCTGAACGGCTTCTGCCGCTGCGGCTGGAGCGGCCGAAGGTGCGGCGGACCGAGGCGGAGCTGTGGGCGGAGTTCGAGGAGGCGTTGCCCGTGATCCTCGGCTCGCTGCTCGATCTGACCGTTCAGGTCCGTGGCACGCAGGCCGGGATCCCGACGGATCTGCGGATGGCGGACTTCGCCCACCTGTGCGCGCAGTTGGATGCGGCGACCGGTCTCGGGTCGCTGGGCGCGTACCGGGCCAGCCTGGACGACCTGAACGACGACGTCATCGAGGGCGATCTGCTCGCGCAGACCGTGCTCAAGCACGCCGCCGGCCTCTCCCCGGGGGCGGAGGTGCGGATGTCGTCGGCGGAGTGGCTGCACGCGCTCACGCAGCTCTACGGCGGCGAGGAGTTCCGTCCCCTGCCCAAGGGGTGGCCCACCACCGGCAAGGTGCTCTCCGACCGGCTCAAGCGGCTTCAGCCCACCCTCGCCGCCCGCGGCGTCCTCGTGGACTGGGGCCGCACCAAAACCGCCCGCTACATCGAGATGACCCGCCCGGCCCCGCCGCCCCCGGATGCGGCCGACCCGATGTTCTGACCCCGCCCCCTCGTGGGGGTGTCCGCACGGGCAAGAGGAGCACCCCCGCCCGGGGCGCCGGGTGCTCCTCTTGCTGTTCCGGCGGCTTGCCGCCGCTGCGCAAGGCGCGCCGCGCAGCGGCCCCTCATCAGCTCGAAGGCGAACCCGCGCCACAGACAGAAACCCCCACCTCTTTTCCTAAGTAGAGAGAACCTGCGTCACCTGCGTCACCCGCACCCCCGAAACCGGCCCTGGCCTGCGGTGACAGGGGTGACGCAGACGGCCTGCGGCTGCGTCATCCTGCGTCATCTGCGTCACCGGGCTGCGTCACCCGATGACGCGGGTGACGCAGAGAGGTGACGCACACCCCACCCCTCCGTCACCCGAACCCGCAGGTCACAGCCCTGAATGACGCAGGTGACGTGATGACGCAGAAATCCGAGCCTCGGACACATCCGGAGGACGAATGCCCGCGCACAGCGACTCCGCGGAGGCACTGCATGGCCACCCACACCCGTAACCGGGGCCTGCTCACCGTTGCCGAGGTCTGCGAAGAGCTCGGCGTCTCCCGCTCCACCTTCTACGACTGGCGCCTGAAGCGCCGCGCACCGCACTGCATCAAGCTCCCCAACGGCGAACTGCGCGTCCGTCGGGGAGACCTGGACATCTGGTTGAACGACTGCGAGGACGCTGCTTGATGGACACGACGTACGACGTGAAGATCTGGAAGATCGGCTCTCGGAAGCAGGCGAAGGGGACCACGTACACGGTCCGCTGGTTCCTCGGGGGCAAGGAGTGGCGGG
>NZ_JBVJYM010000068.1:0-3785 GCF_055600495.1 Streptomyces sp. NPDC038213
CCCGACGCCCCCATCATCACCACCGACGCCCGCCACCGCGCCGACGCCAAGAGCGCCCTCATCACCCTCGTCGAACACGCACTCATGGCACGGCTGAAGTAGTACGGGTCCGCCGACTCCGGGGCGGGCTGTGTCCTCTGACACGGCCCGCCCCTTCGTTCATAACGTTTCGACAGAGAATTGGCCCGAGTTGGACACCCCACGCGTTCAACCGGTGCCTCAGCGCGCACGAAACACCCGTTTTTTGCCGCAGCTCGCTCTTTATGTCCGTTTTACGCGGCACATAAGGGCTCGGGAACGGCCGGATTCAACTGTTTGGAACACGGCCGTGACCCGTGCTGGAATTCAATGAACTAGCTAGTAGCACCGCCGAGAGGTTGTTGGTCGAGTGAGGCGAAGCAACGAGGGCCCCGCGGAGGCAGTCCCGTCCGACGGGAGTGCCCGGGGCAACTTCACCCCGGCTCAGCGCGCGGTGCCGTCTGCAGACGCACCGGCCGAGGGGCCCGTACGCAGCGGCAGTCAGAGCCGGTTCTCCCCGCGCAACTGGCGCGTGCCCACGCGCCTGAACGCCATCCTGCTGGTGCCCGCCCTCGTCGGCCTGGTCATGGGCGGCTTCCAGGTGAAGGGCTCCATCGACACCTGGGACGAGGCCAAGGACGCCGAGAAGACCGCCCGCATCGTGCAGGCGGCCTCGGAGTACGGCCAGGCCCTCCTCAACGAGCGCGACCTCACCGCGGAGCCCCTCCTCAAGGGCGACAAGGGCAACGAGACCGTGGTCCAGGCGCGCGCCGCCACGGACAAGGCGCGGTCGAACTTCGACGAGGCCCTGCGGGGCATGCCGGAGAAGCAGGGCCTCGAGCACCGCCTCGACCTGTTCCGCCGCGAAGAGCCCAAGCTGGAGAAGATCCGCGACACGGCCTACCTGACCGCGGCGGAGACCCCGAAGAAGAACCCGGGGAAGAACCAGGGCGGCCCCGTGGCCACGGAAGAGGGCTACGTCCTCGTCCAGCACAACCTCATGCAGTTCTCCAACGAGCTCGGCCTCGGCACCGGCAACGTGACCTCGTACGGCCGCATGGTCTACGCGATCCAGCTCGCCAAGGCCGCCGGTTCGCTCCAGCGCTCCATCGGCACCCACCTCCTCGTACGCCCCAGCAAGAACGAGGAGATCCACGCCGGCCAGCTCATCGCCTTCTCCTCGTACGCCTACCTGGAGGAGATCGCCCTCGCCGAGTACGTGGCCGCGGGCACCGACGCGGACACCGATCGGCTCAAGGAGGTCTTCGCCCGCAAGACCCGCGAGGGCGAGGACAAGCTCGCCCAGGCCAAGGCGGACGCCGAGGGCGCCGGCCTGCCCTTCAAGTCCCCGCCGGTGGTCAACGGCTCCATGCTGGAGGGCATGACCGAGGCGATAGCCGGCGGCGACGAGCCGAAGGACCTCGCGGCCGAGGGCGTGAACCCGGCCTTCTGGCACGCGGGCGCCACCGCCAAGTTCGACGCCTACGCCGAGATCGAGAAGGACCTCGTCGCCAAGGCCGTGCAGGAGGCCGCGGACATCTCCGAGGACGCCCGCAACGACGCCGTCATGAACGGTGCGATCGTGGTCGTGGCCCTCCTCACCGCCTTCATCATGGCCGGCCTCATGGCCCGCCAGATGGGCCGCTCGATGCGCCGCCTGCGCGGCGCCGCCTTCGACATCGCCGAGCAGCGCCTGCCGAGCCTCGTCGACCAGCTCTCCCGTACCGACCCGGGCAAGGTCGACACCCGTGTCGTGCCCATCCCGATCGACTCCCAGGACGAGATCGGCGAGGTCGCCCGGGCCTTCGACCAGGTCCACCGCGAGGCCGTCCGGCTCGCCGCCGAGCAGGCCCTCCTGCGGGGCAACGTCAACGCGATCTTCACGAACCTCTCCATGCGCAACCAGTCGCTGATCGAGGGCCAGCTGACCCTCATCACCGACCTGGAGAACAACGAGGCCGACCCGGACCAGCTGGAGAACCTCTTCCGCCTGGACCACCTGGCCACCCGTATGCGCCGCAACGGCGAGAACCTCCTCATCCTCGCGGGCCAGGAGCCCGGCCGCCGCTGGGACCAGCCGGTCCCGCTGGTCGACGTCCTGCGCGCCGCCTCCTCCGAGGTGGAGCAGTACGAGCGCATCGAGCTCTCCGGGGTCTCGGAGGCCGAGATCCACGGCCAGGCCGTGACCGACCTCGTGCACCTGCTCGCGGAGCTGCTGGAGAACGCCACCACCTTCTCCTCCCCGCAGACCAAGGTCCGCGTCAACGCGACCCGCCTGCCGGACAGCCGCGTCATGGTCGAGATCCACGACAAGGGCATCGGCCTCACCGCCGAGGACTTCGCGGACATCAACCACAAGCTGGCCAACCCGCCGACCGTGGACGCCGCGATCTCGCAGCGCATGGGCCTGTTCGTGGTCGGCCGGCTGGCCGACCGGCACGGCATCCGCGTGCAGCTGCGCCCCTCGGGCGAGGCCTCCGGCACCACCTCGCTGGTCATGCTCCCCGACGCCATCACCCACGGCGGCGGCGGCGAGGGCATCCCGGACGACGACTTCACCGTCTCCTCGATGATCCCGCAGCAGCAGGCCAGCGAGGGCGCCCCGCTGCGCACCGCGGCCGAGCTCGGCTTCGACGACTCCCGCTACACGGACTCCGCCGCGGCGGGCCCCGTGGGCGCCGGGCCCGACCCCGTCGGCCGCTCGCTGGGCCGCGAGGAGCGCCGGGCCTCGCTGGAGGCCCAGGCCGGCTTCCCGCAGCCCCCGGGCACTCCCCAGGCCTTCCCGCAGGAGGGGTACGCCCCGGCCGCGACCGGTCCCGCCGAGCCCCAGCCGGAACACGGCTACCAGCCGTACCAGGGCGGCGAAGCGGAGGCCCCGTTCCCCGCGGACGGCGGCTACCCGCAGGCCGGCCCGTACGGCGGGCCCGCCGAGGGGTACGCGCCGCAGCCCACCGGGTACGAGCAGCAGCCCGCCACCGGGTACGAGGACTACACCCCGGACGGCTACGAGTATCCGGAAGCCCCGTACCAGGATGCGCCGGCGCTCGGCCAGGAGTACGACAACGGCTACGCCCCCCAGCCCCACCAGGGCGAGTGGCCTGCGCAGAACACCTACCAGAGCGACTACCAGCAGCCTTACGGGTCCGAATCGGAACCTCAGGCCGCTCCCGAAGCCGCCCCGGAGCGCGTAGGCTTCGACCGTCCGGACTCCGCTTCCGACTCCGGTCACGAACTGACCGGAGCGGGCCTGCCGCGCCGCGGCAGCCAGCAGCAGTGGCAGCCGGCGCAGCAGGAACCGGAGCGCAAGTCGTTCTTCGAGGGGGCCACTTCCGGCCCCGCGGTGAACGGCCCGGGCGAAGGCTGGCGTTCGCGCAACGACGAGCGCTGGCAGCAGGCCGGCAAGCTCAAGGAGCCGAAGGCAGGCGGCGTCACCCCCTCGGGTCTCCCCCGGCGGGTGCCCCGGGCCAACCTGGTCGAGGGCACCGCGGAGTCGACCCCCCAGGGCGGCCCCCAGGTCTCCCGCGCCCCCGAGGACGTCCGCGGCAGGTTGAGCAACCTGCGGCGGGGCGTGCAACAGGGCCGCACCGCGGGAACAGAGCAGTCAAGTAACAGCTACGACCAGGAGCGTTAGTGTGAGCCCGATGAGCCAGGCGGCACAGAACCTGAACTGGTTGATCACCAATTTCGTGGACAACACCCCCGGGGTGTCGCACACGGTGGTGGTCTCCGCCGACGGCCTCCTTCTGGCGATGTCGGAAGGCTTCCCC
>NZ_JBVJYM010000069.1:0-3721 GCF_055600495.1 Streptomyces sp. NPDC038213
CAGCAGCCTTGGCTACCGCAGTCCGGCCGACTACGAGGCCGCCCTCGCGGCCTGACCACCACACCGATGGTGTCCGTCAAAGCGGAACAAGCTCACCTCCCCGGCCGGGGAGGCTGCCGGGCGCACCCCGACCCGCTGGAGGGTTGCACCGGAAGAGGGCTGGAGGGTTGTCTGCAGGGGTGCACTAGGCGGGGGACCGCAGGGGTGACCGGAGGTGGGACCCCCCGAATCCGGTGATCATCCGTTTCCCCAGGTCAACTGCCGTGGGCAAGCCCCTTCCGCAAAACGACACCTCTAATTCGTTAGTAATTAGAGGTCCTGGATCTCTGAGGGGCCCGGGGCGGCGTTGTCCAGCCCGGGGCAGGACGTGTGTGGTCCGGTCGGTGCCGTGGTGACCCCTACGACACCTCCGACCGTGCGAGGTCTTTGCAAAGACTGGTGGCGCTGGGCGCCGGCCGGTCCTCGCACGTTCTGCCCCCGCGGGCCCGTCGGGTTCGGGATCCTCGAAGGATGAGCTGCCGCACGGTGACGCGTTTTCTCCTCACGAGCTTCGAGCTCTGGACACGGCGCGCGCCCGTGCGGCTTGCGGTGCCGCGCACGGCTGATGAGGTGGCGGGCCCTGGAGCCCTGGAATTAGTGCGCCGTGCGGCCCCGCGTGCTCGCCTTCGAGAACAGCACCGGAGAAGGGGCGGGATCCATGGACGTGTTCTGCGGGATCGACTGGGCGGAGGGCCACCACGACGTCGCGCTCGTCGACGACACCGGCAAGCTGCTGGCCAAGTGCCGGATCAACGACGACCTGGACGGCTACCGGCTGCTGCTGGACCTTCTGGCAGAGCATGGCGACACCGCGGAGATGCCGATCCCGGTGGCCATCGAGACCAGCCGAGGACTGCTTGTCGCCACCCTGCGGCAGGGCCCCCGGAAGATCTACGCGGTCAACCCGATGGCCGCCTCCCGCTACCGCGACCGCCACGGCGTCAGCCGCAAGAAGTCCGACCCCGGCGACGCCCTTGTCCTCGCGAACATCATCCGCACCGACGCGCCGATGCACCGCACTCTGCCCGCCGACACCGACCTGGCACAGGCAGTCGCCGTCCTGGCCCGCGCGCAGCAGGACGCGGTCTGGAACCGGCAGCAGGTCGCCAATCAGCTGCGGTCCCTGCTGAGGGAGTACTTCCCGGCGATGATCGAGGCGTTCAGGGACAAGCCGGGAACCCTGACGCGCCCGGATGCCCGCCGCATTCTGGCCGTCGCGCCCACACCTGCTTTGGCCGCCAAGCTGCAGATGTGGAAGCTGACCGCCATGCTCCGGCGGGCCGGCCGCCGCCGGGGCATCGAGACGGACGCCGAACGCATCCAGCAGCTCTTCCGCCAGGAAGCCCCTCGACAGCTGCCTCTCGTCGAAGACGCCATGGGTAAGCAGGCACTGGCCCTGCTGCTGCAGCTGGACGCGGCCTGCGAGGCAGTCGATGACCTGGCGCGGGCCACCGAGGATGCCTTCCGGTCGCACCCGGACGCGGCGATCATGCTGAGCTTCCCTGGGATTGGCCCTCAGGTCGGTGCCCGGATTCTGGGCGAGATGGGCGATGACAGGACCAGGTTCGCCTCGGCTGGAGGGCTGAAGGCGTACGCGGGCTCGGCCCCGATCACGCGGGCCTCCGGCAAACGCCGCTACGTCGGACGCCGGTTCGTCAAGAACAACCGGCTCAACCACGTCGGCCACCTCTGGGCCTTCGCCTCCCTCGGCGGTTCATCCGGCGCGGACGCCCACTACCGGCGCCGCCGGGCAGGAGGAGACTGGCACATGCAGGCCCTGCGGCACCTGTTCAACCGGATGCTCGGCCAGCTCCACCACTGCCTCCTGGCACGCGTCCCATTCGATGAAGCAATCGCCTTCCCCTCAGAGCCCCAGACAGCAGCGACAGCTACGACATGAACAGGACGGCCCTGCCTCGCCGCTCCCGCCCGACGGGCGGCAGGATGTGCGGATGGCGAAGAGCGAGATAGAACTGCTGACCCTCCTGCGTGAACTTGATGACCCGGAGCGGCTGGAACGGCCGCTGCACTACGACCGCGCGGCGACCGGCCTCAAGTTCGGTGGGCTAGTGCGTCGGCTCGAAGCAGACTTCCGTGCCTCGTGCGAGTCCGAGCGGGATACCCAGGACTCCAGCGAGTACGGGCGCGTCCACGTGCCTGCGGACGCGACGGTCTGCGGGACGCGGATCGTGGTCTGCGTGAGCAAGTTTGGCTCCCTCGCCGAGGTCTGCGCAGACAATCCGGGGGCCTTCCTGGGCACGGCCGAGGCCCACGAGGAGGGAGTGCTGGACCTCGGCGACCTCGCCACCGTGGAGCGGGCGCTGGCCGAACTCGGCTACGTGAGCGTCCCCGAGGAACTGCTGGAGAGCGACTACGAGGGCCCCAGCAGGTTGGAGCACTTCTCGGCGCGGCCCACTTGGTGGACACGGTTCTTCGGCCTCTGGTGACCCACTCGCCCGGCCTCCGTCCCACGTCGGCCTCGGGGCGCCAGCTGAGGCCCAGCGTGGACCCTCGGCAAGATCTGCAAGGGCACGGCCTCACCCCCACGACTTGACGGCTTAACTGCATGAGGTGTCTTTCCGCGCGACAGCCGGGGGAAGAGGTGGATCCCATGAACGGGGGCCGGCGGCGGCGCAGGGGTACATGTACCGGTATGGCGCAGGAGCGGATCCGGTGGACGGTCGTCGTGGAACGGGCGCGGCAGATCGTGGAAGGTTTGCGCGCCGCTCAAAGTGACCTTGAGGCAGGTCTTGTACCGGCTGGTCTCCGAGGGCGTGTTGTCGCACACGGCAGCGATGTATCGGAGGCTGTCCGCGCAGTTGGCCCAGGCCCGCCGCGAAGGCCGCAGCCACATCACCGCCCTGACCATCGAGCACGTGACCCGGCAGGGTGACGTGGTCAGCCTCGCCCTCGGTAGCCACCCGCTGGACATGCCGCCGCCGCTGGACACCCTCGTCCTCCGCCTGCTCGAAGAACGGAAGGGACACGCGGTCGTCGGCCAGACCGACGATTACCCCTGGTTCTTCCCGGAGCCTTCCCGGGCCGCCCGATGGGCAACAAGCAGCTGATGCGGCGGCTCCACCGGCTCGGGATCCGTGCAACGCCGGTACGCAACACCGCACTCCTGGATCTCGCCGCCGAGCTGCCCGCCGTCGTCCTCAGCCGTTTCCTCGGCATCCATATCCGGTCGGCCACCCGCTGGACCCAGTACTCTGGGGCCTCCCGCAGCGACTACGCGGCCGACTTCTCTCGCCGCTGATAGGCGGGTCCACCCGGTCGCCGACGGTGGCGGGCTCACATGGTCGGCACCAGGTGGAGCACCGGCTGCCGTCGTGCATACCCAGCGCGTGGGCCCCCGAGCAGGGGCGAGCTCCTGACGGAGAGCCGGTGAGGCCGGGGCAGGACGGCTGCTGCAGGAAGAGCCTGTGCAGGGAGGCCGTCAGGCCGGTCTAGGTTTCGTCTCGTCCCTCCCGTTTGAGGCGGCGTACGGCTTCGACTGCGTCGGGCCCGAGTGTGGGGTCGCCGGCTAGTGAGGTCAGGAGTCGCACGGTGCTGTTGTTTCCGACGGAGCCGAGGAGCTGTATGAACTGAGCTTGTTCCGCTTTGACGGACACCATCGGTGTGGTGGTCAGGCCGCGAGGGCGGCCTCGTAGTCGGCCGGACTGCGGTAGCCAAGGCTGCT
>NZ_JBVJYM010000070.1:0-3391 GCF_055600495.1 Streptomyces sp. NPDC038213
GCGTTGATTTTTGGCACGCTGTTGAGTTCTCAAGGTGCGGACGCTTCCTTTGTACTGACCCTCTCGGGCTTTCCTCCGGGCGCTTCCTTCGTTCTTGCGTTTCCGACTCTATCAGATCTTTCCGGACCCGATTTCCTCGGCGCTTTCCGGTCCAAGCCGCTTTCGCGCTTTTCCCTTCCGGCGTTTCCGACTCTATCAGAGCTTCTTGCCGGGTTTTCCGGTTCGAATTCCGATCGGATTCGGAGGATGTGCTCCACGTGTTGGAATTCGATTCCAGAACTTCGGGAGCGAGTGAGACTCTAGATGTTTGCAGTCGGGCTGTCCAGTCCGAGGCAACCGTTCGAATCTACCTCCCCGCTCAGTCCGTGTCAACGGTCTTTGCGGGACGAGGTAGGACACTAGCAGCTCCTGAGGGGTGTGTGCACATCAGGCGGCCGTGGGCAGCGCGTCGCCGCGGTCGGCGGCGGCCACGTCTCCCGTCTCACCGGCGCGGACGGCCCGGCCGCCGAGCACGTACACGTACAGGAGGAAGGCCGCCTCGGCTGCGATGCCGATGGCGATGCGGGCCCAGGTGGGCAGTCCGGAGGGGGTGACGAAGCCTTCGATCAGGCCGGAGACGAACAGCACCGCGGCCAGGCCGAGGGCCATGCCGAGGGCCGAGCGGCCCTCTTCGGCGAGGGCTGCGCGGCGGGTGCGGGGGCCGGGGTCGATGACCGTCCAGCCGAGCTTGAGGCCGGTGCCGGCGGCCACGAACACCGCGGTCAGTTCGAGCAGGCCGTGCGGGAGAATCAGGCCGAGGAAGACGTCGAGCCGACCTGCGGAGGCCATCAGGCCGATGCCGATACCCAGGTTCAGCATGTTCTGGAAGAGGATCCAGAGGACCGGCAGGCCCAGGAAGACGCCCAGGACCAGGCACATCGCGGCGGCGCGGGCGTTGTTCGTCCACACCTGGGCGGCGAACGAGGCCGCGGGGTGGCTGGAGTAGTAGGTCTCGTACTGGCCGCCGGGGCGGGTCATCTCGCGGAGGTCGGCGGGGGCGCCGATGGCCGCCTGTACTTCGGGGTGGGCGGCGATCCACCAGCCGATGAGGGCGCCGACCAGCGTGGAGAGCAGGGCGGCGGGGATCCACCAGTGCCGGCTGCGGTAGACCGCCGCGGGGAAGCCGACGGTGAAGAAGCGGGCGGCGTCGCGCCAGCCGGCCCGGCGGGTGCCCGTGACGGTGGACCGGGCACGGGCGACGAGCTGGGTGAGGCGGCCGGTCAGCAGGGGGTCGGGGGCGCTGGACTGGATCAGCGAGAGGTGGGTGGCGGTGCGCTGGTAGAGGGTGACGAGTTCGTCGGCCTCGGCGCCGGTGAGGTGGCGGCCGCGGTGCAGGAGCTGCTCCAGGCGGTCCCATTCGGCCCGGTGGGCGCTCACGAAGACGTCGAGATCCATCCGGTTGCCGCTCCTGCCCCAGGCGAGCTGTCTGACGACTGCTGACGTACTCCGGTCAGCTTGGCAGACTGGATGGCCGAGGGGCAGGGCCAACAGGGCGGGAAGGACGGGCGTCGGTGAGCGATCTGGTGACGGGGGACGCGGTGGTCCTGGGGCTGCAGCCGGCCCGGCTGCCGAGCCGGGGGCTGGCGATCGCCATCGACCTGGTCGTGCAGGTGACGGTCTTCCTCGTCGTATCGGCGCTGCTGATGGCGGCGACGGGGTCGCTGGACGAGGCCGCGCGGACCGCCGTCCAGATCTCGCTGTTCGTCCTGGTCCTGGTCGGGGTGCCGATCGCCGTGGAGACGCTGAGCCGGGGGCGTTCGCTCGGGAAGCTGGCGTGCGGGCTGCGGGTGGTGCGCGACGACGGGGGGCCGGTGCGGTTCCGGCACGCGCTGGTGCGCGGGTCCCTCGGGATCGTGGAGCTGCTGGCCACCTTCGGGACCATCGCCTGCATCGCCTCGTTGGTGTCCGCGCGCGGGCGTCGGCTCGGGGACGTGTTCGCGGGGACGCTGGTGGTGCGCGAGCGGGTGCCCGGGGCCCGGGGCGGTTATACGCCGCCGCCCCCGCCCTGGCTGGCCGGGCAGTTCACCGGGCTGGACCTGTCGGCCGTACCGGAAGGGCTGTGGCTGGCGATACGCCAGTACCTGACCCGGATGGGGCAGCTGGATCCGCAGGTCAGCGCGTCGATGGCGGCGCGGCTCGGGGACGACCTGGTGGCGTGTACGGGGGCGCCCGCGCCGCCGGGGGTGCCCGCCGCGGCGTATCTGGCGGCCGTGGTGCACGAGCGGCAGCAGCGGGATGCGCGACGGGCGTTCGCGGCGCAGGCCCGGGTTCAGGATCTGGACGGGGGCCGGGTCGAGGACCGGGCCCGGGTTCAGGGGCCGGTCGAGGGCCGGGCGCCGGTTCAGGCGCCGGTTCGGGGCCGGGGGGCGGGGGACGGGGCGGCCGCGGAAGGCGGGGCGGGCGTTCACGGGGACGGGGAGGCGGCGTCCCGGCCGTCTGCGACCGGGTTCGCGCCGCCCGGTTAGGCGGGGTCGGGGAAGGCCGAGGGCGGGGTCTCCAGGTGTTCGAGTTCGATGCCGGGGGCCGAGAGGACCACGTCGCCTGAGATGTGGACCGTGTGCCGCTCGCCCGTGGCCAGGTCGTCGATGCGGTACTCGTCCACAGGCAGCGGGCCGCTGTCGGTGGGGTGCTCTTCACTGGTGACCAGGGACCAGGACTGGTCGACGGTGAGGGGGGCCAGCACCGGTTCCGTGAAGGCGACGAGGCGGACGCGGGTGGCGGGGGATCCGGGGGTGAGCCGGAGCAGGCGGGCGGTGGCGATCAGGAAGGCCGGCGAGGTGCCGGTGAAGGCGGCGGCGCGGACGTTGCCCTCGGTGGCCTCGGTGCCGGTGGGGTCGGTGCGTACCCAGGTGACCCCGTCGATGGCGGCGCCGCGGATCTGCCAGCTGGAGGCGTGGAGTTCGAGGCGGATGGGGCGGCCGAGGTCGTCTACGGCCAGGTCCACGGAGCCGGCGTGCTCGCCGGAGGGGGTGGTGGTCTGGGAGACGTAGCGCCAGCCGGAGGGGCCGGGGGCGCAGTGGAAGTGTTCCTCACCGAGGGGGGTGTGGTCGTGGGTGTCGTGGAGCGAATAGCGGCCGCGGGGCATGGGGTTCCGGTTCCTGACCTGTGTCGGGGGTACGGGGCAGGCCCCCGGCTGCGGGAGCCGGGGGCCTGCCTCAGTGCTGTGCTGTGACCGCTGGGAGCGGGATCAGTAGCGGTAGTGGTCCGGCTTGTACGGGCCCTCGACGGGGACGCCGATGTAGTCGGCCTGCTCCTGACGGAGCGTGGTCAGCTTCACGCCCAGGGCGTCGAGGTGCAGACGCGCCACCTTCTCGTCCAGGTGCTTGGGCAGCGTGTACACGCCCACCGGGTA
>NZ_JBVJYM010000071.1:0-2966 GCF_055600495.1 Streptomyces sp. NPDC038213
CATCCCGGCGCAGCGCGGAGAAACAGGAACCCACCGAGACGGTCAGACGACCGTGGTAGGAATCCCCGTCCTTTAGGGCGGGGAGCGGAAGTCAAACGCGCCTCTTCGGCACCCACGCCGCCGACTGGCTCGGCCACTGGCACCGGTGCCCCGGCTGCCGCGCCCGCACCACCCTGCCCCTGCCCCACCTCGCGGCCTGGACGGCCCACACGGCCTGCCGGGCCGCGCGCCCGACGCACCGGGCCCCCGCAGTTCCGGCGGGCGCACACCGTGCGGAGTGCTGCGCGTGTCGTGGACGGGCAGCCAGAACGCGCCCCGCTCCTGCCTGCTGACGGTGGGCGTCGACTTCTGCCCGTCCGGCGAACACCGGGTCCTGGCCCGGGTCCCGTACCCCGAAGCGGCCGACCGCTTCCGTACCTGGCTGGCCGGGACGGCCCCCGCCCTCGCCGCGGCAGCCGGCCCGGACCGCCTCGACGGCCTTCCCTCCCGGCCGCGGCCGGTCGTCGCGGACACCACCGGTGAGGGCCTCGCCCTGTTCTGAACGCGCGCAGCCGCAGGGAGGCGCGGCCTGGGGCCCGGTGTGCGCTCGGGGACCGCGGTGCGGGTCGGTTGCTCCTGCACATCGGCCGGTGTCACCCGCTCCGCCCCCGCGGACGGCTGCCGCTGTCCGCGGGGGCGGAGCTCAGGCGCCGGTCTCCGGCGGTGTCCGGGTCAGCAGACCCAGAGGGCGTCCGCCTTGTCGTTGGCCCAGGTGCCGACGTTCGAGCTGGACGACGGGGCGGCCGCGCCCCACAGGCGCTCCCAGGTGCTGCCGGTCCAGTTGTAGACGGTGGTGACCGTGCCGCGGGTCTGGTTGTTGTGCCAGGAGGTCGCCTGGTCCTGGAAGCCCCAGTTGCTGAGGTACTCGAAGTTGCAGTCCGACCAGGTGAGCCTGCGCCCGTTGTACTGGTCGTGCTCGTAGAGGCAGGTCCAGGCGTAGTTGCAGTTCGGGGTGCCGAGGGCGCCGAGGCGCTCGTTCACCGCCCGGGCCTTCTTCTCGCCGGGCAGCGGCCAGGTCATGACGGCCTTCCCGCCGCGCCAGGCGACCTGGTTGACGGCGATCTGCCTGCCGCCGGGCGTCAGGGCCATCTGCCGGTCCATCTGCTTCTGGAGGGAGGCCACTTCGCTCGTGCTGAGGCCGGCCTGCTTCGCCTGGGCGGCGATGGTGGCGTCGAGGGTGGACTGGGCGGAGGAGGTGCCGGACAGTCCGACGGCGGCCAGTACGGCCGCGGCGGCGGCAGCAGCGAACGTGGTGCTCGTGCGCATAGGAATCGTGTTCCCTTCTCGTCACGAAGTCCCGGTTTGCCGGGTGCTGCAAACGCTATGCGAACGGGGGAGGCCGCCCAAGGAGCCCGCCGGACAGAGGCCCCCTTGCCGGGCCGCCGCACTTGTGCATGGCCCGTCGTGGCAGGCGGCGGATGAACCGCGAGGGGATGTTCCGGGTGCTTCCGAATGGAATCCGGTAGTCCCCGACCGCAATGAGCCAATGTGCCCGCGCGGGGACGAATCGGCTCATGCCGCAGGCAAGGTACGGAGCGGATCCGCCGTGGCGGGGGCCGGTTGCGTTTCGCCCCCCCCGGAACGCAGGCGTCGAACACGGCCGGGAACGCGGCGACGGGCCCCGCGAACTTCGGTTCGCGGGGCCCGTCGTACGGGCTGGGGGAGCCCCGGCCGGGCCGCCGGGGTGGTGCGGCCCGGCACGTGGTCGTCAGCGGTTGATCGGGGTCTCGTAGAAGGTCCATCCGGACCAGTTGCCGTTGCGGTCGCGGTTGCGGCCCCAGTACTCCGTCTTCTGGTCGTAGTAGAACATCCGGAAGGACCAGGGGTCGGTGGTGTCGTAGTCGTGGACGTACACCTTGCTGTACGCCTGGCCGCCCATGGAGATCCACTTCGACCACTTGCCGCTGGAGTCCGTCCAGCGGGTCCACACCGCGCGGTCGCTGCCGACGACGAACTCCTGTATCCGCTTGTCGGGCAGCGTGTAGGCGGTCGGCGAGTACTCGCAGAGGTAGACACCGCCTCCGTACGAGCAGTAGGAAACCGCCTGGGCCGGCGTGGCCACCACCGCGACGCTCGCGAACGCGGCGGCCGCGACCGCAGCCGCCTTCAACTTGCGGACCAGCATGTCTCTCCTTCGTGCGTGCGACCGCCCCGTTCGGGCAAGGACGCGCTTCCCTCCGGCCGCCGGCGCACTACGGCGCCCCTGCGGCAGGCACAGTCGATCACGGGGGCGGGGCGCGACCCCAGGCAAATCCACCCGCAGAACTGCGGTCCGGCGTACTTCTGCAGGGCCCGCAGGGATACCGCTGCCCGGGGGGCGACCGGCGGGCGGCCGTACCGCCGCTGCCGCCGGGCGCCGGTCCGACGGCCCCCCGACTTCGCAAAGCAGTCGCCGTGACCTCCGGGGGCATGGCCGCGACCGCCCGCCTGCGGCTACGTTCGGGCCGTCGCCGTCCCCGAACGAAGGAGCCCGAGGTGCCCGCTTACGGTCTGGCCCATCTCCGCGCCCGTCGGCAGCACCCCGACGTGATCGCGTACCTGGAGTCCGTCGGCAAGACCCTGGAACCCTTCGACGGGCGCTTCGTCGTCCACGGCCCGCCGGCGGAGGTCCTCGAAGGCTCGTGGCCCGGCAGCATGGTGCTGCTCGAGTTCCCCGACCTCGCCACGGCGCGCGCCTGGTACGGCTCCCCGGCCTACCGGGCCATCCTGCACCTGCGCACCGACCACATCGACGGGGACGTCGTCCTCGTCGAGGGGGTCGGCCCGGACTACGACCCGGCCCAGCGGGCCCGCGCCCTGAGCGGCCCGAACCCGGAGGAGACGGCCTAGCCTCAATGTTGGTGACTTAAGTTCTGTCCTGCCGAGTGATGGTGACGGTGTCAGGTGCGGGTGGTGTCCCGTTGCGATGCTCGGCTCGTTTGAGCGGC
>NZ_JBVJYM010000072.1:0-2282 GCF_055600495.1 Streptomyces sp. NPDC038213
ACCTCGACCTGCTGCGCCCGATCTACTCCCAGACCGCCGCCTACGGCCACTTCGGCCGCGAGCTGCCCGACTTCACCTGGGAGCGCACCGACCGCGCCGAGCTCCTCAAGGCCGCGGCCGCCGCCGCGCCCGCCTCGGCCTGACGCCCCCGTCCGGCGCCCCGCGGAACCGCCTCCCGGGGCGCCCGGCCACTCGCTCCTTCCACGGTCCCCTCCAGAACCCACAGGAGAGCCCTCGTGCGCATCGCGGTGACAGGATCCATCGCCACGGACCACCTCATGGTCTTCCCCGGCCGTTTCGGCGACCAACTCCTCCCCGACCAGCTGGAGCACGTATCGCTCTCCTTCCTGGTCGACCACCTCGACGTCCGCCGCGGCGGGGTGGCCGCCAACATCGCCTACGGACTCGGCAGCCTCGGCCTCGCGCCGGTGCTCGCCGGAGCCGTCGGCACGGACTTCGCCGAGTACGAGGTCTGGCTCAAGGAGCACGGGGTCGACACCGGCGCCGTCCACGTCTCCGCGGAGCGCCAGACCGCCCGCTTCATGTGCATCACCGACCGGGACGCCAACCAGATCGCCTCGTTCTACGCCGGCGCCATGGCCGAGGCCGCGGAGATCGACCTCCGCCCCCTCGCCGGGGCCGACGGCGGGCTCGACCTCGTCCTCGTGTGCCCGAACGACCCCGCGGCCATGGTCCGGCACACCGAGCAGTGCCGCGAACTCGGCCTGCCCTTCGCCGCCGACCCCTCCCAGCAGCTCGCCCGCCTCGACGGGGAGAGCACCCGCACCCTGGTCGAAGGCGCCCGCTGGCTCTTCACCAACGAGTACGAGGCCGCCCTGCTGCGCGAGCGCACCGGATGGACCGGGGAGGAGGTCCTCGACCGCGTCGGCACCTGGGTCACCACCCTCGGCGCCGAAGGCGTCCGCATCGACCGCAGGGGCGAGCCCACCCTCCGCGTCCCGGCCGTACCCGGCGTACCCGCCGAGGACCCCACCGGAGTCGGCGACGCCTTCCGCTCCGGCTTCCTCGCCGCGATCAGCCACGGCCTCCCGCTGGAGACCGCGGCCCAGCTGGGCTGCGCCATGGCCGCCCTGGTCCTCCAGGCCGTCGGCTCGCAGTCCTACGAGGCCGACCCCGCCGTCCTCCTCGCCACCGTCGAGCGCGCCTACGGCAGCGACTGCGCCCGGCTCCTCGCCCCGACCCTCGGGAGCCCGCGATGACCGCCCCCGCAGACACCCGGACCCGGGCCGATGCCCTGCGCGAGGCGCTGGCCTCGCGTGTGGTGGTGGCCGACGGGGCGATGGGGACCATGCTCCAGGCGCAGGACCCCTCGTTGGAGGACTTCCAGGATCTGGAGGGCTGCAACGAGGTCCTGAACGTGACGCGGCCGGACATCGTGCGGTCGGTGCACGAGGCGTACTTCGCGGTGGGCGTGGACTGCGTCGAGACGAACACCTTCGGCGCGAACCTGTCGGCGCTGGCGGAGTACGACATTCCGGAGCGGAACTTCGAGCTGTCGCAGGCGGGTGCGGCGATCGCGCGCCAGGTCGCGGACGAGTTCACGGTCGCGTCGGGGCAGCAGCGGTGGGTGCTGGGCTCGATGGGTCCGGGCACGAAGCTGCCGACCCTGGGCCACATCTCCTACGCGTCGATCCGCGACGCCTTCCAGACCAACGCCGAGGGCCTGCTCTCCGGGGGTGCGGACGCGCTGCTGGTGGAGACCACGCAGGACCTGCTCCAGACGAAGTCCGCGATCATCGGTGCGCGGCGGGCGATGGACGCGCTGGGCGTGAGCGTGCCGCTGATCTGTTCGGTGACGGTCGAGACGACCGGGACGATGCTGCTGGGTTCGGAGATCGGTGCGGCGCTGACCTCGCTGGAACCGCTGGGCATCGACATGATCGGGCTGAACTGCGCCACGGGCCCGGCGGAGATGAGCGAGCACCTGCGCTACCTGGCGCGCAACGCCCGCATCCCGCTGTCCTGCATGCCCAACGCCGGCCTGCCCGTCCTGACCAAGGACGGCGCCCACTACCCCCTGTCCGCGGGTGAACTCGCCGATGCTCAGGAGGGGTTCGTCCGCGACTACGGCCTCTCGCTGGTCGGCGGCTGCTGCGGCACCACCCCCGAGCACCTCGGCCGGATCGTGGAGCGGGTCCGGGGAGCGGCTCCCCGGCGTCCGGAACCCCGTCCGGAGCCGGGTGCGGCTTCGCTGTACCAGACGGTGCCTTTCCGTCAGGACACGGCGTACATGGCGATCGGTGAGCGGACGAACGCGAACG
>NZ_JBVJYM010000073.1:0-2236 GCF_055600495.1 Streptomyces sp. NPDC038213
TCACGTTGATCGCCGGGAACAGCAGGGTCCCCGACTGGAACATCTCGTACAGGCGGTGGACGCCCGTGGTGGTCTCCTCGGTGACGCCGCGGATCCCCGAGACCAGCTTGCCCCAGTCGAGGGTGCTGTTCGCGAGCAGCCGCAGGACGACGGCCATCTCCTCGTTCTCGGCGGTCGACGGGTCCGGCACGGCCCCGGCCTTCTGGTACTCGACGCCCTTGTGGACCAGGACGGTGGCGTCGCCGCCGTCGTCCAGGATCATGTTGGGGCCGTCGGCGCCCGGCCAGGTCAGCGCCTGCTCGGTGCACCACCAGTACTCCTCCAGGGTCTCGCCCTTCCAGGCGAAGACCGGGATGCCCGCGGCGGCTATCGCGGCGGCGGCGTGGTCCTGGGTGGAGTAGATGTTGCAGGAGACCCAGCGGACCTCGGCGCCCAGGGCGACGAGGGTCTCGATGAGCACGGCGGTCTGCACGGTCATGTGCAGCGAGCCGGTGATCCGCGCCCCGGCCAGCGGCTGGGCGGCGGCGTACTCCTTGCGGATCGACATCAGACCGGGCATCTCGTGCTCGGCGAGGGTGATCTCCTTGCGGCCGAACTCCGCGAGGGAGAGGTCCGCGACCTTGAAGTCGGTGAAGTCGGCGGAAGCCTTGCTGGGCATGGTGCTACTCCGGGGTGTCGGTGTTGAGGTTCTGGTGGATCTCAAGGGTCGCGGTGGACCGGTTGAGGGTGATGTAGTGCAGCCCGGGGGCGCCCTCGGCGAGCAGTCGCTCGGCCATGGCCGTGGCGTACTCGACCCCGATGGCGTGCGCGTCCTCCGGCTTGTCCCGGGCCTCCTCCAGCCGGCGGGCCAGGGCCTCGGGGAAGCGGGCGTCGCTCAGCTCGGCGAAGCGCTTGATCTGCCGGACGTCGGTGGCGGGCATGATCTCGGGGATCACGGGGGTCAGACAGCCCACGGAGGCGAGCCGGTCGCGCAGCCGCAGGTAGTCCTCGACCTTGAAGAACATCTGCGTGACCGCGTAGTCGGCACCGGCCCGGCACTTGGCCGCGAAGTGCGCGATGTCCTCGGTCCAGGTCAGCGAGCGCGGGTGGCGCTCGGGGAAGGCCGCGACGCCCACGGTGAAGTCGCCGAGCGACCGGATGAGGCTGACCAGCTCGTGGGCGTGGGTGAAGCCCTCCGGGTGGGGGGTCCACTCGCCCTTGGGATTGCCCGGCGGGTCCCCGCGCAGGGCCAGGACGTCGCGGATCCCGGCGTCCGCGTACTGCCCGATGATGTGCCGGAGTTCGGCCACCGAGTGGCCCACCGCGGTGAGGTGGGCGACGGGCCGCAGGGTGGTCTCGGCCGCGATCCGCTTGGTGACCTCGATGGTGCGGTCCCGCGAGGAGCCGCCCGCCCCGTAGGTGACGGAGACGAAGGAGGGGCCGAAGGCCTCGATCCGGCGGATCGCGTTCCAGAGGGTGCGCTCGCCGGCGTCGGTCTTGGGCGGGAAGAACTCGAACGAGAACGAGGGCTTCCCGGCGGCGAGCAGCTCCCGGATCCCCCGGGCCCTGCCCGGCCGGGGCTGCGAGGGGGCCGGTGCCGGGCGTTCTGTGACGACTGCGGTCATGGGCTCGTTCCTTTCGCTCAGCGGGCGTTGAAGTACTTGGCCTCAGGGTGGTGGATGACGATCGCGTCAGTGGACTGTTCCGGGTGCAGTTGGAACTCCTCTGACAAGTGCACGCCGATCCGCTCCGGCCGCAGCAGCTCCGCGATCTTGGCGCGGTCCTCGAGGTCGGGGCAGGCGCCGTAGCCGAGGGAGAAGCGGGCGCCGCGGTACTTGAGGTCGAACATGTCCTCGACGCGGGCCGGGTCCTCGCCCGCGAAGCCGAGCTCGGCGCGCACGCGGGCGTGCCAGTACTCGGCCAGGGCCTCGGCCAGCTGCACGGACAGCCCGTGGAGCTCCATGTACTCGCGGTAGGCGTCCGCGGCGAAGAGGCGGGCCGTCTCCTCCCCGATCCTCGACCCGACGGTCACGACCTGGAGGCCGACCACGTCGGTCTCGCCGGACTCCTCCGGGCGGAAGAAGTCGGCCAGGCACAGCCGCCGCCCGCGCCGCTGCCGCGGGAACGTGAACCGCACCCGCTCCGAACCGGTGGTCTCGTCCAGCAGGATCAGGTCGTCGCCCTTGGAGACGCAGGGGAAGTAGCCGTAGACGACGGCGGCTTCGAGGAGGTTGTCGGTGTGGAGCCGGTCGAGGAG
>NZ_JBVJYM010000074.1:0-2187 GCF_055600495.1 Streptomyces sp. NPDC038213
CTCCTCGAAGAGACCGCCCAGTGAGGCGTCCGGGATCGGGACCGCGGTGTCGTTCCACTCCTCCAGCACCAGCCGCCGCTCCACCTCGTCCAGCAGCTCCAGGCGGCTCAGCGTCAGCTCCGGCCGGACCGTGACCTGCTCCAGCGTCCGGCGCAGCATCGCGGCCATCCGCTCCACGCTCGTACGGTCGAACAGCTCGGCCGCGTAGACCACCGCACCCCCCAGCCCGTCCTTCTCGTCCCCGGACAGCAGGAACTCCAGGTCGAACTTGGCCGCGCCGCCGGACACCGGCCGGGTGTCCAGGGTCTGCGCCCCCGCGAGCTCCAGTGCGGGCGGGCCGCCGGCCTCCAGGGCCAGGCAGATCTGGAAGAGCGGGTGCCGCGACAGGGTCCGCTCCGGGGCGACCGCCTCCAGCACCAGGTCGAAGGGGGCCTCCGCATGGGCGAAGGCGTCCAGGTCGGCGGAGCGCACCCGCGCCAGCAGCTCCCGGAAGGACGGATTGCGCGAGGTGTCCGTCCGCAGCACCAGGGTGTTGACGAAGAAGCCCACCAGCGGGGCCAGTTGGTCGTCCGAGCGGCCCGCCACGGGGGCCCCGACCGCGAGGTCGGTGCCGGCGCCCAGCCGGGTGAGGGTGGCCGCCAGCGCCGCGTGCACGACCATGAAGGGGGTGCACCGCTCGGCTCTGGCCAGGGCCACCACCTGCTCGTACAGCTCCGGGCCGAAGTCCACCGGGACCACCCCGCCGCGGTGGCTGGGCGCCGCCGGCCGGGGCCGGTCCAGGGTCAGGCCCGTCTCCTCCGGGAGCCCGGCCAACGCCGTCCTCCAGTAGGCCAGTTCACCCGCGAGGAGGCTTCCGCCGTCGGCCGCGTCCCCGAGCGCGGTGCGCTGCCAGTGCGCGAAGTCGGAGTACCGCACCGGGAGTTCGGACAGATCGGGGGCCCTGCCCTCGCGCCGGGCGGCGTAGGCCTCGCCCAGGTCGGCGAAGAGCGGGCGCAGCGACTGGCCGTCCGTCGCGATGTGGTGCAGGAGCAGCAGCAGGACGTGCCGGTCCCCGCCCAGGTCGAAGAGCGTCACCCGCAGCGGGGTCTCGGCGGCCAGGTCGAAGGGCCGGGCGGCGGCCGCGGCCAGCTCCGCCCCGGCCGCCTCCGGGGCGACCGCGCGCTGCTCGAAGACGGTCCGCTGCGGTCCGGCGGGCAGCACCCGCTGCCGCGGCTCGCCGTCCACCTGCACGAACACCGTCCGCAGCGGTTCGTGCCGGGCCACCAGGTCCTCGACGGCGTCCCGGAGCGCCCCGGCGTCCACCGGCCCGGCCAGCCGTACGGCCATGGGCACGTTGTACGCCGTACCGCCCTGGTCGAGGTCCGCGACCAGCCACAGCCGCTGCTGTGCGTACGACAGCGGGGGCAGTTCGCAGGTGCGGGCGGCCGGGGTGAGCGGGGGCGCGGCGGGCCGGCCGCTGCGCTGGGCCAGGTGCGCGGCCAGCTGGGCGGGGGTGGGGTGCTGGAAGACGTCGCGGGTGGTCAGGCGGGTGCCGAGGGTGGCGCCGATCCGGCTCGCGAGCCGGGCGGCGAGCAGCGAGTGCCCGCCGAGGTCGAAGAAGTTGTCGTCGGCGGTCAGCGGCTCGGCGGCGGCCAGCATCTCCGTGAACAGCCCGCAGAGGATCTCCTCCACCGGGGTGCGCGGGGCGCGCCCGGTGGTCGCGGTCTCGGGGTCCGGGGCGGGCAGGGCCCGCTTGTCGATCTTCCCGTTGGCGGTCAGCGGGATCCGGTCCAGCACGGTCACGAAGGCCGGGACCATGTGGTCCGGCAGCCGCGTGCGCAGCCAGGCCCGTACCTCCTGCGCGTTCACGGGGGCGGCGGGATCAGTGGTGACGTACGCCGTGAGCTGGGCGATGCCGTGCCGGTCGGGGTGGGTGACCACCGCCGCCTGCGGGATCCGGGGGTGCCCGGTGAGGGTGGTCTCGATCTCCGTGGGCTCGATCCGGAACCCGCGGATCTTGATCTGGGTGTCGGCCCGGCCCGCGTAGTGGAGGTTGCCCTCGGCGTCCCAGTAGGCGCGGTCTCCGGTGCGGTAGAGGCGGGTGCCGGGGGGGCCGTAGGGGTTGGGGGTGAAGTGGGTTGCGGTGGTGGTGGGTTGGTGGTGGTAGCCGTGGGCGATGCCGTGTCCGGTGAGGTAGAGCTCGCCGGT
>NZ_JBVJYM010000075.1:0-2083 GCF_055600495.1 Streptomyces sp. NPDC038213
GTCCGACAACCGCTCACCCGCAGGCGACTTGACCTGCCCCACCCTCGCCACACCACAACCAACGAGCACAGAACATCTAAGTCACCAGCATTGGGGCTAGGCGGCCACCACCAGGTCAGACACAGGTGGGAAGGCTACGGCCTCATCGAAGCGGCGGCCGTGCTGGAGGCAGTGGTAGAGCTGTCCGATCATGCGGTTGAAGAGGTTCCGCTGGGCGGCTGCGTGCCAGTCGCCCTGGTCCCGGCGGCGTCGGTAGTGGGTCTTGGCGCCGGGTGAGGCTGTGATTGCTGAGAAGGCCCAGAGGTAGCCAGCGTGGTTGAGACGGTCGTTCTTGACCCAGCGTCGGGTGATGCTGGACTTCTTGCCGGAGGCTCTCGTGACGGGCGAGGAGCCGGCGTATGCCTTAAGGCCACGGGCGTCGGCGAACCGGTTGCGGTCGTCGCCGATCTCGGCGAGCACCCGGGCGCCGAGCTGGAGGCCGAGGCCGGGGAAGCTGAGGATGATCTCAGCGTCCGGGTGCTGAGGGAAAGCTTCTTCCACCGCCTCGGCGAGCTGGTCGGCAGCAAAGAAGGCCGCCTCCAGCTGGACGAGGAGGGCGAGCATCTGCTTGCCGAGCGCGTCCTCGACCAGGGGCGGCTGGTGAGCCCATTCGGCCCGGAAGACGTCACGAAGGCGTTCTGCTTCTGCCTCGATTCCGCGCTGGCGGCCGGCCCGCTTGAGTGCGGCCTGGAGTTGAGTGCGGGTGAGTTGGGCTGCGCGGGTCGGTGTCGGGGCGGCCCGGAGGAGTTCGCGGACCTCGGGCCGACACAGACCGTTCTTCCAGCCATCGGCCGCCGCCATGGCGGAGGGGTAGTACTCGCGCAGCAGTGATCGAAGCTGGTTGGCAGTCTGCTGCCGGTTCCAAGTGGCATCTTGTTGTGCGCGGGCGAGGACGGCGACGGCCCGGGCCAAGTCGCTGTCCTGCGGCAGGGGCCGGTGGGCGTGCATGTCGGTGCGAAGGATGTTCGCCAGGACGAGGGCGTCGCCAGGGTCGGACTTCTTCCGGGAGACAGAGTGCCGGTCGCGGTAGCGGGCGGCGGCCATCGGGTTGATCGCGAACACCTGCCGCTTGCCGGTCCGCAGCACGGCGACGAGCAGGCCGCGGGAGGTCTCGATCGCGACAGGGATCGGATTCTCGGCGCTGTCGCCGTACTCGGCGAGCAGGTCCAGCAGGATCTTGTAGCCGGTGGCGTCGTCGGTGATGTGGCGCTTGGCGACGAGCTGGCCGGTGTCGTCGATGAGGGCGACGTCGTGTGTCTTCTCCGCCCAGTCGATACCGCAGTAGATCAAGACCCCTCCCGGTACTGCTGTGCGTTTGTACTGGTCACGAGCTCATGCGGAACCACGCAGCGACCTAATCCCAGGACTCGACGCGAGGGCCGGTCCGCCACCTCAGTAGCTGTTCGTGGCACCAGCTCACCCCACGGACCCCGGTCTGCGTTGGAGCTCAAGCGGCTCGGGCATATCGAGAGGTCACCGTGCGGCGGGCTCGCACCACCAACACCAACGAGTGATCAAGCAGATGGTGTTGACGATGATGGCGATCGCGAGGGAGCCGGACACCGCCGCTCTGGATAGAGGAATCGAGTGCCCGGACGGCTCAAGGCGTCAGTCCGGCGCCCACGTGACCGCCACCGCGACCATCGGACAATGCTCGAACAGATTGGGGAGTACCCCCTCGCGGCTGTCGCTATCACCGGATTAGGACGGCTCCGACGCCGTGATCACACCAGCCACACCAAGATCATTCCACCTGTGACCGGTCTTCTCAGGCGGCTCATCCAGCCATCTTTCACCGATCCGGATCACGAGTCGTACCATCCCCACCGTGACGATCGATGTCCTCGCCGAAGACCTCCAGCCCGGCGACCTCCTTGAGCTCTCGACGGAGCGCGGTATCCGGATCATCCGGCTGACTCTTGTGGAGCGACGCACCCACGGCATCAAGTGGGACTGCTGCAGGGTTGAGTGACACCTGACCTGGCTTGCTGAGAAGCGGCCTGGAAGGATGTTGTCGTGCCCAAGCCCTATCCCAAGGAGTTCC
>NZ_JBVJYM010000076.1:0-1510 GCF_055600495.1 Streptomyces sp. NPDC038213
CCCCGTTATGTTTTTCGCGGTCCTGCAAGAGGGCCGCTGGCCTCCGGGCCCGGCATGACTGTTGCCCCCTGTCGAACGGATGACCTGGGGGGTGGTGTCACCGGGTCTGAGGGGTGCCGTCGGAGACGCTGATGAGAGGTCCGACCACCGCCCGGCCGGGCGCAATGCCCGGCCGTTCGCGGGCGGCAGGTCTGCATAACGTGGATGCGCGAGAACGGCCCCGACGCCCAGGCCAGCACGGGTATCGAGCGAGTGGGGGCACCGTGATCGACACCAGCAGCGTGGGCGTGTTCCTCGGCCTGGACGTCGGCAAGAGCACACACCACGGCCACGGGCTGACCCCGGCCGGCAAGAAGGTCTTCGACAAACCGCTGCCCAATAGCGAACCCAAGCTGCGGGCCGTCTTCGACAGGCTGCGGGACAAGTTCGGCACGGTCCTGGTGATCGTGGACCAGCCCGCCTCGATCGGGGCCCTGCCGCTGACGGTCGCCCGCGATGCGGGCTGCCAGGTCGCCTACCTGCCCGGACTGGCGATGCGGCGGATCGCCGACCTCTACCCCGGTGAGGCCAAGACCGACGCGAAGGACGCCGCGGTGATCGCGGACGCCGCCCGCACCATGCCGCACACCCTGCGCTCGCTGGAGCTGACCGACGAGATCACTGCCGAGCTCACTGTTCTGGTGGGCTTCGACCAGGACCTCGCGGCCGAGGCCACCCGCACGTCCAACCGGATACGCGGCCTGCTCACCCAGTTCCACCCCAGCCTGGAACGCGCCCTCGGTACCCGCCTCGACCACCAGGCTGTCACCTGGCTGCTGGAACGCTACGGATCCCCGGCCGCACTGCGAAAGGCGGGCCGCCGCAGACTCGTCGAAGTGATCCGCCCCAAGGCCCCACGGATGGCCGCCCGGCTGATCGACGAGGTCTTCGACGCGCTCGACGAGCAGACCGTCGTCGTCCCGGGAACCGGCACCCTCGACATCGTGATCCCCTCCCTGGCCCGCTCGCTCGCGGCCGTCCACGAACAACGCCGGGCCCTGGAAGCCCAGATCAACGAGCTGCTGGAGGCCCACCCTCTTTCCCAGGTCCTGACGTCGCTGCCCGGCGTCGGCGTCAGGACCGCCGCAGTTCTCCTGGTCACCGTCGGCGACGGCACCAGCTTCCCCACCGCCGCCCACCTCGCCTCCTACGCCGGCCTCGCCCCCACCACGAAACAGTCGGGCACTTCCATCCGCGGCGAACACGCACCCAGAGGCGGCAACCGGCAGCTCAAACGCGCGATGTTCCTGTCCGCGTTCGCCGCCCTGTACGACCCCGCCTCCCGGACCTACTACGACCGCTGCCGGGCCCGGGGCAAGACCCACACACAGGCCCTTCTCCGCCTGGCCCGGCAGCGCATCAGCGTCCTGTTCGCCATGCTCCGCGATGGAACCTTCTACGAATCACGCCTCCCCGAAGCGGTCGCCGCATGACCAGCTCAGCCTTGACGAAAGACATAGAGGCACCCCCC
>NZ_JBVJYM010000077.1:0-1412 GCF_055600495.1 Streptomyces sp. NPDC038213
GCCGACCTCGACAAGGTCCTCGCCGACAAGGCCACCCTCACCAAGATCCTCACCTACCACGTCGTCGGCCAGAAGCTCACCCCCCAGCAGCTCGAGAACGGCAGCTTCGAGACCCTCCAGAAGGGCATGGTCACCACCACCGGCTCCGGCGAGGCCTACAAGGTCAACGACACCGCCAACGTCGTCTGCGGCAACGTGAAGACCGCCAACGCCAACGTCTACATCATCGACACCGTCCTGATGCCCAAGTAGCCCGGACGACAAGGAGTGCTCAGGGGGCCGGTCCTGGAAGGACCGGCCCCTGGCCCGCTCCCCCTTGAAACGCATGGCTGCGCGCCCGGCCCCGTCGCGCCCGGACGCGCAGCCCCTGCGCGCTTTGTCGAAGGACACGCGAGTACTTCCGCGGCGCCGTACCGCCCTCGCCGGCAACCTACTCTTCAGTAGCTCTTCTGTGTACCGTGCCAGCCATGAGGGAACGACACATGCCAGCATCTGCTTCCGCCCGGCTGCTCAGCGGCCTGCTCATAGCGGCCGGCGCCGCCCATTTCGCGCTTCCGCGTCAGTTCGACGCCCTCGTACCCCGCGCCCTGCCCGGCCCGCCCCGGGCCTGGACGCACATCAGCGGGCTCGCGGAGATCGCAGTGGGCGCCGCGGTCGCCGTCCCCCGCACACGGCGATCCGGCGCGCTGGCCGCAGCCGCCCTCTTCATCGCCGTCCTCCCCGCGAACGTGCAGATGGCCTACGACTGGCGCGACCGCCCCACCCCCCTGCGGGCGGCGGCACTGGCCCGGCTTCCGCTCCAGGCCCCCCTGGTCCTGTGGGCCCTGCGCGTCCGCCGCACCGGCACACCCCGGGCCTGACTGCAGCGGGGCGGCAGCCTCCGGCGCGCGGGAAGGAACGGGACTCGCCCGTGACTTCAGGCCACGGCCGACGGCACCGCCCCCGCCCGGGCTGGGCATGTCCGCGCACGTATCTGCCGCCCGGCGGTCACAGTCCGGCCCCGGACGAGCCGCAGATCGCACGTGTCCGGGGCCGACGCCGAAGGGCGCTACTTCTGGTTGAGGGGCAGGGCCAGGTCGGTGACCTGGTGCTTCTTCGGGAAGGCGCCCCTGGCGGTGGCCTTGCCGGTCAGTACGTCGACGGAGTACAGGCGGTACGAGCCGCCGTTTGCGATGGTCGCGAAGCCGTGGTTGGCCCCGGTCGCGGGGTCGGAGTAGATGTCGAACCCGGCGTCGGGCGCGGCGTCCAGGCCGAGGTTCCCGGTCGGGGCGAGGGTGCCGGCGTTGGCCGGGGACTGCAGGGAGACGCGGTCGGCCATCGTGTCGAGGTCGAAGAGCGTGGTCGCGGTGGCCGTGTTCAGGTCGTTGTTGGTGTAGGCGGCGCCGGTGACGCCCGTGGCGGTGGACGGCGGC
>NZ_JBVJYM010000078.1:0-1333 GCF_055600495.1 Streptomyces sp. NPDC038213
GAGCTGGTGGACATGTCGCCGCAGGCGCTGCGGCGCCGGTTGGCGCACGGGAACGTGTACCGGCCGGAGAAGGTGGATGCGGCGCTGTCGAACTACTTCCGTCCGGGGAACCTGACGGCTCTGCGGGAGCTGGCGCTGTTGTGGACGGCGGACCGGGTGGACGAGTACCTGCGTGCGTACCGGGGTGAGCACGGGATCCGTTCGACGTGGCAGGCGCGGGAGCGGATCGTGGTGGGGCTGACGGGTGGTCCGGAGGGGCGGACGCTGATCCGGCGGGCGGCGCGGCTGGCGGAGAAGGGGGCGGGGGGTGAGGTGCTGGCGGTGTACGTGTCGCGCAGTGATGGTCTGACCTCGGCTTCGCCGAAGGAGCTGGCGGTGCAGCGGACCCTGGCGGAGGACCTGGGCGGTACGTTCCATCATGTGGTCGGCGACGATGTTCCGGCTTCGCTGCTGGAGTTCGCGCGGGGGGTGAACGCCACGCAGATCGTGCTGGGCTCCAGTCGCCGCAAGGCGTGGCAGTACGTGTGGGGGCCGGGTGTCGGTGCGACGGTGGCGCGGGACTCCGGGCCCGACCTCGACGTCCACATCGTCACCCACGAGGAGGCCGCCCGCGGCCGCGGCCTGCCCTCCGCGCGCGCGGGCGGGCGCGCCCCGCTCGGCCGGACCCGGATCCTCGCCGGCTGGGTGGTCGGCGTGGTGTGCCCCGCCCTGCTCACGCTGCTCCTCACGCACGTGGACGCGGACCTCGGGCTCGCCAACGACATGCTGCTCTTCCTCGCGCTGACCGTGGCCGCCGCCCTGCTCGGCGGACTGCTGCCGGCCCTGGCCTCGGCCGCCTTCGGTTGCCTGCTGCTGAACTACTACTTCACCCCGCCCCTGCACCAGCTGATGATCGCGGACCAGCGGAACATCGTCGCGATCACGGTCTTCTTCACGGTGGCCGCCGCGGTGGCCTCCGTGGTCGACCTCGCGGCCCGCCGCACCCACCAGGCCGCCCGGCTGCGCGCCGAATCCGAGGCGCTCTCGCTGCTCGCCGGCAGCCTGCTGCGCGGCGAGACCTCCCTCGAAGCCCTCCTCGAACGGGTCCGCGAGACCTTCGCCATGGAGTCCGCCGCCCTGCTGGAGCGCGCCGGGGACGCGGAACCGTGGACCCGTACGGCCAGCGCCGGCCCCTCGCCCGCGGACCGGCCGGAGGACGCGGACGTGGACGCCCCGGTCGGCGACCGCACGGCCCTCGTCCTCACCGGCCGCGTGCTGCCCGCCGAGGACCGCCGCCTCCTCGGCGCCTTCGCCGCCCAGGCCGTCACCCTGCTCGACCGGCGGCGGCTCGTCG
>NZ_JBVJYM010000079.1:0-1310 GCF_055600495.1 Streptomyces sp. NPDC038213
CGGCTTCTTCTTCCCCATGCTCTCCATGATGGACATCATCCTTCCGGGGCCCAAGCCCCTGATCTCCGATGTCCGTCAAAGCGGATCAAGCCCAGAACCTCTGGGTGGGGTTGAGGAACGGGTCGGAGACGACTGCCCGCTGGCCTCGGTGGAAAACCGCGTACTCCAGAACTGTGCGTACCTCGTTGGGGAAACGGACGATCAGGCGCTGCCAGACCGAGACCGCTGGTTCGTGGTACGCCGTTGTGATCCAGTGGACCGGCTCCGCTGCCGCTTCTGGAATGTCGTGGATCAGGCGCTGCCACTGAGGCGCGCAGTGCTGCTCGACCTGGCTTTCTGAGAGCTGAGGATGGTGGAGGGCCCACAGCATCTGGCCGTAGCAGGTCCAGGCTTCCCCAGTAGGTCCGTCGTGGCCTGAGAGCTGGGGCAGGGGGTGTCCGTGACGGGCGCAGCCCGCGATGCCGAGGAGGTGGGCGGCGACGGTGTCCTGGTCGGTGGGGTCGAGCCGGGCTGCCCAGCACTCGAAGGCTGGTAGTGCCACGCTGGCAGGCGCGGGCATGAGTTCGGAGAGGACTATGGGCATCCACATCGTGAGGTCGGTTTGGAGTCCTGCCAGCCCGAGCAGACGGTGGCCAGTCTCAGGATCCAAGTCCTCTATGGCTTCACGGTACGGTGCGGCACCGACGAACTCGAACTGATTGGTGAAGATGCCGTAAGCGCTAGCAGGGGCGAAGTTCGGCAGCAAAGAGTGGAGTTTGTCGGCCGGGTCATCGGCCAGCTTGAGGGTGGCATGTATCCGTTTGGTGATGCTGGCGGCCGTCTCGGTTGTCTGTGGTTGGCCGTACAGTTCCCGTATTTCGGCCAGGGAGCTGACCAGGGCCGGGTGGTTGGGGTTGAGTTCGTCGAGGAGGCTGACGAGGCGGTCGTGGGTTGCGTCGTCAGCTGACAACCGTACGTACATTATGAGGTCGAGGGCGGCCAGCCGCAGGTGGTAGGCGCCGCTGTCCCAGCAGGCACGGGCCAGGCCCGGCGCGGTCGCCGCAACCTGCTGGTCTTGTGCCCGGCTCACGAGAAGGCAGGCGAGGTAGGCCACGCTGTATGCGGTGCTGTCGGCGGATGAGACCAGGCGCACCACTTCGTGCACAGAAAGGCCGAGGCCCTCGTGGCTGAAGGCTTGCTCGCAGGCTGCGAGGATCACCGAAGCGGCCAGGTGACCTGGGGACTGCTGCAGGGTTGAGTGACACCTGACCTGGCTTGCTGAGAAGCGGCCTGGAAGGATGTTGTCGTGCCCAAGCCCTATCCCAAGGAGT
>NZ_JBVJYM010000080.1:0-1285 GCF_055600495.1 Streptomyces sp. NPDC038213
TGAGCTTGTTCCGCTTTGACGGACACCATCGGTGTGGTGGTCAGGCCGCGAGGGCGGCCTCGTAGTCGGCCGGACTGCGGTAGCCAAGGCTGCTGTGCAGCCGCTGCAAGTTGTACCAGCTTTCGATCCACTCGAAGATCGCGGTTCGGGCGGCGGTCCGGCTGGGCCAGGGGCGGGCGTCGCCCAGTTCGTTCTTCAAGGTGGAGAAGAAGGACTCGGCCAGCGCGTTGTCCCAGCACTGCCCGGTGCGGCCGACCGAGAGCCTGACTCTGAACTCGGCGGCCAGGCAGGCGAATTCACGGCTGGTGTACTGGCAGCCGCGGTCCGAGTGGAAGATCACCGGACCGGCCGGGCGGCGAGTCCTCAACGCGGCCCTCAGTGCGTCTGTGACCAGTTCGGTTCGCAAGTGGTCGGCGGTGGCCCAGCCCACGACGCGGCGGGAGGCGATGTCGATGACGGTGGCCAGGTAGAGCCAGCCCTCGCCGGTGGCGATGTAGGTGATATCGCCGCACCAGCGGCTGTCGACCGCAGCCAGGTCGGGGCGGAAGTCGCGCAGGACCAGATCAGGGCGGGTGGCCGCGTGCGGGTCGGGGATCGTGGTCCGGTGCCGTCGCCTGCGGTGCCGGCCGGCCAGTCCGGCCCGGCGCATGAGCCGGGCCACCCTGCGGCGCCCGCACTCCTCACCCTGCTGCTGAAGGACGGCGTGGACGCGCGGGGCCCCGTAGGTCCCCCGGGACCGTTCATGGACGGCGGTGATCTGCTCGGTCAGCTCGGCGTCCCGCACCGCGCGGGGACCAGGAACGCCGGTGCGGCGGGCGTAGAAGGCGGCTCGGGAGACCTGGAGCAGTTCACACGCCCGCTTGACGTTGTGACCTGTGGCTTTCTCCGCCTCGATGAACGGGTGCACCGTCACCGGGTCTCCTTCGCGAAGAAAGCCGTCGCACGCTTGAGGATGTCCACGTCCTCCCGCAGCCGGCGGTTCTCCCGCCGCAGCGCGGCAAGCTCCTCGCGTTCGCTGCTGGTCAGCCCATCTCGTTCGCCCGCGTCGACCTCGGCCTGCTTGACCCAGTCCCGCACCGCGGTCTCGGTCAGGTCGAAGTCCTTGGCGACCTGACCGACCGAGCGGTCACCCCGCCGGCACAGCTCGACGATCTCGGCCTTGAACTCCGGCGTGAACGAGCGGCGAGGACGCGGCTTCTTCTTCCCCATGCTCTCCATGATGGACATCATCCTTCCGGGGCCCAAGCCCCTGATCTCCGATGTCCGTCAAAGCGGATCAAGCCCA
>NZ_JBVJYM010000081.1:0-1284 GCF_055600495.1 Streptomyces sp. NPDC038213
GGGACTGCTGCAGGGTTGAGTGACACCTGACCTGGCTTGCTGAGAAGCGGCCTGGAAGGATGTTGTCGTGCCCAAGCCCTATCCCAAGGAGTTCCGCGAGGACGTCGTGCGGGTCGCACGCAACCGCGAGCCCGGTGTCACGCTGGAACAGGTGGCCGCCGACTTCGGAGTCCACCCGGCCTCGCTGACGAAGTGGCTGCGCCACGCCCAGACCGAGAACACCACCACCAGGCCGGCGACGGCGTCGGCCGAGTCGGCCGAGCTGCGCGAGGCCCGCAAGCGGATCCGGATGCTCGAGCAGGAGAACGAGGTCCTGAGGAAGGCCGCGGCCTATCTGTCACAGGCGAACCTGCCGGCAAAATGATGTACCCGCTCGTCCGCGAGCTGGCCGCCGCCGATGCCCCTGCAAGGGTGCCGGTGGCGGTGACGTGCCGGGTACTGGGTCTGGCCCGCCAGCCCTACTACCGGTGGCTGGCCTCACCGGTCACCGACGCGGAACTGACCGAGGCCCACCGGGCCAACGCCCTGTTCGACGCCCACCGAGACGATCCGGAGTTCGGCCACCGCTTCCTCGTCGACGAGGCAAGGGCAGCCGGCCAGGCGATGGCCGAGCGGACCGGATGGCGAATCTGCCGCGACAACCGCTGGTGGAGCGTGTTCGGGAAACGCAAAGGCCGCGGCAAGAACGCCAAGGCGGGACCGCCCGTCCACGACGATCGGGTCCGGCGCGACTTCACCGCCCCGGGCCCGAACCGGCTGTGGCTCACCGACATCACCGAACACGCCACCGGCGAGGGCAAGCTCTACCTGTGCGCGGTCAAGGACGTTTACTCCGGCCGGATCGTGGGCTACTCCATCGACGCGAGGATGAAGTCCAGCCTCGCGGTCTCCGCCCTGGAATCCGCCGTCGCCCGCCGCGGCCAGGTCGCCGGATGCATCGTCCACTCCGATCGCGGATCTCAATTCCGCGCAAGGAAGTACGGGGCCGTTCTCGCACGTCACAGCCTTATCGGCTCGATGGGCAGAGTCGGTGCGGCAGGCGACAACGCGGCCATGGAGAGCTTCTTCGCGCTGCTGCAGAAGAACGTCCTGGACCGCCGACCCTGGCGGACCAGAAACGAACTCCGGATCGCCATCGTGACCTGGATCGAGCGCACCTACCACCGCAGACGGCGCCAGGTCCGCCTGGGCCGATTGACGCCCGTCGAGTACGAAACCATCATGGCCCCTCACACAGCACTCGCTGCGTAAACCCCAACTGTCACCCGATCACGCAGCAGTCCC
>NZ_JBVJYM010000082.1:0-1059 GCF_055600495.1 Streptomyces sp. NPDC038213
GCGAAGCTGAGAACTTAAGCGCCAGTAAACGGCGGTGGTAACTATAACCATCCTAAGGTAGCGAAATTCCTTGTCGGGTAAGTTCCGACCTGCACGAATGGCGTAACGACTTCTCGACTGTCTCAACCATAGGCCCGGTGAAATTGCACTACGAGTAAAGATGCTCGTTTCGCGCAGCAGGACGGAAAGACCCCGGGACCTTTACTACAGTTTGATATTGGTGTTCGGTTCGGCTTGTGTAGGATAGGTGGGAGACTTTGAAGCAGCCACGCCAGTGGTTGTGGAGTCGCCGTTGAAATACCACTCTGGTCGTGCTGGATGTCTAACCTCGGTCCGTGATCCGGATCAGGGACAGTGTCTGATGGGTAGTTTAACTGGGGCGGTTGCCTCCCAAAGGGTAACGGAGGCGCCCAAAGGTTCCCTCAGCCTGGTTGGCAATCAGGTGTTGAGTGTAAGTGCACAAGGGAGCTTGACTGTGAGACCGACGGGTCGAGCAGGGACGAAAGTCGGGACTAGTGATCCGGCGGTGGCTTGTGGAAGCGCCGTCGCTCAACGGATAAAAGGTACCCCGGGGATAACAGGCTGATCTTCCCCAAGAGTCCATATCGACGGGATGGTTTGGCACCTCGATGTCGGCTCGTCGCATCCTGGGGCTGGAGTCGGTCCCAAGGGTTGGGCTGTTCGCCCATTAAAGCGGTACGCGAGCTGGGTTTAGAACGTCGTGAGACAGTTCGGTCCCTATCCGCTGTGCGCGTAGGAATATTGAGAAGGGCTGTCCCTAGTACGAGAGGACCGGGACGGACGAACCTCTGGTGTGCCAGTTGTCCTGCCAAGGGCATGGCTGGTTGGCTACGTTCGGGAGGGATAACCGCTGAAAGCATCTAAGCGGGAAGCCTGCTTCAAGATTAGTATTCCCACCTCCTTGAGAGGGTAAGGCTCCCAGTAGACGACTGGGTTGATAGGCCAGATGTGGAAGCCCGGTAACGGGTGGAGCTGACTGGTACTAATAGGCCGAGGGCTTGTCCTCAGTTGCTCGCGTCCACTGTGTTAGTTCTGAAG